>DASVCT010000263.1:0-11039 GCA_036381475.1 Cyclobacteriaceae bacterium
ATGGAGTCTACGATGCAGGAGAACGCCTTGCTTCCGCTTATTGCAGGTTGCCTGATGTCGTACCTGGTTTCGTTCGTTCTCATGCGCACGACGATCATGACGGAAAAGATAAGCCGCCGGGGCATCGTAACGCCGGACAGCTACCATCCGGATGTGCTCCGGACCATGATCGTTGCGGACGTGTATGAGAAGACTGAGGACCTCAAAGATTTTCCGTTCATCAAAGCGAGCGAGCGAATCGACAGTGTCCGCCGATGGCTGTCCACAGAGGGAACGCTCTACGACTATGATACGCTTATTATAACCGGCGACGACGGCGTCACAATTGAAGGTGCAGTTAGCAAGAGAAAACTGTTTAAGACAACCCTGGATGGCGGCCAGATCAGGGACCTCCTCGTCGGTCGTCCTTACACGGTATACGAGGACAACTACCTGGAACTCGCGGTTGAATTTATGATAAAAACAGGGCAGGACATCCTGCCTGTCATGGAGCGTGGCAGCAAGAAAATCCTGGGTATGATTACCCGCCAGGACCTTTTGAAACCCTACCAGAAGCGTTTGCGCGAGGACCGCCAGCGTTCGCGGTTCATTTCGGCCCCCCGAAAGGCCCTAAAACTCATGGCGCACGGCCGGCGATGGTTCAACCGGAACATCCCGGACCGGTAACCCAAATTGGGTGGCTTCAAAATTTTCGGCCATACAGGGCTGATCCTACGTCCAGGAATGCGATACAATCGTTATATTCGATAGTGTAAATAGGACGCATGGTAAACCTGCTTGAGGTTTTCCGCCAATACCCCGCCCTTTCCCGCCGTCTCACGTGCGGTGACCTTCTTTTTACCCATTACGAATGCCCTCAGCGAAACCGAAAGGAACGGACGTACCTGGAGTACAATCTGATTGTATATGTGATCAGTGGAAGAAGGATATTTCATCGAAACAACCGCCAGTATGAGATGACGGAAGGCGTTTGCATGTTCATTAAGAAAGGCACGCAAATTTCTGAACGGCCCGGGGATGAAGGATGGTGCGCTATGGGGTTCTTTTTACCAGACGGATTTATCAAGGGATTAATGAACGAGAACCTCAACAAGCTGCCCGCATACTCGTTGCCGGGCGCCCAGGATGAGGACATCCTGAACCTGCACATCAACGACCTCACGCGTTCATTTTTCTCTTCGATGATCCCCTATTTCACGATGGACCCTTCGCCGCCAGAGAACCTTGTTGAACTCAAGTTCAAAGAGCTTGTTCTCTCCATACTAGCCGATACGAATAACGGACATCTCCTCTCCTACTTCAACTGGCTCCGCGAAGGCAAGCTGCCTGCACTCGAAGAGATCATGGAGAAGAACTTCACCGCCAATCTTACGATAGAGGAGTATTCCTTCCTTGCCTGTAGAAGCACAGCGACCTTCAAGCGGGAATTCAAAAAGTTATTCCACACGACCCCGGCAAAATGGATCATGAAACGCAGGGTGAGATTGGCCAGGGAGCTGCTCGAAAACACGTCGATGACTGTAGGGGAAATTGCATTTGAAGTCGGCTTTGAAAGCCACCAGCACTTCAGCCGGGCGTTCAAAGAGCATATCGGCGCAACACCCTCACAATGGCGCTTGCAACGGCGTACTGTCACACCGACGATCCGTTTCCAACCCGCCTGACCAGGGCCACGTCCCCTTCCTTTTGATCCTTTCAGACAAAACATTGAGCCGGTGGAGCAAGACGCGATCCTGGCGCTCACAGTATTTTTGCTAAGTGGTATCTAACCCCCATTACTATGACTACAAAAGAGATTCTTGAGTACACCGAAGCGGCCAAGGCAGACGATCTCCTGGACACCACGAAGAGGATCGCTCCCACACTGGCGTCGCAAGTTCCGTCCGAGGAGAGTAACAGGCGGCTTTCTGAAACTACCATGGAGACCCTTAGGGCAGCCGGATTGCATCGAATGTTCGTACCCAAAAGTTTGGGTGGCCTGGAAACCGATCCGCTCACTGCGGCGCGCGTCGTAGAGGAAATCGCCAGGCACAACGCCGCTGCTGCCTGGTCGTTAATGGTGTCGAACACGTCGGCATGGTGGAGCAGCCGTCTGAACGATAAAGGGATTGAGGAGCTGTATGGCAACGACGCCGACACATTTGTGGCCGGAACTTTCCATCCGCCCATGCAGGCTACGCCAGTTGATGGAGGTTACGTGGTCAATGGAAGGAGCAATCTTACCAGTAATGTTCATCAAGCCCAATGGATTTTCGTGTCCGCTCTGGTCATGCAGAATCGTCAACCGAAGGAGATCAATGGAATACCGCAGGTTATCGGCGTTGCGATGAAAGCAAAAGATTGTTCGATAGAAGATACCTGGCATTCCATCGGGATGAAGGCGACCGACAGCAACGATGTCCTGGCCGACAATGTGTTTGTGCCCGTCCACCTCAGTTTCCCTCTCGATCCGACACTAGAGCCTAACACCTATTGTTCCGGCCACGTGTACCGGTTGCCCGCCATTCTTGCCGGGCCAGGATGCCTTATCACACCCGTGGCGCTCGCCCTCGCAACCAATGCCACCCAGGAACTTCTTATGATGGTGGATTCCAAAACGCCACTGGGTTCATCTACAACGATGAGGCACCGGGGATCGGTACAGCGAAAGTGGGGTATGGCAGAATCAATAGTTCACGCTGCCCGCACGTATCTCCACCAGACCATCGCCGAAGCCTGGGACAAAACGATGAAAGGCGTCCCGATAACGGCGGGCGAGCGAGCCGCGCTGCAACTGGCAGTGGCCCACGTAAATCAAAGTTCGTTCCAGGCAGTGGATCTGATTTACTCCGCAGCGGGATCCTCGGCCGTTTACACCCGGAATAAGATTTCCCGGTATTTCACCGACGCGCAGGTGGTACGACAGCATGGGTTTGCCAACGAGAGCCGGTATGAAACAGGGGCTCAGCTGAGTTTCGGGCTGCCTCCCGACCTTCCCGTGGTCGTATTTTGATATCGAAGATCGTCGCAGCGGGGTTTAGACATCGGGTTGATGGCTCTCCCCGCATGACGAATCATCCCGTTGGCTGCTAACAAACATCATAGCAAGGAACCGGGAATGGCATTAGGTTGTAACTATGTAATAAAGCAACCCTAATCGCCATGGACGAATTACATGACAAGCTGCTTCAGGTGCGGCAAGGCCCATGCCTTTCCGTCATCGTACCCCAGCACAGGCTCACGCCCGAACGCATGCAAAATCCCGAAATTCTTCGGAAGGCAATCCGCAAGGCGAAGGCCCTCGCAAAAGAATATAAGCTGTCGGACGAACTCGTGCGGCAGCTGGACCAACTTGGTGAGCAATTCACGCTGGATTACGCCCGCGATGGAGTCGGAATCTACGTTTCGGAGGGGATATCAGGCATCGTGTCGTTTCCCTTTCCGGTGCAGGAAAGAATTGTTATTAACGACTCGTTTGTAACCCGTGACCTTCGCTACCTGCAGCAACTTACCGAACCGTATTTCGTCGCCGCTATAGGAAAGAAACAAATCCGACTTTTTTCCGCACGCGGGGATGTGCTTACTGAAATCACAAATGGACATTTCCCTCTTACCTTCGAGGACGAATACGAATACGCACGCCCCGCGCCCGCTGTCGGGCATTCGAGACAGGAGATGGCGGAAGAAAAAAGTACGATGGTCAGGGTAAGAACACAGTCGTTCTTTCGTGAAGCCGGCTCCAGCATCGCCCGGGCGATGGGCGCGAAACCGCTGCCCCTAATCATTGCAGGGACTGTCCAAAGCATCGCCGACTTCCGGCAACAAGACGCTGCGGAACTGATACGCGGGGAGGTGGTAGGATCTTTCGATGAATACAATTTCCAGGAACTGAGGTCGAGGGCTTTCCAGTCATTTCTCGCATACCGGCAGAAAGAACTTGCCGACAAGATTTCTGCATTGGAGAATCATGATGTACCCGGCCGCACCGCAAAGGGAGTCCAGGAAGTGTGGGTAGCAGCACATGAAGGCCGCGGACTGACGCTTATCGTTGAAAAAGACTTTGAATGCACCGGGTTCGTCGTTGAGGGAGATCCACAATTATATCTGAACAAGCCCTCCACAGCGCATAAGACCGTGCCGGCTGCGGTCGATGAGATCATTGAAACGGTGATCGATAAAGGAGGTACGGCGCTTTTCACCGACAACGATGCCCTGACATCCCTCGAGCGGATCGCCCTTCAACTCCGGTATTAGCACTATAAATCGTAAATCAAAAATCACTAGTCACTAATCACTAATCTCTCGATTCACCTTCACGTCGTTTTCCTATGTATTGAGTATCTCCCCTCCGTTGGGGTGCAGAAACTGCCCGGTCATGTAGGTGGAGTCGTCGCGGCCAAGTTCCTCTACCCGTTGCTTCGTTTGCGTTGCATCCTTATCCTCGTTAAGGTATGACAGTGCAACGTCCGCGCCTTCTTCCGCGAATAGTATCGCGACCGCCCGTCCGATGCCACTGTCGCCACCGGTAATGAAGGCGACCTTGTTCTCGAGTTTAAGAGCACGCTCGGGGCGCTCTGCCTTGGGAGCAGGCTTCATCTTCGCCTCGCTCCCAGGACGTTCCTGTGTCTGTGAAGGATGGATCTTCTTTTTTCCCATACGGGATCAGGATTCGCCTGTAAAGAACCTTTGCTTACGCTTTTTTCTTCTTGGGTACCTTCGCACCCTTCTTACGTGCTTCAGACAGACCGATCGCTATTGCCTGCTTCTTGCTCTTGACCTTCCGGCCACTGCCCGACTTCAACGTTCCTTTTTTCCTCTTACGCATCGCTCGCTCCACGGACGCCTGCGCCTTCTTTGAATACTTTGCCATAACTTCTCATTGATTAACCATCTCGTTCTGAACAAGGAAAAAACCATGCCACTCCCCCCGGAGGTTGACGTACCTGCTGGGAGTTGTGGAGGGGAAGCGACTTTAGAGGTAACTAGTAATCGGTAATCGGCACCCACGTAGAGACGCACGGCCATGCGTCTCAAAAAAATTCTAACGATCGGTAACCCGTAGTATCTTCCAACGATGTACCCATTCACTCCAATCCGCGGACACCCTATTCCCCTAACCCCCTATACCCTATACCCCTATACCCCTATAACCCTATACCTCTATACCTCTATACCCTTATTTCCTTATTTCCCTATTTCCTTATCTCCCTATTCCCCTTATCGCTGTTCCCATTTTGTGGATTTTTCTAACCACGTGAGCCGCAAAAAAGTCTCGCGGTCGCACGAATTTGCAATGGCACGAAATTTCCACTGGCATATAATGCCCGTTGTGTCTGGTATCCTGAACGGGATTAAGACCAATCACACTCTTTTGACTGATGGTCGCCGACCCGGCCACTCGGTTGAGAGGCAAAGATGGGTGGGGCTCTTCGGAGCCCCTCACTATATCAATCTAAATATTTACACTTATGGATAATGCAATCACCATACGTGCGGAGTCCTTTCAGTTCAAGGACTTGAAAGAAGGAAATCCGTTGCAACTGCGGACAACAATTCCGTCGAAGAAATTGCGCAAGCTTCAGAAAGGATCCCGGGTACGCGTAGTATATGAGGGTTCCGATCTTGAGGTGATGCTAATTGACGACCCCATCCTGGTTGGCGAAGGCTTGGGCGGAACGGACCACGCTGAAGTTTCGATCGAAGTGTTGAAGTCGCCTGACGCATGAGGTCTCCGAGTTGTAAAATGTATTGTACAGTTTCGGGGAATATTTTGCCATCGGCGGCTCGCCTCCGCGTTTGAGCCTGTTGTTCCAGTGCATGATTTCAGTAGTCGAAAGCGCTCGCGAGTCATGGCACGGTTTTTCAAGACTTACTCCAGCAAGAAAAAGTAGGAAGCAACGTAAATGTGAACACCATGGAAAACGAAAAGTTGGTAGATGTATTGAATGATCTTATTCGGATCAACAATGACCGCATCGAAGGATACACCAAGGCAACCGAAGAATTAAGTCAACCGGGCTACGACAACGCGCGACCGATGTTCCTTGAGCGAACTAACGAAAGCGGCGTATTCGTTAACGAGTTATCATCAGCGGTAATGCGCCTTGGCGGTGAGCCGGCTGAAAGCACAACGACATCCGGCAAGTTGTATCGGACCTGGATCGATCTGAAGACCTCCTTCACCGGAGGAAGCGCAAAGTCCGTTTTTGAATTATGCGAGTTCGGTGAAGACGCCGCGCTTAAGGCTTATGACGAAGCGCTTGATGAGGACGTAGCCTGGCCCGATGAACTTTACAACATGTTAATCCGGCAACGGCAGATGATCAAGGAATCACACGATGCCATAAAACGGTATCGGGATCAGCTGAAGGCTGCGGAACGGATAGACTAAATGCTGAGAAAAAGGGCGGGGAATCAATACCGGTTCCCTGCCCAATTTTTTATCATGGGGACGTTGGCCGGATTATGCCTTGAAAAATGGGGAAAAGACAGTACCTGTTGTGGAAAATTATCGTCACATCAGCCATGTTTAAACATATAATAATTATGTTTGAACAAATTCCACGCAAAACAGCGCACCCTTGCGGCTTTGGCTTGAATGTTGGCGTAAACGGAAGAAGGACTTGCCTGACCGCAAGGTGGGTTCTTAATATTGTATATTGTCTATAATTTGATTTTTTGCTTCCCGCCGTCATGCGCAAAAAACTGGATGAGTTTGCATACCTCGCTTCCCACGATTTGCAGGAACCTCTACGGAAAATCGCGACTCTAAGCGAGTTTCTGCGGTTGCGCTATAGGGAGGCGTTGGGTCCGGACGGAGGACAATATATCGATATGATCCTTTCCTCGGTAAACAACATGCGTGGAATCATAGACAGTCTTTTGCAGTTTACCAATCTTGACCACAATACACCCCGATTCGAACAGCTGGATATGGACAAGATATTCCAGGACGTCATGTCGGATCAGGATTTTAGAATCAATGAGACCGGCGCAACCATTGAGGTTCGCGACTTGCCCAGTATAGAAGGAGTGGCGTCAGAAATTCGACTCTTACTCAACAATCTCATTGGCAACTCGCTGAAGTTTGTTTCCAATGTAAAGCCTCACATTCGGGTCGGATCCTGTGCACTCTCGGAACAGGAAAAACACAAGTATAACATCACAAGGCCTGGAACCTACTATAAGATTTCAATCACAGACAACGGAATAGGATTCGAGCAGGAGTATGCTGAGTTGATCTTTGGCGTATTCCAGCGGCTGAACGCTAAAAGCGACTATGCCGGGTCGGGCATCGGCCTGGCCACGTGCAAAAAAATCGCCGACAGGCATGGCGCACTCATAATGGCAGAAAGCCAGCTGGGCAAAGGAAGCACGTTTATGCTGATCATGCCGGAACGTCAAGCGATCCCGCAACCTCAATCTGCCTGAGTCCGATGAACCGGCCCCACACCCCCATCCGGATACTTGTCGTCGATGACGATGACACCGACTTTTTCATCATCCGCGAACACATCAAGAGTATTGCGAACCAGAACTTTTTGGTGGATCAGTGCCGGCACTATGGCGAGGCACTCAAGCTGATCAGCCAAAAGAAATACGACTTATATTTTATCGACTATCGCCTGGGCGCCCAAACGGGTCTCGATCTACTGCGAAACGCACTGTTTCAGGGATGCGAAGAACCGCTCATTCTCCTCACCGGAAAAGGAAACAGCGCAATCGACCACGAGGCAATGGAACTGGGCGCTGCAGATTACCTGCTGAAATCCGAAATCAGCAGTGAGAACCTCGATCGATCGATCCGATACGCCCTATCCCGTGCCACTGTGCTAAACGCGCTGCGCACGAGTGAGCGGAAGTATCGTGCCGTTTTTGAACACTCGCGGGAAGCCATCCTGATCACCGACGGAGACCTTGTCCTTAAAGACTTCAACGGGTCAGCATCGGGTCTTTTTGAAACACCGGGTAACTTGCTGCTTGAGCGCAGACTCTTCGACTTCATCCCCGACGCGCATGCACAGGAGAGGATACTCAAAGATCTCGACGAAAAAGGCGAAGTAACCGACATTGAGGTTGACGTTGTCGATGCGCAAGGCGAAACCAAAAATTGCCTGCTCTCCCTTTCGCGAGATACGTCATCGACGGATATGGTGAACGTTTACGGAATTATCCACAACATTACCAGTCTCAAAAAGGCAGAAAAGGCCATGCTTCATGCAGAAAAGCTAGCTGCCACCTGGCGTCTTGCCAGTACACTCGCCCATGAAGTGCGTAATCCGCTCTCCACCATTCAGATGTCCGTGGAGCAGATCGACGCATCGAGCATAGCTAAGGAGGACCGGGTCCTTCTGGAGATCATTACGAGGAATTCCCAACGGATCAACACCCTGATCACCCGGCTACTGGAGTCGTCGAGGCCAGACGAAATGCACTTAGAGGCCGTCGATGTCAGAGGAATTCTCCAGGATTGTGTTGGCGCCATCGAGGACCGCACGCGACTCAAAGGCATTGATGTCGTACTGGACGTGCCATCCGAGTCCCTGATGATTAAGGCCAACACCGAGCGAATAAAAATGGCGATCCTGAACATACTGGTAAATGCTATCGAGGCGGTGGAATCAGGTAAGGGCCGCATTCACATCCGGGTGAGTAGCACGAGCGACCATTGTGTCATTCATCTGGCAGATAACGGATGCGGCATCCCCAGGGAGCACCTTCCCAATCTTTTCGAACCCTACTTTACCTCAAAGAAAAGCGGGATCGGACTTGGACTTGCGGCCACCCTCAATATCGTAAAGGCCCATGCCGGAGAGATTGACGTCACCTCCGTTCCCCGTCAGGAGACCGTCTTCAAGATCACACTCCCCCGCGTCTCTATCGACGTGGAGTCAGCCGCCTACCACCGGAAATAAACGTCGTTGGACAGGAAATACGGCCGTTTCAAAGGACGGGCGAAACTACCCTAATTGTAATCGATTGAAAACCTTAAACTTAGGGACAAGCGCTTCCTTCGACCCCCTCATTCCACCCAAACTTCCATCATTTTCAGCTTGTTATGTAATGCAGGGTTAATAAAGAACCGCAAATATTCTTTAACTTATCTCAAAAATCTCTCTGAATGGTTTCCGGGGTACCCATGGTTATTATCGCGGATGACGATATTGACGACAGGCTATTGTTAACGGAGGCTCTGGTTGAAAATGGAGTAGAACGCAGTAAGATTCTCCTGGCCTGCGACGGCGAAGAGTTGCTCTCCCTGCTTGCCGAATACTCGCAGACGCCATCGATTATTTTTCTGGACCTCAACATGCCTAAGAAAAATGGGCTCAAGACCCTTGAAGCCATTCGGTCAAACCCCACCCAGCGTCACATTCCGGTGCTCATTTTCACGACCTCCAATTCCCGAAGCGATATTCTCGCGAGTTACGACTTAGGATGCAACGCCTACTTTGAAAAGCCCTATAGCTATAGCGAACTCGTTGACATGGTCGGCGTAATAAAATCGTACTGGTTTGAAAAGGCAACGCTCATCAAGCCTGATTTTGCCGAGCTACCAAGGAAAAATTAGTGTTGAAGTGTTGGAGGGCTGGAGTGCCTGCCCAACTACCCAATGTCATTAAACATTTGCCAGACGTTAGCCGGGTAGGCGGGTGAAGTTGTCTGACTCCCTCGAGAGTATAAGTAATGATGAGCGTGGTCGGACGCCAAATGTCGTCTCTTCAATATTCAACTCTTCAATATTCAACTCTTCAATCTTTCTTTTTGGCCGGCAATGTAATGTATATCACCGTACCCTCGCCGGGAGTGCTTTTGGCGCTAATCGCGCCGTTGTGATTTTCCGCGATCTTCTTGCACAGGGCCAGGCCGACTCCATTGCCCGGATAGGCTTCACGGGAATTGAGTCGCTGAAAAATATTGAAAATTTGATCTGCGTACCGTTGTTCAAAGCCAATACCGTTGTCCTTCACCATGAGCTGAACGTATTCGCGTCCCGGCTGCAATGTGTGAAGTTTGTCCACTTCCTCCCGCGGCAATACACGACAGGTAATAGTTACTTCAGGTCGCTGCCTTGCAAACTTCAATGAATTGCTGATCAGGTTAGACAACAGCTGTCCCAGTTGACGTTGAATGCCCATCACTTCCGGAAGGTCCGTACAGGTGATCGTGGCGCCGGTTTCGGAAATAAGAAGAGCGAGCTCGGACTTTACATCTTCTACGACTTCATTAAGATCAACTTTCGAGAATTCGGGAATGGCGGACAACCGTGAGAACGTTAGTACGTCCCGCACCAGGGCAGACATGCCCTGAGCTTCTTCTCTGACCTTGGTAAGATACCTTTTACGACCAACCTCGTTGTCTACGTTTTCCGCAAGCGTGGCGAAGGTTTGTATTTTTCGCAGTGGCTCCTGCAAATCGTGCGACGCAATGTAGGCAAATTGCTCAAGGTCGTGGTTCGATTTTTCGAGGAGCCTGTTCAGACGCGTCAACTCTCTGGTTCTGCGGGCCACCTTTTGTTCCAGGTGTTCACTGATCTCACGCTGTGACGTTATGTCGAGCGTTGTACCAATCATGCGGGAAGCCTGTCCATTGGAATACAGCGTTACTCCGTTTACCCGAATCCAGCGAATGCTTTGGTCGCCGCGTACAATCCGGGCTTCGAAAAACATGGTGCCCGACTCCAGCGCGCGCTTATACACCTCGTCGACCATCGCGGCATCCTCCTTATGAATTAACGCCATAAAATCTTCATGCGTCCATTCGCCCTCCTTTTCCAATCCCATGATCTTCTTGTGCCGATCGGACGTCACGATCTTTCCGGAGGCCACATCCAGGTCCCACGTCCCCAGTTCAGCGGCGTTAACCGCAAGATTGAGCCGGTTGATGCTCTCCTCGAGGATTTGCTGTGAGCGCTTTTCATTGGTGATGTCGATCAGCACGTTTACGGCACCTTCCAGGTTGCCGGCGGGATCGTAGAGCGGTCTGGGATGCGGGAGGACGTGAAGCCTCGTGCCGTCGGGTTTTTCCATGATAATCACCTCATTGTCAACCGGCCTCCC
>DASVCT010000264.1:0-3705 GCA_036381475.1 Cyclobacteriaceae bacterium
AACTATCCGATAGGATATGATTTGGGCATGAGCGGTACAACACCGTCGCAGAATCTTGTCGATGCATACGAGATGGCTGATGGTAGCAAATTCGACTGGAATAATCCTGCGCACGCGGCAGCGCCGTACGAAAACAGGGATCCCCGCCTCGCTCGCACGGTCCTTACGAATAACACTTTTTTCAAGGATCGCCCGGTTGAAGCATGGACCGGTGGTCGGGACGGAAAAGGTACCCCCCTGGCTACGAGAACGGGATACTACCTCAGAAAATACGTCGATGAGAACCTGAACTTGTTGCAGGGAAATACCAGTGTACACAGCTGGATCCTGTTCCGGCTTGCCGAAATCTATCTGAATTATGCAGAGGCCTTGAATGAATACGATCCCGGTAATCCGGATATCAAAACTTATGTAGACCTGGTTCGGGCGCGGCCGGGTGTAGAGATGCCGCCATTGCCGGATGGCCTGAGCCAGGCTGAAATGCGTGACCGAATCAGGAACGAACGCAGAGTTGAACTGGCATTCGAAGGCCACCGGTTCTGGGATGTTCGGCGCTGGATGGTTGCATCAGAAACTTTGGGATCGACACTCGCCGGAGTAGACATCACCAAAACGGGCACAGACCAGTTTACCTATACACCCGTTAATGTGGAGAATCGCGTGGTTGACCCAAGGATGTATTTGTATCCTATTCCGCAAAGCGAATTGTTGCTCGCCGGGGGGTGGGCTCAGAACCCGCTCTGGTAGCGACCACAGAATGAAGAAATGTTGAACGATGCAATTGCTAACGACATGAAAGATAAGGCTATTGGATCATGCAGGAATGTTCTCTCCTGCATCCTGATCGCACTCGCTTGCATTTCCTGCAACTATCAGGAAATCGAGGATGCTCCCTATCCCGAACAAACCATTTATATGCCGGCAGCCGTCCGGGGAATCTACGATATCTCTGTCGTTGTCGACACCTATGGCGTACCAACACCAGGAGCGCCGACTCGATTTTCAATTGACGCGAGCAATGACCAGCTCGTCATCCCTCTGGGAATCTACAGAGCGGGAGTCAACAATGAGGGAAGCTTCTCTGTGAGCATATCGGCCAATGCTGATACCGTTGGTGTGTTGATTGCAAACGGCACGCTTGCGGGTGTTGAAGTCTTGCCAGCAGACACCTATTCGCTTCCGTCTTCAGTTCTGGTTCAAGACGGCAATGAGGTGGGGAATTTCAATCTTGTTGTGGATTTGGAATTTCTCAGGAACAATCCCGGCAAGTTGTATGCTATCGCGGTTGAGATTGCTACAACGGAACGAAAGATTAATACAAACTATAAAAGAACGGTTGTACTTATAAATTCAGATCTCGCAACCTGACCAAGCGGTAATACCTCTACTATAAGGGCGTTCCAAAAGTCATTGTATAGATGACAAGGTGGTGTTTTGTTCCAAGCGTAGACTAACGATGATGAAAAGAATCACATTCGCGAATCACTGGATGCTTAGACTGTTTGCCTCATTGCCGTGCATCGGGCTGTTACCCCACGCAGCTCAGGCGCAATCACAACGTAACGAGGAGAGGGAGACAGACCCCCTGGTGTTAAAGAACCTCGAAGAATGGAAGGATCTCAAATTTGGATTCCTGATTCAGTGGGGTCCCTATTCACAATGGGAGGTTGTTGAATCGTGGTCTCTTTGCGGCGAAGACGAAGATTGGTGCCAGCGCAAGTCGGACAACTACGTGGAGTACGTCAAGGCCTATGAAGACCTGAAAAAGACATTCAACCCGGTAAAGTTTGATCCTGATGGATGGGCAAGTCTTGCGAAGGAGGCTGGAATGAAATACGTCGTCTTCACCACGAAGCACCATGACGGCTTCTGCATGTATGATACAAAGCTCACGGATTACAAAATTACCAGTAAGGAATGTCCTTTCCACACGAATCCCAACGCGGATATTGCAAAGGCCGTGTTCAATGCCTTTCGCAAGCAGGGATTCAAGATCGGAGCATATTTTTCAAAGCCGGATTGGAACAGCGACTACTATTGGTGGCCCTACTTTCCAACGCCAGACCGACACGTCAACTATGACCCTAAAAAATACCCGGAGCGTTGGGAAAAATTCAAACAGTTCACTTACGGTCAAATAGAAGAGATCGTTTCCGGGTATGGGAAGATCGACATCCTATGGTTAGATGGTGGATGGGTTAGGCCGGCATCTGATCGGGACCTCGGTATCCGTTACGTACAAGACATTGATATGCCGAAGATCGCCGCAATGGCCAGAAGGCATCAACCGGGATTGATAATAGTCGATCGCTCGGTCACGGGCAAATATGAGAATTACCGTACGCCCGAACAGTTTGTTCCTAACCGTGAACTCCCGTATCCCTGGGAGACGTGCATGTCCATGGCCGTGAATTGGTCTTACCGCAGCGATGATGTGTATAAGTCGACGAACCAACTGATTCACATCCTGGTAGATATTGTGTCTAAAGGCGGAAACTTTTTGCTAAACCTCGGACCGGATGCCAACGGTGAATTTCACCCTGACGGTGTTCAACGCCTTAAGGGGATCGGGCAATGGATGCGCGTAAACAGCGAGGCCATATACAAAACGCGGCCTATCGCTCCTTACAAGGAGGGAAACATTTGCTTCACCACTCTAAAGGATGAAGGTACCGTGTTTGCGATTTACCTGGCGGAAGAGCAAGAGAAATCGCCTCCACCAACTATTTCGATTAAGTCCTTTCAACCTGAAACTGGAGCCAAGGTTTACATGCTTGGGCACAAGGAACCGCTCAAGTGGAAAAGGAATGGCGAAGGTTTCCTAATAGAACTACCCCCATCTATTGTCCGGAATCCGGGTAGCCGCCACGCCTGGGCGTTTAAGATTACTGCTGTCAAGAAATGAAAGGGCGTGTCCTTTTTACCCTAAGTCTAAACCCATGAGAAGAACTGTAACCTACCGTGTTTCAAAACTCACGATCCTCGTTGTTTTGCCAGTGGCGCTGATGGCGCTCTCGCTTGTGCAGGGCTGTAGCGGTGGAAAGGAAGTTCCGCTTCCGCCACCACAATTAAAGACGAATGATGGTGGTGTCTATACCGAAACAAGCTGGACGCTTGACCTGATGAAATATAACTATTCGCGACCCGCTGATAACCCAGAGGCACCCGGTGATGTTTTTAATCCACGGTTTAGCGGCAAGTATAATGCCCAGACTCCAGTAATTGGCGAGTACACGCCTGAAGCCCGGGCTGACCGCAGTATCAATACTCTGGGGAGCAATTTTATCACAGATGGGGAACAAGGTAAGGTCTGGATTTACAGACAAACAACACGTGGCAACGCGCGGCTGTACAATCCCGAGGTTGTTCGTATGAGAGACGACTATCTGGTCGCGACGGTCGACGAAGGGGAACCCTATGGAATGTATCTCATGTGGGTGGAGAACAAGAACGGAGCAGGACTACCTGTTCGGGTCAATGCGGCCGAAATGACATGGGTTGGACCTGACCATGCACTTCCGGGACGGGAGGTAAGTGTCTATGGTCGGAATCTGTCGATGAATAACGACACGCTCAAAAGCTTTGTGTATGTGAGGCCCTGGAGTGCTGATGCAAGTACTCCTTCCCGATCGGTGGAAGTGATCCGGGTGAATCCATACAAGGTGACTTTCAGATTGCCGTCTGACCTGGCCACGGGAACAGACT
>DASVCT010000265.1:0-2403 GCA_036381475.1 Cyclobacteriaceae bacterium
AGGCCAAAAGCGATATTGGGATGACCAATTCCAACGCTGGATGGCCTTCTCTAGCGGCCAGCAAGTGAAAAGGTCAATAATCGAACATCTAATAACTAGGCTTAATGAGCAGCCAGCCCCAGTCACTTTCTATTTTGAGGCCCCAACTCTGAAGGAGAAAGAAGTAACTACTCCTGGGAATCCAAACTTTGCCGATCAGCTCGTTGGAGGTTGGATGATTGCAAATGCGGGAGGTACCAGCCGTACAATAAAAAGAAGGAGCCCTTTGTCCATCTCCGCATTGAGGCCGATACATCCACTGTTGGGCGGAATGCATGAGGAACCGATATCGTTCGACCGAAGTGATCGACCAGACATTCACAAAGTTGTTGTTAAGGATACCGATGGTAGAGAATTGTCCTCGAACGAGATTTCAGAATTGCTTTCGGGATCAGATCGCAGCTTGCGAAGAAAATGGATTCCTAAAGACAAGAACAGACGTACAAGCGGCCTCTTTATCTATGATGTCGCAATTGACTTACGCACGTTATTTTGCGTCTCCGTTAACCAGCTCGAACCGGAATTAACAGAAGAAACAATCAAAGATCTCAAGACTCAAGGGTGGTTCGAAACAAGAAATGTCTTTGGAGAATGCTTAGTCGCACCAAAAGAAAGACGGGAAAAGATCATACCTGCTCTGTCCCATGCCCTGATAAACTGGAGAATCCTTACTAACCAGTCACGGACGTTCAGTCCGATGGAAACACTGGCGGTAGCAATTGGGCAGAACGCCAATAAAGTTACAGATGCCATTAGAGCCAAACTCAATCAAGACGGGGAGAAACCTGTTGCCCAGCCTATCGTGGATGACTCCATAGACGACGTGAATGTTTTCGTGTCCCTCGCAGGGGCGGGTTATTTTGTTACAAACGTGGAGTCACCTGACGCGCTGGACTCAGCAGAACGAAGGTTAATTGATTTGATCACGGAATTTGATTTTGATAATCAAATTCCCTCTTAACCGGACGAGGAGTCTCGACTGCCTGCATTAAGGTGTTCTGACTACCGCCAGCACTGAAAATTGCGTGACATAGGTTGACCATCACCGCCACTCACATTGCCTACCTCCACGTTTGCCATCGAAAACTCTGGCTCTTTTCGAATGGTATCAACATGGAGAGTACATCGGACCTAGTCTCGGAAGGAAAGCTGATTGGTGAAACAACGTACACCGACAGGTCGAGGAAGTTCACTCAAGTAGAGCTCGACGGGATCAAGATCGATTTCTACGATGCACGGAACAAGGTTGTGCACGAAGTAAAAAAATCGTCCAGCATCGAACGCGCACACATCGCCCAGGTGCAATACTATCTTTACAAACTGCAGCAGCGAGGAATAGACAACGCCACCGGTATTATCGAGTACCCGCGCTTAAAGCAGCGGGAGCCCGTGGCGGCGCTCTCCCTTTCCGATGCTGAAGCAATATCACAATGGGAAGAGGAAGCTAAAGCTATCGCCTCATTTCCCAAGTGCCCGCCCGTAATCCGGGCGAAGATCTGCAAGACATGCAGCTACCACGATTTCTGTTACGCAACGGAAAGCCTATGAAGAAGACTTACTATCTTTTCAACCCTGGCCGCCTGAGCCGCAAAGACAATACCCTGAAGTTCACACCTGTCGATGAACAGGGCGTTGAAGGAACGCCGAAATTCATTCCCGTGGAAGGCGTGTCCGACCTCTATGTATTCGGAAGCCTCGACAGCAACAGCGCCCTGTTCAACTTCCTGGGAAAGGAGAGCGTTAGCGTCCACTTTTTCGACTACTACGAAAACTATACCGGCTCATTCCTGCCAAAAGACTATTTGCTTGCCGGCAAAATGGTCGTTCAACAGGTTATGCACTACCAGGATCCAGCACTGCGACTGGTTATCGCCCGAAAACTGGTGGAAGGCGCTGCGTTCAACATGCTGAAAAACCTCCGATACTATGAAAGACGTGAGCGCGACCTGGAAATCCAAATTGAAACCATACAACAGTATGGCACTGCGATTCCCACCGCGCAAACCGTAGAAGAGCTCATGGGTATTGAGGGCAACATCCGGCAGACGTACTACAATGCCTTTGAGATCATCGTTCGCGATTTCGCAATGGAAGGCCGCAGCAAACGGCCGCCGGCAAATGAGGTGAACACTCTGATATCCTACGGCAACATGATGTGCTATTCCGTATGCCTCAGCCAGCTATACCATACGCAGCTTAATCCGACGATCAGTTTCCTTCATGAACCTGGAACCCGGCGTTATTCCCTGGCGCTCGACCTGGCAGAGATATTTAAGCCCATACTGGTCGACCGCACCATCTTTCGGGTGCTCAACAAACGAGAGATACAATCAAGCGACTTTGCGGCTGAACTGAACCGTTGCG
>DASVCT010000266.1:0-3563 GCA_036381475.1 Cyclobacteriaceae bacterium
TCCCATGCTACGCTTTCTAATAGGGGTTCGACGACCCGAGCAATTTCGCAAATTGAAAAAAGCTTGAGGAAGAAGTCAGCCGTAAACAGGCAGGCGCTACTGCTGAAGATGTCGGCACGGTGGAGCGTAAATGCGTCAACGTAAGTGCCTTGGGTGCCGAGATAGCTGTTCGCGTAACCGCTGATTACCTTGTATCCGTTACTCCGGAAAACTCGATACACGACGGAGTCCTCTTTTCCGGAGAACAATGCTGAACGAACGATCGGTGTCGCATCAAGATCCAGCAGACTGTTCAAAGAGAGAACAGTCGAGGGGAACCTGGTAAAGACATTGCGAAAGACGGAAAACTCGTCTCGGGCAAGAGCCTGTTGGATGCTATGTCCGTCCAGGCCCAAGTGAGCGTTCAGGAGTCGAGGTGATTGCAACGATTCCATCGAGAGCAAATGCACGTCCGGGCGGACGGCAAAACGGACAGGCGAGTCAACGTTGTGAATCTCAGTGGTTGTATTCGTTAGCGCTAATGCCGATCCCGACAGGCCGGCGGCAAGGGTGAGAACAAGTATCCAGTTGTAAAGGGATGGCGAGAATCCGATGCCTCGGGTAATCGCAACGAACATCAAGGTGCCTACGCAGCCGCTGGCAAGAACAACTACCAGCTGCATATACCACGGTAGATAAACGAAGGAATCCGTGAAAACAACATAAAGAGAGAAGAAGTTTATCGCCGAAAACAAACCAAATGGTAATGTGGCGAGATTTATACTTATTCGACTTATGTAATATATAATAAAATACTGTAAAAATAGGACAAACAGAACCCATACGAATATCCAGATGGTCTCTTTAGGTGATACCTCATACAGTATAGGCTGCACCATTGGAGAGAACATATTAAGGCCAGCCAGAAGGATGGATAAGCCGAATAGCCATTTCGGTGCCCGAATAGCGGGTTTCCAATAAAATTGCACTATTGCCGTCATAGAGAAAGCAATCGCAAAGCAAGATGTTAAAAAAAGCAATGCAGCTGCGCGGCCAACATTTATGTACGCCGGAAGGCCCGGAAACAGGATGATTGGGATTGAGGACAGGACGTATAGAGCAAACCAGAAAATATACAAAAGCCAGGAGGGGTGTGGCATCACAAATTCGCCGGGATTGCGTTGAATGGGCGAAGGCGTTCCCGTGGTTCACTTTGGAGGAGCGGGAAGCGTGCGGATTGCGCGATACTCTGGAGGAGCAGATATCGGTTGCGATCCACCGGCGTCAACAACTATCGACCTAATCTGCGTTGTCCGGCCTCTGCGGAGGGAGCGCTGAAAATGTCGAGCGGTTCGTGATCAAAAAATCACTTACACCATTGTCGGATGACTGAGACAGGCTCAAGGATGGAGGGATCTGGGGGGACTCCGCGCCCCTGGTCGGACAAGGTTGACAGATGGGCGGCTTCAATTGCATCTCCCTTCAAAAGGAGCTTCTGTGATGAGACGATTGATTGTTGCAGCGATGGTCTTGAGCGCTTCCGTCACTCACGCCCATGCTTATCTGGACCCCGGCACGGGTAGCATGATCGTGCAGGCGATCGTAGGTGTCGTTGCCGTCGCCGGCACATCTGTCGCGCTCTACTGGCAGCGTGTAAAGGCAGGGGTTCGCGCGCTCTTCCAGAAGCGGAAGTCTGAGTGATCACGCGTTACTGAAATGCGCCGTTTGCCAGGTTCTTTCAGGGATCCCTTGGGATCAATTCATGTATCGGGCAATCGCATATTCAGGTCGATCAGCCGTAGTGCCGCTCCCCAGTACCTGGCATCGCGCGAAGTGTTGCGTAGCCTTGTCGCTGAACGTCGTCTAGTGGACTTTGTCGAGGTTCCTCCTCCTGACGGACTGGATTGCGCCTATCTTCTGGAGCACCCGTCCATTGCGCCGTGGACGATGCCCTACGAGTGGTCCTTTTCGCTCCTGCAGGCCGCCGCCCTATTTCACCTCGATCTGCAGCTCGACCTGATTGAGAGAGGCTTCAACTTATCGGATGCATCGGCCTACAATGTTCAGTTTATTGGCCCCCAGCCTATATTCATAGATCATCTTTCGATACGCCCCTATGTGGAAGGTGAATTTTGGGCAGGGCATAGACAGTTCTGCGAGCAGTTCCTCAACCCGCTCCTGCTGCGGGCCTATTGTGATGTTGCGCCGAACAGCTGGTATCGAGGTGAGCTCGAAGGAATTCCCTCTACAGAACTCGCGAAGTTGCTTCCACTTCGCTCCAGATTGAAGTGGAGCGTTCTGGCAAACGTGTTTTTGCCGGCCCAATTCCAGGCAAAGGCAACGAGTGATCGTGAAGCAAGTAGTTTTCTCAAGAACCGGAAGCTCCCAAAGCAAGGCCTGAAGGGCATGCTGCTGCAGCTCCGGCGATTGGTGTCGGGACTTCGTCCCGCCAACATGTCAGCCACAACATGGGCAAACTATGCAACCACGACCACCTATGACAATTCCGAAGCCATCCGAAAAAAGGACTTAGTGTCAGAGTTCGTAAGACGATCCAATTCGAAGACAGTGATCGATCTCGGATGTAATACTGGAGAATTCAGTGCGATCTGCCTAAAGTCAGGAGCGTCCTCGGTTATCGGTTTTGATTTCGACCAACAAGCTCTTGACAAGGCGTTCCATCGAGCGAAGGCGGAAAACCTGAATTTTCTTCCTCTATACCTGGATGCCCGGAACCCGTCTCCCTCACAGGGGTGGATGCAAACGGAGCGCCCCGGCTTTTCGGAACGATTCGTGGCAGATGCGGTGCTGGCTCTCGCTTTCGAACATCATTTGGCCATCGCGCACAATGTACCGCTTGAACAGGTCGTCCGGTGGATTACCAATATTGCTCAGGTAGGATTGATTGAATTCGTGCCCAAGACCGACCCGACCATCAGAAAAATGCTGGCCCTTCGCGAAGACATCTTCACGCATTATGACGAGAAAAGCTTTCAGGAAGCACTCGATCGCTGCGCTCGGATCGTGGCGAAAGAACAGATCACGTCTACGGGCCGGACTGTTTTTGAGTACGCCCGAAGGAGTTAGGGAAGGAGCAGTCTCGCTAAGCCACAGCCGTCGCGAGTTGGCGTTGGCCGAGGAACCGAAGCGCGCGCAGAGTTCACCATTTGTGCCAGACGGTCCGGTTCACGTAGTCCGTGTAACTGAGAACGATCCGAAGTACCTGCTTTGATACCGGGCCGGCCTCATAGTCCGGCACTGCTTTGAAAACCCGCGGACCCCGATCGTGCTGCGCCGTAACGACAGCGACGGCTTCCAGCACCCGGTCGCTCTTCAGGCCACTCATCACCAAGGTCCCCTGGTCCATTCCCTCGGGGCGTTCATGAGCGTTGCGGAGCGTGATCGCAGGCAGGTTTAGCAGGGAGGCTTCTTCCGTGATGGTGCCGCTGTCCGACAGCACGCAAAAGGCTGAAAGCTGCAGGCGGACATAATCGATGAAGCCCAGTGGTTTGAGAAAGCTGATGAGTGGGTGATCCTTTGGTCGCCCGAGCTCATCCAGCCTCTTGCGTGTGCGAGGATGGGTC
>DASVCT010000267.1:0-17705 GCA_036381475.1 Cyclobacteriaceae bacterium
TTTCGTTCTTACCCGCAACAAATCCATCGTCTGCAAGGACAGTCGCGGCGTCGCCCCATCGAACCAGGTCGAAGAAGCGATGACCTTCCCCGGCGAGCTCCAGTCTGCGTTCTTTCTTGATCGCATCCATCGAGACGGGTATTGACGGAAGCCCAACGCGCGCGCGCACAGCATCCAGCAACTTTTGCGCTCTCTCACCGGTAGCACCCAGCGCTTCCGCCTCCATGAGGTAGGTGTCTGCGAGCCGGATGATATAGCTGTGCTGGTGGTAGTTGAGATCCTGCGCACCACCGAGCGTTGACACATCCGAAGGGCGCGGCATGAACTTGTTCAGGTAATAACCGAGGTCCTCATCTCCATGCACATAGGAAACGTCACCAGCAGCCTCGTAAGCCGCCAGGTCGAAGACCGTCGCGGCGAATCGCGGATCGTCTTTGATCGCATCGTAGAAGTCCTGCGTAAAGGTGCTGAAGCTCCATCCGCCGGGCATGGCCGGAGGTGCGCTGCTCGCATCGTTCAGCCGGGTGTAAGACCGGATCCCCACCATCACGTTGAGGGTGTTTCCTTCGTCCCGGCCCGATCCCCAGAAATCCCAATCGTTGCGCGACAGGTTGCTGTGCGTACACTCAAGGATGGATTCTGAATTAAAGATGTTGCTGAATACCCACAGGTCAGCGAAGTTGTCCAGCAACCTGTACCCGTATATGCTCGTTTCACCGGGCTCGCCGTTCACCTCGGCAAACTCAGCAGCGGCTTCCGTATTCTTTCCGCGATACAGGTAGACTTTACCCAACAGCGCCTGGACAGCACCTTTGGTAAGCCGCCCTCTTTCACTGCCGGTCACCATTGGTGGCAGTACCGCCTTGGCGTCGATCAGGTCAGCCTCGATTTGGTCATATACCTCGTCCGGAGTCGCCTGCGTTACGTCATAAAGGTTGGTAGCCGTGAGCGGTTCAAGCAGGAGCGGAATGTTTCGGAACATTCTCACGAGGTTGAAGTAGTACAACGCGCGCAGACCTTTGGCTTCGCCGATAAAGCGGGCTTTCTCTGCGGCATCCATATCCACAGTTTCGATCTTCGACAGCAAGGTATTTGCTCTGAAGATCCCCTGATAGTGATCGTCCCAGTAGCTGCTGGCCATATTATCAGGCGTGAGTGTAAAGTCGTCGAACACGTGAAGCTGCAGGCCGTCTGAAGGTGAGCCGCCTCCGGCCACATGATCGTCAGAGCCGGCATTCATCATGGCCACCATGTTCTCGAAGCCACCGGTATTTTTCCGCAACGCATCGTATACGCCAATCAGCGCACCATATGCCTGGTCGCGGTCCGCATAATAGTTCTCCGTCAGGAACGCACCTTTGGGGGGCACGTCCAGAAATTCATCGCAGGACGTAATTGTCGTGGCGGCAAGGAGAACAGCAAGTGAATATCTGATCGTTATCGTTTTCATCGTTGGTCTCTGCAATTAAAGTTGAATTTGAAGTCCGAACAGGAAAGACCTGGCCTGTGGATACTGGCCTTTGTCGATTCCGAATACGCCACCGCCGATCTCAGGATCGTAGCCGGTGTACCGCGTGAGCGTCAACAGGTTCTCAGCAGTGACATACACGCGGAACGTTGAGATTCCCAGCTTATTGAATACGGCATTCTCCTGGATCGTGTAACCGAGTTGAACAATCTTGAATCGCAGGTAGTCGCCGTCTTCGAGATAGAATGACGACATGCGGCTGAAGTTTCCGTTGGGATCGTTCGAAGACAAGCGCGGAAAATCCGTCGACGTGTTTTCTCCGGTCCACCGGTTGAGCACCGCCGTCGTATAATTCGCGTTGGAGATGTCGAGGCGGCGCAGGCCCTGGAAGATCTTGTTTCCGCCCACACCGTTGGCAAACACCATCAGGTCGAAATTTCTGTACTCGAAATTCAGGGTGACACCGAAGGTGTATTTCGGAAGACTCGTCCCCAGGAATGCGCGGTCGAGATTATCGGTGGTGATGATGCCGTCGCCGTTCACGTCCACCCACCGGAAGTCACCGGGCCGGGCATTAGGCTGTATCAGCTCGCCGTCGGCGTTGCGATAGGCGTCGATCTCGACTTCGTTCTGGAATATCCCGTCGGAAACGTATCCGAAGAATTCGTTATATGAGTGCCCTACCTGCGTACGGGTAACCGAGCCCATGTTCTGGAAGCCGGCGTCACCGTCGATGAAGTCCACGTCGGAAGCGACATAGGTCACTTTGTTTTTCAGCGTTGCAAAGTTGGCCGTCGCTGAAAAATTCACAGGACCCAGATTATGCGCATACTTCACCTCAACTTCGATCCCGGAGTTCTGCATGTCGGCCACGTTACCCACAGGTTGCGTCGTGACACCGACATAACCAGGTATGGTAATGGGGCGAAGGATGCCATCTGTCTTCTTCAGGTAGTAGTCGACCGTAAGATCGAGGTCGTTGAAGAGCGTCGCCTCGGCCCCCGCGTTGAACTGCGTCGTCTCCTCCCATTTCAGGTCGGGGTTATCGAGTGACGATGGCGCGTACCCGTTGATCACGGTATTGCCGAGTGTATAATTGAACCCGGTCGGAACGAGCGACAAGTATCCGTAGTCGCGGATGCCATCGTTACCGTTGACACCAAATCCGGCACGCAACTTCACGTAGTTGACCACATCGTTGGTAGGCCAGAACGACTCGTTGGAAAGGTTCCAGCCCACGGAAGCTCCGGGAAAGACCCCATAGCGATTGTTTCGGCCAAATCGGTTGCTTCCATCTGCGCGAAGCACGCCGCTAAACATGTATTTTTCCTTGTAAGCGTAGTTGATCCGGCCGAAAAAGGAGACCAGTTTGTGAATGTTGTTGTTCAGGTTTCCGTCCGTCGTGTAAGCACTCGCCGTATAGGACGACGACGGGGTAAAGAAGCCGAATGATGCATCGCGGTAGTCGTTCACCGGCAGATCGTTCAGTGTAAAGCTGCTTCCGCCGCCCAGGTTTTCCACGTAAACACCCTGTCCGGCCAGCACAGAAAGGTCATGTTCCCCGAACGACTTCGTGTACGTGACGTAGTTTTCGATATTCCAGTTCTTCCTGTCGTGAAGGTTACGCGTCAGGCTATTGATCGGCACGCTAAGTCCGCCGCCGGCGCCGAGGTAATGCGAAGGCGTGAAGCCCTCGTCGCCATACGAGGCTAGCTTTCCGGAAAAGACCGACTTGAATTTGAGTTCGTCGGTGATGGCAGCTTCCAGGGAAAGGTTGCCGATAAAATTATCGTCCCAGTTGAATCGGCCGAGGCGCGTTTGGATGTACGCCAGGGGATTCGACATTTCCTGAACACCGGCCGTTGAAATGCCATACACATTTCCGTTTGCATCTCGTACCGAAAGCGGAGGATACAAGCTGGCATTGGCCAACTTCGCCGGGTCCGTCTCAAAGATCGGTGTGATCGGATCCAGGTTGATGGCAGAACTCAAGGGACCACCGAACTCGCTGTTGACGTTGCCAATGCCCATCGACTTGCTGTGCGTATACCCGAGCGTCTGACCGAGCGTAAAGACTTTGGATATTTTGTGTGTCGAGTTGAGGCGCACGTTGAACTGCTCGAAGTTCGATATCTCGGTAGCCACAATCCCTTCGGTATTCTGGTAGCCCAGCGAGACGTAAAAGACCGACTTGTCGCCACCCCCACTCATACTGATCTGGTGGCTCGTTCTCATGGCGCTGTTATTGAAGATCGCATCCTGCCAGTCAGTTCCTTCGCCCAGTGCACTGGGGTCGGCGTACACAGGTTCTCCGCCACCCGCAATCGAGCGCTCGTTCATGATTGTGGCATACTGTTCTGCGTTTAGCAGGTCGAGTCTTCGGGCGGGCGCCGAAGTCCCCACAAAGCCGTTGTAGTCGATCGTGAATTTTCCGGCGGATCCTTTCTTTGTCGTGACGAGGATTACGCCGGTTGCCGCGCGCGTTCCATATATGGCCGCCGACGTGGCATCTTTAAGAACCTCGATGGACTCGATGTCCTGTTGATTCAGGTAGCCGATCGCTCCGGCGTCAACGACAATGCCGTCGACCACCCAGAGGGGGTTGTTGCCGGCCTCGCCGAATGTCGTGACCCCACGAATGCGGATCGTAGACGACGATCCGGGCTGTCCCGAGTTTTGCGCGATTGTCACCCCCGCCACACGGCCCTGCAAGGCCGTTTCGATGCGTCCGTTAGGGACTTTCGTCAGACTTTCCCCGGACACCTGCGAGATAGCGCCGGTCACGACGCTCTTCTTTTGCTCACCATAACCAACCACTACCACTTCTTCAAGGGCGGCAATGTCGGGATTGAGCATCACATTGATTACCGATTGCGATCCGGTGGCTATTTCCTGGGTGGAATAGCCGATAAAGCTGAAAACCAACCGGGCATCCGGCCCAGCCACCGAAAGCGCGTAATGGCCCTCGGAATCCGTGGTCGTCCCGTTGGTCGTCCCCTTCTCCACGATGTTCACCCCTGGAAGAGGGTCTCCTGTCTCTGCATCGCTGACCGAGCCCGTAATTTGCGTCCCCTGGGCCATAGCCGTCGAAACTCCGGCCAACAGGCATAGGGCCAGCAGGACTACCCGTGCGTGGTCATTCCAATTTCTCCGTAACAGTTTTTTCATAGGGTTCCATGATTTTTTTGATGGTCAGAAATCCGTATAAAAATCAGGATTATTAACCAAATAGTCCATACAACATGTTGATACCTAAGCAGTTACAAAAAATGATACGGTTTATGCGCAAAAAGGAAGTTGCTGAATAAGAGCCGGTTAAATCGATTGCATCCCGCAGGCGGACAGTCGGGTGATACGTTCAATTGGCAAGCGGAAGGAGCATCATGGCGAGAATAAGTGATTGACAATCAAGCTCATGGCAGTGACGAGGTTGCGAAAGAGTCAATTGTCTTAAACGGCGAAGAGCCTCCTAAGTGATTGTAAGTCAATGAAATAAAATTTTCACACCACGGGGGTTTGCTGGGCCAGGATGATGTCGCTCCACCCGTTGGCCTCTACCATTCCCGCTTTCTGACGTTCCTTTAACATGGATTTTATGCGTGAGCTGTATGACCAGCACGTACTCTGGCGTATGTCGAGCAGGACAGAAAGCTTGTGTGAAGAGATCGATCCCTGCGAATTGTAAACCAGGAACACCAGGTACAGCGCCTTTTCGATGGGGAGGTGTGTGCCCTGGAGGAGGGTGTTCGCGATGGGGGACTCGTCATAGCCACATCGGGTGCACCGGCGACTGAACGGCGTCCTTCCCGGACTGTAGGAGCCGCTTCCACATTTGCGGCATGCGTAGCCCGCCTCCCATTTCAGGTCGGCAATAAATTTGGTCCAGCCATCGGGCTCAGGGTGGATACTACAGAATTCTTCGAAGGTCATGTCGCGCGACAGCGCCCTGGCCTCCTTCACCTCGCTGATGTCGTGCTGCAGGCGCTCGTTGTCTTGCGCCAGGTACTCGTTAATGGCAGCGATCTCCCGTGCCTGGGCTTCGAGCTGGTGGTTGGCAAGTTCGAGTTGGCTGTTTTGCTCCTCGATATACGCTTGCTTTTGAAGCAGTTCGGCGGTTTTGATCCGTACCTGCTCTTCCAGGGTACGGTTGAGGTTATCCTTAAGCCGCTGATTCTCGTGGAGTTGTTCGATTTTTTCTTCCTGTGCCCGCGCCTTTTCCAGGCGCAGGAGGCGGATCTTGTCGCTGATGGCAAACGACAGCAACAACATCTCTACGATAAAGCTGATCCCAAGGCTGTAGTGCGACAGACCCCCCAGCGGTTGCCACTCGATCCCCAGGTATTGGAATACCTTGTAGACGGCGCCGAACGCAACAAAGGCATAGGCCGCGACGAGGAAGCGGGCCGGCATATACTTCCTGATGAAGTAATAATGGATGCTGGTGTAGAATATCACCAGGAAAGGTATGATCTCAATGAACCGGAATTTGAACAAGTCGGGCCACACGGTAACGCTCGCCACCATCAGGAGCGACCGCCCGATGAGCACACCGGTGAAAAGCCGGTGAAAGAATCGACTCGTGTGCTTCAGGTTGAGCACGAGGGACGAAAACAGCAGTGCAGAGACGACGGCTATAAACAAGGAGAGGCCCGGCGCATAATAATTGAACCCCGGGGCGTTGGGCCATAGGTATTGAAAGCCAATGCCATCGGCACTCATTTCATAGAGGCCGATGCTCGTAAGGTATAGGATGTAATAGAGATAGTATTTTTCCCTTACGGCGATGAACATCAGCAAGTTGTAGAAGCTGAATACGAGGATCATCCCGTAAAAAATCCCAAAGAAAAAGTATTCATCGAGCGCATAGGCGAAGAGCCATCGCTGTGAGCGCAGCACAACGAGCATGTCGGCATGCTGTTCCGACTTTACCCGTGCGTAGTAGGTCACTTCCCTGTTAGGCGTGAACTGCAACGGCACGACAAAATTCTTATGGGAAACGAACCGGTGCGAGAACCGGTAGGCGTCGCCCATCACAAAGGCCTGGTACGTACCGTCGGGATAAGGCGCATAAAACTCGATCTGATCGATCGTCTGGTCGAAAAACTCAATGACCCAGCTGTTGTCAGTTCGCGCGGGATGCCTGACTTTTATCCGCAGCCAGTAAGCCGCATCGCGGTTGGTGTTGACGGGATAAAAGCGTTTGCTGGGAACAAATCGGTCTTTGTAAGGCTCAGAGGTAACCTCCTCGATAGTGAGCGTACCGGGATCCTCCAGGTAGTCGATCTCGGCAAAGGAAAAGAGATGCTGATCTATTGAATCGTTAATGTAGACGACCTCCTGCGCTTCCAGATCACTTGCCAGCAGGATCCACAAAATTGCCAGGAGATGAGCTGCCCGAAACCGTACGCCCCGTCGAACCATGCCTCACGGTGTTAATCGGACCCATTTTAACGTACTCCCGGCTCATTTACAACATCAAAGGATAACGGCTGCAAAACAAAAGGTAACGGCCTGTCCCTACTCAATCTGGACTTGCCCGACATGGTCAGAGCAAGCTCCCTTCATTCCGGCAACACACTTCGGGACAGTGCGCCGTTACCTTTAACACAGTATCGATTGCAGCTCGAGTACGATAAACAACAGCATAAGGAAGGCACCTTTCGCCAGGTTTATCTTCAGACGTATCGTGCTCATAGGGGTTCTTGTTTTAATCTTACGATACAAAGTTGCGCACCCTGAAGCCGCGGCGCATGCCTGAAAATCCCGGTTTTGAAAAATCAGGGTTAACCCGCAAGAGCAGGTATGCACCCTTAGAAGCGCTTTCCCTATTCCAACCCCTGAGGCGGGTTTCCGTGTCCAATAAGCAAAACAGCCACCATGAAAATGCCAATCCCAGTGGTCGCCGTCCTGGCGGTCGTGCTCTCGGCCTGTTCCTGCAGCAGCGACAGCGACACGACGCTGGAGACTGAAATGCTTATGGAGTCGTTGGAAAAGGGCGTCATCGTGATGGAACCGGGCGAGGATTATAGCCGGACGGGATTCCGCCTGCGTGTGGACTCTGTCATGAATGACTCGCGGTGCCCGGAAGACGTGTATTGTATCTGGGGCGGAAACGTTGAGGTGGCCTTCAATCTGGCGTTGAGCGGCAGACCTGACATCCCTTTTCTTCTCAACACAAATTCTTCATTTCGGCGCGATACGGTAATTCAGGGCGTGCGATACAAGCTAATCGATGTCAGCCCCTACCCCAGGAGCGATTCGCAAATTGAGTATGAGGATTACCGGGTGACCGTGAGCGTGGGAGAGTAACGGAACTTCAGACAGTCGGGGCCTGCCCCGACGAAGTTGGGCCCTATGCTGCAATTAATGCAACAAAGTTAGGACGGCGATCTTTCTTTAATGGCTTATGGTTGGCCAAACTGAGTCGGGGCGACTGGATTCGAACCAGCGACCTCTTCGTCCCGAACGAAGCGCGCTACCGGGCTGCGCTACGCCCCGAATATCCCGGACCGGGAAATGAGGCGCTAAGATAAGCAATCAGCAGGATTCCTCTAAATCCATTCGCAATTCGGGAAGGTCAAGGGTAAACGAGAGGCATCCAGCCAATCCTAAAGGAAAAAGTTCTAAAAAAAGAATCGACCCGCGTGGGTCGATTCTCTTCTATTTGCACTACTCGTGCCGTGAGTCGTCTTCTTCCTCGTCACGGCCGCCTCCGAATTTTTTTGCCGGCTTTTTGCGCTTCGGCTCATATTTCACTTCGTGCGGCTGTGACTTGTTCACGTAATCCCTGTCCTTGGGACCGCGTTTTCCTGATTCATTGTTTTTCATCGTTCTTCTCTTTCTTTCTTACTTCACCTCTCAAATAATCATGGGCGCGAATCTTTGTCGTGTCCCTCCAGCTTTACAAGCTTGTTGTAGATGCCGAACATGAGGAACGGGGCCGTCCATTGCCCGATAAACAGGGCTACATGCTCCTTCCCTATGAGCTTCATCGTAAGCGATGCAGCCATGGCGCCGATCGACGCCCATAAGAATACATCCGACGGAAGTTTTGCGGTTTGAGATTCTATCGCCCTGGCAACCGGCCCCTCTCTCCGATCCGGGTTTGCAGTCGCAACTTTCTCTTTCATGTTTTCCAATACTTCGGTAGGCATAACCATCTTCTTTTTTGAGTTGAAAAATTCTTTTCGTTCTGTTCTTAAGTCGTCCGGCATGCGGACGCACCGGGTTCATCTTCAAGGGTCATCACTTCTTGCCAGGCGAACAAGTACTATGCCCGACCGCACTTTGACCTTGGTTCATGTCAATTGCAGCGCACATCAACTCCGGCCATAGTCCACTGCTCCCCCTGTCGGGGATGACCCTATCCAAATTCCACAGTCACGAGAAGGGAATTTCCCAGAAGGTACCCATGTGCCCGCCTGACTGCCCAACAAAGGCGCGACATCAGGGTTGAAATGTGGGGTCGTGTGACTCCGTGAGGTCGTCTAATTCTCTTCCAATTCAATTCAAATCTCAAAATTTTTATCAAACTCTATAATCCCTATTGACTTAGTAGATTTTATGAATATATTTGACACGTCATTCAGAGACAAGGTGGTAAAGCGCAGCCCGGGTGGCTCCCCAAGGGGCACCCCGGGCCCCGCGCTTTCAAAGCCGAACATTCATTCTATGCAGTACTGCAGCGTCATGTGCATCCCGTCCCGCCCAACACGGTGTTGTTGTGGCGGTCAAGCAATCTGAACCTATCCTCCAAACACGTCTTGCCGGATCATAAACCGGCGCGCGTGCCGTAGCCCAAAATTCTACAACCAAACTCAAAAATTGATGAAGCAATGAAATCAAGCGTGGCAACCTATCTCCTGTTGTTTACTTCCGCGTCGATCACATGGGCCCAGGGCCATTCAACTGAAGAAACAACACAGCAAGTCGTACGCGTCACCGGCGTGCGCTTTGCCTACCCGATCGTCCAATACTGGATCGACGAGTTCAATAAGGTTTATCCCGACGTGCAGGTGGTGATCGAATCGCGCGGCTCGTCGGATCCTTCGCGCTATGACATTCTCGTCGAAGCTTTCGAACATCCGGAGAGTATTCGCAAGAACCGGGAATACGTGTACATCGCACGGTACGCCGTACTTCCCGTAGCAAACTCTACTTCTGAATTTTCCCGCATCTATTCTCATAAAGGACTGAACCGCGACCTGATCACACAACTGTTCTTTCACGACATCTACGCTGACAAGGAAAAACAGGAAAACGTAAAGGCACCGTACACCATATACACCCGGCTCCAGGCAGCTGGCGCACCCACCGTATTCAGCCGGCATTTCGGATACGAACAAAAGGACATCAAGGGCAAGGCTATCGCAGGAGCGGATGAACACCTGGTCAAGGCACTCCTGCGCGACTCGACCGGCGTTTCTTACTTGCCTCTGCCCGTCATTTACGACAGGCAAACAAACGCCCCTGTACCGGGCATCACCGTGTTGCCCGTCGACCTCAACGGCAATGGACGCATATCTGATGACGAAAAAGGGTACGACGACCTCGCCAACGTCATCGCACGCCTGGAAGAACAGGCCACCGAAACGGTTGAGAACATTCCCATCGAGTACATCCACCTTTCTGTCGACCGGAAGGGCGCAAGCCGTGAAGCGGTTCTCTTCCTGCAATGGGTGATCAATCACGGCGAAGGCGACCTCCATGCCTTCGGATACCTGAAGCCGGATGCAAAAAAACTCGAGAAAGAAAAGTTCGAACAATTCGCTTCCAGAAAAATAAAGTAGACATCACACACCCGTCCCTCGCCACCTGGGGATACCATAAACAAACCCTTTTTACCGTAACCCCATGAAAACATACTATCCAATCCGCACGACACCCACCTTGTTTTTCTTAACCATCCTCTTGTTGTTCACCGTTAGCGCCCTGGGACAGACCGTCGATGGCGTCATCCAGGATCGCGACGGCGCGCCGCTCCCTGGCGCCACGATTGCGATTAAAGGCACCAGCGTATACGCCGTCACCGACGCCGAAGGAAAATTCAGCATCGCTGTAAGTCAACAGCTTCCGTTTACCATCATTATACGACTGGTCGGGTATCGGTCGCAAGAAGTGGAAGTCTATGAATTGTCGGACGAACCGTTTGAAATTCGGCTGATCGACGACAGCCTTCTCGATGAAGTCACCGTAACGGCGCGGCGACGAACCGAAACCGCGCAGGAAGTGCCCATCCCAATTTCCGTGATCGCCGGCACACGCGCCGAGGACGCTGGCGCCTTCAACGTCAACCGCCTGAAAGAACTCGTCCCGTCCGTTCAACTCTATTCGTCCAACCCCCGCAACACGGCACTTAACATTCGCGGTCTGGGTACGACGTTCGGCTTGACCAACGACGGCATAGACCCGGGCGTCGGCTTCTACGTCGACGGTGTGTACTACGCGAGACCAGCGGCTACGACGCTCGACTTCATCGACGTAGAGCGTATCGAAGTTCTTCGCGGTCCCCAGGGCACCCTGTTTGGAAAGAACACAACCGCAGGGGCGTTTAACATTACTACAAAGAAAGCCTCCTTCACCTCCGGCGGAAACTTTGAACTCAGCTATGGCAACTACGGATTCGTCCAGGCCAAGGTGTCCATCACCGGGCCGTTCAGCAAGACACTCGCCGGACGCCTCTCGTTCGTCGGGACACAACGCGATGGCACGATCTACAACCTAGCCAAAGATGAGTATGTCAACGATCTCAACAACCTTGGAATACGAGGTCAACTATTATACGCTCCGTCTGAAAAGACAGAGATAACGCTTGCCGCCGACGCCTCGAGGCAGCGACCGAACGGATACGCGCAGGTCGTTGCCGGTGTCGCCCCGACCCAACGACCAGCCTATCGACAGTTCGAACAAATCATCGCTGACCTGAATTACGACCTGCCATCACGCAATGCGTTCGACCGGGTTATTGACCACGACACCCCCTGGCGGTCCAAACAAGACTTTGGCGGCGTATCACTCAATGTTAACATCGAGCTCGGTAGCGGAACACTTACATCAACAACTGCATGGCGTTATTGGACCTGGGGTCCTTCCAACGACCGGGACTTCACTGGCCTTCAGGCTCTTTCCCTTTCGCAAGCACCCTCAAAGCACGACCAGTGGTCGCAAGAAGTTCGGTATGCCGGCACCTTATCGAGTCGCCTGAACGGCGTGTTCGGAGTCTTTGCAATTGCACAGAACCTGAGAACCGATCCCTATCACACGGAGGAATCGGGACGCGATCAATGGCGGTTTTCGCAAAGCAGCGAGAGTGAATTGTGGGCAACGCCGGGCCTCCTCGACGGCTTTGGCATCCGCACCGTATCAGACCTGAACACGTTCAGCGGGGCGGTGTTCGGTCAGCTTGACTGGGCGATCACGGACCGGCTACATCTGCTGCCGGGACTGCGCCTCAACTACGACGAGAAAGAAGTAGACTTCAACCGTCAAACCTACGGCGGTCTCCAGACCGATGACCCCGAACTGCTCGCCATCAAGGCAGCAGTGTACACCGACCAGGTTTTCCAGGCAAGCACCGACAACACCAATGTCTCCGGACAGCTCACGCTTTCATACCGGACGGAGAAAGGGTTCAATACCTATGCGACGTTTGCCACGAACTACAAGCCGATCGGTCTGAACCTGGGCGGACTGCCTACATCCGGCGGTCAGCCCATGCTCGAGCTGGCGGAGATTAAACCCGAATACGTGCAGCACTTCGAGGTCGGCTTGAAGACCGTACCGTTCCCCGGTTCAACACTAAACGTCACGCTGTACAACACGGACCTGGAGGATTACCAGACGCTGGTGTTGAATTCGCAGCTGGGTGTCAACCGCGGATACCTGGCTAACGCTGAGAAAGTGCGCGTGCGCGGCGTCGAGGTCGACGGCAACATCCGCGCAGGTCGCCATGTCGTGATCTTCGGCGCCGTGACCTATACCGACGGCAAATATGTGACCTTCAAGGAAGCGCCGGTGCCACTCGAAGAGACCGGAGGTGAACCATTCAAGGATATTTCCGGAGAAATTCTTCCCGGCATTTCAAAGTGGGCGATATCACTGGGCGGCGAATTTGTCTCACGTCCTGAAAAGCTGTTCAACAATCAGGGCAAACTCTTCCTGGCGATAGATTCCTATTATCGTTCGGAATTTTCCTCCAGTCCCACGCCATCCGCCTATGTAAACGTCGACGGCTATGCGCTCGTCAACGCTCGCGCCGGCTTCCGCGCCACGGAGGGCATCTCACTCTTCATATGGTCGCGTAATCTGACCAACAAGGATTATTTTGAACAATTGCTTCCCGCAGCTGGAAATGCAGGACATTATGCGGGTGTTCTTGGTGATCCGAGGACGTATGGGGTTACGTTGAGGTATGCGTATTGATTCTGATGCGGTAATTGTCTGAATTAGGATTCGTAGGATTTTGGGATGAATAGGATGAGGATTTGGAAGGATGTGAGGATACCTGGATGGCGCTCATAGTTACCGATCCTGTCATCTTACGAATCCTAATTCAGACATTTTCGCTATCTTCGTCGCCGTTATGTTTGCACCAACTACCCGAACCCTCTTCTCGCTCTCCCTGTTGATCCTCTCCTGCTACGCCCACGCCCAGAACCTCACGCTCAACGATGGCCATGGGGCATACGCGACGAAAACGTATCGAAATCTCTTCCTGGAGAATGGACACTCGCAAGCGGAGATCGACGCGAAAATCAACCGCGCCTTTCAACAACTGTTTTACGGCGACTCATCTACACAACGGGTGTATTTTCCCGTCGGCAGCAACGGAAACGGACCCCTGGCCTATATGCTGGACGTCAACAACAACGACATCCGCAGCGAGGGCATGTCGTACGGCATGATGATCGCCGTTCAACTCGACAAAAAAGACGTGTTCGATGCGCTCTGGAATTACGCCATGACCTACTCGTACATCAGCGACCCTGCCCATCCTTCGGAGGGCTATTTTGCCTGGTCGTTGAAACGCGATGGCACGCCCAACTCCGAAACCCCGGCACCTGACGGCGAGGAGTATTACGTCATGTCCCTGTACTTCGCGTCCGCACGCTGGGGCGACGGCCAGGGTATCTATAATTATAGAGCATGGGCAGACAAGATCCTTACCACCATGCGCCACCATCCCGAAAAAACTGGACCGACCATGCGCAGAACACAAACGGTTGGACCTATGGTGAACGAAGAGAAGAAGATGATCCTGTTCGTTCCCAACGGTCCCCCTGGTGCCTTTGGTCGCGCCTTCACAGATCCTTCCTATCACCTCCCCCACTTTTACGAACTCTGGGCACGGTGGGGACCCGAGGCCGACCGCGCATTCTGGGCCGCTGCCGCCGACTCAAGCCGCGAATATTTCACCAAGGCTACCCATCCCGAAACAGGCCTCGCCCCGGATTACGGCCATTTCGACGGAAAACCCGTGGAGACGCGCTTTAATCCGAATTCAAAACGGTTTGCCTACGACTCCTGGAGAACTGCCATGAACTGGAGCGTCGACTGGTCGTGGTGGCAAAAAGACCCGCGCGAACAACAACTCAGCAACAGGATACAATCCTTCTTTCACAGCCAGGGGATGGATAAATACGGAAGTGTCTACGAACTCGACGGTCAGGTTGTCAATGCATCCCACGGCCAGGGGCTCGTCGGAACCAATGCCGTCGCCAGCCTTGCAGCCACTCACGCCATGGCGAAGGATTTTGTCGAAGCCCTCTGGCAACAAGACGTTCCTTCCTCATTCAGCGACCGCTATTACAGCGGACTGCTACACCTCATGAGCCTGCTGCATTGCAGCGGAAAGTTTAGGATTTACCAGCCCTGAAGTAGAGACCGCGCCTCACTTCAGGGTAATATAATACATCCGTTCAATCAGCGACGGATTGAACAGCGCTTTTTGGCGCGCTGACACCTTTTGATGTTGCCATTCTGTTGTCGGCGCTATGCGGACATGAGCCTTCCCTTTCCTGAGCGCGAGGGGAAGGTTGAATCCATCCACACATTTCGTCCACCGAAAGTAGACCGTGTTCCCTTTAAAATAATACTCCAGTTCAGGAACACGTGTGGTTCGGAGGTATTGGTCGAATACTTTCGAGTAGTCGAATCCTGCGTGCTTCGAAATGTAGCCCTCAATCTGTTCCGTAGTGACGGTCTGATGATAAAAGGTCTTGTTCAATCCCCGCAGGATCTCCCTGAACTTCTCGTCTTCGTCGAGGCTGTGTCGGAGGGTGTGAATCATGTTCGCGCCTTTCGGGTACATGTCGCCCGATCCTCTTTGATTAACGTTGTACGTTCCAATGATCGGTTTATCGTTCTTGATATTTTTTCGGAGGCCGTAATTGTAATCGTTCCCCGCCTCGACTCCAAAATAGTATTCAGTATAAAGCGTTTCCGCGTATGTCGCGAAGCTTTCATGGATCCACATGTCGGCTATATCGCGGTATGTAATATTGTTAGCGAACCATTCGTGTGCCGATTCGTGGATGATAATGTAGTCCCATTTCAGTCCCCAGCCCGTACCGGAAAGATCGCGACCGCGGTAGCCGTTAGCGAATCCATTGCCATAGGTGACGGAGCTCTGGTGTTCCATGCCGAGGTATGGCGCTTCCACAAGCTTGTAGCTGTCTTCATAAAATGGATACGGTCCGAACCAGTGTTCAAGCGCTTTTACCGTCAGCTTCCCCTGCTTGAATTGTTCCCGGCCTTTTTCGAGGTTGTAGCGGAGCACATAGTAGTCCATGTCGAGTATACCCTTCTCACCGTGAAGCGTATCTGAAAAGTGGGCGTAGTCGCCAATGTTGATGTTCACGCCGTAGTTGTTGATTGGATTTTTTACAAACCAGTGATAAGTTTTGGTACCGTCGTGGTTCGTCGTTATTTCCCGGAGCCGGCCATTTGAAACATCCTGAAGCGCTTGTGGTACGGTTACGCTGATGAGCATGCTGTCGGGTTCATCGTACATGTGATCCTTGCAGGGCCACCAGGCGCTCGCGCCGAGGCCCTGGCACGATGTGGCGATGAAGGCCAGGCCGTTGCGGTCGTATGTCCATTGGAATCCGCCTTCCCATGGTGGATTTTCTGCTTCGATCGGCGTGCCGGAGTAGCGTATGGTGACCGATTCGGTATTGCCCTTTTGTTGGGATTTGGTGAGTGTGATGAAGTAGGCGTTCTTCCCACGCCTCTTGAATGTCAATTCTTTTCCTTCCTGGGTTACACCGTCCACCTTCAGGGGTGGTTGAAGGTCGATCTGCAACACTTGTGCGGGTTCAAGCACCGTGTATTGTACAGTAACTTTTCCTGAAATTGATTTGCTCTCGGGCAATACGCGGACATCGAGATGATAATACTTGAGGTCCCACCACGCGCGTTCAGGCGTAATGCTGCCGCGGAGGGTGTCGTCGAGGGTGAACACCTGCGAATAGGCAGGGGTGCAACAGGAGGCAATCCATAGGATCGTCAATAATATCGCGGCTTCCAAAGGACGCGAGGTGGTATGATACCTTCGCGACATCACGTGTAAGTTCATCATTGCGGAAGATACACGCGACCGGGATAAAAGCAAAGCCACTCGTGCCCTTGACTCTTGGGGTTTAATCCATGATCTTAGATTTGAGGAACGGCTCATGCGACACCTTACCCTGCTCTTCCTGGGCATTTCTGCGATTTGTCCTGCACAGGATGGAAGACTCATAAACGATATCAAGGCAAAACATGATGGCATCGTGTTGTGGTGGGCCGGTCACAACAGCTGGATTATTAAGTCGGGGGACCTGCTCATCGCCACCGACCTTTGGCTGGAGGACGGCTACCGCTTCGAGCCATCACCGGTGACGGCGGAGGAATTGGCGGAAGACCTGGATGTATCGTTCATAACCCACGCACACGACGATCATTTCAACAAGTACACGGCGTCCATCCTGGTCACGCGATCGAAATGTATTTTTGTGATGCCGGAAAGCTGTTTGCCAAAGGCCAGGGAGTTAAATATTCCGGAAAGCCGGATTCGTATCGCGAAACCCCGTGAGTCTTTCGAGATCATGGGGATAAAAGTCGACCCGGTGCGCGCCATCCATGGGAACGCGAACTTTGCCATTTATTACGAAGCCAACCTTCAGGACTGCGGTTACGTCATCACGGTCGGTGGAACGTCTTTCTTGCAGCCCGGCGACTCATATCTGTTGGAAGATCATCTTTTCCTGAAGCACGTCGACGTATTATTCTTTTCACCAACGGAACACAACACCTACATCGACCGTTCTGTGATCATGATCAACACCCTCAATCCCGATTTCATTTTTCCCCAGCATCACGGCACTATTAACTATAAAGAACAGGATCGTTTCTGGGCGAAGGGATATCCTGAGGAAGTGAAGATCCGGTTGTCGCAGGAGTTGCAGGACCGGTACCATATTCTGAAGCCCGGGGACAGGGTGAGGGTGAGATAGTAGTGAGAAGTAAGAACCAAATCGCTGTTTAAGTCAAATGAGGGACTAAATTGTGGTTGTTTTGGTTCCTATGTTAACAGGAGAAGGCGCTAAATATGGAAATTAGGCTTCGAATAATTGGGCACGTCGAATCGCCCCTGCATACCCGCGAAGAGGCACCCAAGCAGGGAGAAGAAGATTCGCCGCCGGCTTTGCTGGTGTTTGACGAGTCAGTAGAGGATGCCTTATCGGATATTCAGGTGGGTGACAAACTGCTCCTGTTGACGTGGCTCGATCGCGCTGATCGAAGTGTGTTGAAGGTTCATCCGCGTGATAATCCGAAAGCCGCCTTACGCGGCGTGTTCAGCACACGGTCGCAGGATCGTCCCAATCCCATCGGCGTCCACCGTGTTACCGTGCTGTCGATCATGGAGCCCCTTCGTTTTCAGGTATCAGATCTTGAGGCGTTTGATGGCACGCCGATTTTGGATGTGAAAGCGTCTTTGGAAGGAATTGTTGAATAGTAGGCAGTAGACGCACACTCACACTTCCTATGTGGCTCCTATGTGTCCTATCTCCTATGTGGTTTAAAAACTTCACTACCTTAGATCCCCCGCACGACCCTTGCATCCCTAAAGGGACCCGTCGCGCGGGTGAACGATCACCCCTTCACTCTCACTCCCACACTCACACTTCCTATGCGCCGGTTCCTGAGCCTGCCGAAGGCTATGTCTCCTATCTCCTCCTATGTTAGCGTCGTAGTC
>DASVCT010000268.1:0-12640 GCA_036381475.1 Cyclobacteriaceae bacterium
CCTTATACCCTTATACCCCTATACCCTTATTTCCTTATTTCCTTATATCCTTATATCCTTATATCCTTATCCCCTGTTCCTCTTAACCCCCTCCGAATAACATGCTCCGCAACTACTTCATAATCGCCTGGCGTAACATCAGAAAGAGCAAGGTGTTCTCACTGATCAATATTCTTGGCCTGTCCATCGGGATCGCCGCGTGTCTGCTCATCACACAATACGTGATGCACGAGATGAGCTATGATAACTATCACACCAAGAAAGATCGCATATTCCGGCTGAAGCAGGATCGGTACGACAAAGGCGTACTGGCAACCGAGTGGGCCTATGGATGCTCCGCCATAGGACAAGCCCTGAAGGATAACTTTCCCGAAGTGGAAGAGTATGTACGGATGCGACAAGGACAGGAGGTGTTAAGCTATGTTGACGTTTTCTTCAAGGAAGAGAAGGCGTATTATGCCAGTGAAGCTTTTTTCAAAGTGTTTTCCATACCTCTTATCAAGGGTGACCCCGAGACGGTGCTGCAGCGTCCGCAGACTCTGGTGCTATCGCGCTCAGCAGCCAAGCGCTACTTCGGCGATGAGGAACCTGTCGGCAAAACGCTCAAGATGAATGGCCAGGCCGACTTCGAAGTGACCGGCGTGTTTGAGGACGTTCCGGAGAACAGCCACATGAAACCGGATGTCTTGTATTCCTTCGAGACAGTCGTGAAATGGTGGGGCGAGGAAGTGCGGACAGCCTGGATGTGGGATGGCTTCTGGAACTACATCCTCCTCAAAGAAGGGACTGACCCTGATGCCTTTGAAGCCAAGATACCTGCGCTCGTAGACAAACTCGCAGGTGAGGCGTTAAAGCAGTTCGATGCAGATATGGTATTTCATCTTCAGCGCGTGGACGACATCCATCTCGATTCGCATTACATGGGCGAATTCGAGGTGAATGGCAGCAGAAGCTCAACGTACTTCCTGGGTGTTATTGCCCTTTTCGTTATTCTCATCGCATGGATCAACTACATCAACCTGTCGACCGCACGTTCGATGGAACGTGCCCGGGAGGTGGGCCTACGCAAGGTAATGGGCGGGTTCCGGTCGCAGTTGATTCGACAGTTCCTGATGGAATCATCGTTCCTCAACCTGCTGGCTTTTGTCCTGGCGCTGATCATCGTAATGATTGCGTTGCCCTATTTCAACGAACTGGCCGGAAGGGAGATAGGGTTCACGCTCCTGCAGTCGACCAAGTTCTGGCTCGTTCTTACTGCGGTGCTTATCGCCGGAATTATCCTGTCGGGTCTGTATCCTGCCTTCGTACTCTCCGGGTATAGGCCGGTAGAAGTATTGAAAGGGAGATTCCGCAACTCCTGGAGGGGCCTGTACTTGCGAAAGGGATTAGTCATCTTCCAGTTCGTGGCCACGGTCGTGCTGCTGGTCGGCACCTTCACGGTGTATCGCCAGATTACCTACATGCGTCAGCAGGATCTGGGTGTCAATATCGATCAAACGCTGATACTGCGGGCTCCGGCGTCTGTCGACTCAACCTATGCCCAAAAGTTTGAGGTGTTTCGTAACACCGTCTCGGCGTACCCGGAGGTTTCCTACGTAACGGCGTCCACGGCAATTCCGGGAGAACAACCCGAGTGGAACGCCGGCGGCATCCGGTTGATCTCAGAGGGCGAACAGGACAGCAAGCAATACCGTATCATCGGCACGGATTACGATTTCGTCGACGCCTACGGTTTGAAGATTGCGGCAGGAAGGTCTTTCTCGCGGGATTATCCCAACGAAGAAAGCAGCGTAATGATGAACGAATCGGCGGCGCACCTCATGGGCTTCGAAAACATTGAGGACGCATTGCAAAAAGAGATATTCTTCTGGGGTGATACATTTCGCATCGTAGGCATATTGAAAGACTACCATCAGGAGTCACTGAAGAAGGCGCACGACCAACTCATATTCCGGTTTATTCCCGAGGCCAGGAACTTTTATTCGCTGAAGGTAAAGTCTGCCGACATGCAGCAAACAATAGATCGGGTCAAGGAGTCCTGGTTCTCCACGTTCCCCGGCAATCCATTCACCTATTTCTTCCTCGACGAGCATTACAACAACCAGTACCGCGCCGATCAACAATTCGGCAGGATCACGGCGCTGTTCTCATTGCTCGCCATATTCATTGCCTGTCTTGGGTTATTCGGATTATCATCTCTCACTGCTGTGCAACGTACCAAGGAGATCGGCGTTCGTAAGGTGATGGGTGCTTCCGTCCCGGGCATACTTGTCTTGGTAGGCCGGAATTTCGTCGTGCTGGTGGCCATTTCGTTTCTTGTTGCAGTACCCATTGCCTGGTATGTCATGGACAGCTGGCTGCAGGGATTTGCCAACCGGATAACGATGTCGTGGTGGATCTTTGCGTTGCCCGGACTGGTCGTGACCCTCGTAGCGATATTCACTATCTCGTTTCACACCATTCAGGCAGCGCGGGCCAACCCAGCGCATTCGTTACGATACGAATAACATTGACCGCGTTAACGTAGAGACGCAAATTTTGCGACTCTACTGGTTTATCATTTTTAATTCAAAAAACCACGGTTGTTTTTCAAATTAATTTATTCTAAAATAGGGTAAATCGGGTCACCAACCCTTACCCCCTTGAACAGCCCAGGTTTCGGCATAACGGCACGAAAGGATCTGTGGTGGATACGCCCGATAGCCGTATTTCTGGGATTATCAGCATTTATTATTTACGCCACCTGGGCCGCTTTCCAGGGTGACCATTACGCCTGGGGGCCTTACTTGTCGCCCTTCTATTCTCCTGAGCTCTTCGGAGATTCACCTCACAGCTGGTTCGGACCAAAACCATCATGGTGGCCGGCGATTATTCCTTTTTCACCGGCACTGCTCATCCTTTGGGCACCCGGGGGAATGCGCGTTACCTGCTATTACTACCGGGGAGCATACTACAAATCCTTTTGGGCCGATCCTCCAGCCTGCACGGTGTCGGAACCGCGCAAGACCTATTGGGGTGAAAATTCCTTGCCGCTGATTCTCCAAAACGTTCATCGTTATTTTCTATACCTCGCCATCTTCTTCGTATTTATTCTCGCTTACGATGCCTGGAAATCGTTTTGGTTTACCGACCTGGCAGGTGGTGAAACTTTCGGGATCGGCATCGGGTCGCTCGTGCTGACCGTGAATGCGGTGCTGCTGGGCGGCTATACTTTCGGATGTCATTCGTTCAGACATCTTATCGGTGGTGTGCGCGACCGGTTGTCGGGCACGCCAGTGCGAAGGCGTCTTTACCATTGCGCCAGTTGCCTGAACAGGGGCCACATGAAGTGGGCCTGGATGAGCCTCTTCTGGGTGATGTTTTCGGACATCTATGTACGGCTTTGCGCTATGGGAATATGGACCGACTTACGGATTGTTTAGCATGAGCGCGTTCGAGACGTTCTCTTACGATGTTCTCGTCGTGGGCTCCGGCGGCGCTGGACTGCGCGCGGCGATCGAAGCCTCTGCCGCCGGTGCGAAGGTTGCAGTCATCTGTCGCTCATTGTTGGGCAAGGCTCACACCGTCATGGCTGAGGGTGGTGTGGCCGCGGCGCTTGCCAACGTCGACGATCGTGACGGATGGAAAGTACACTTTGCTGATACCATGCGGGGAGGCCAGTATATAAACAACTGGCGTATGGCGGAATTGCACGCACGCGAGTCGCCCGACCGGGTGCGTGAGCTTGAGGCCTGGGGTGCGCTTTTCGACAGGACCGATGATGGCCGCATCCTGCAGCGAAATTTTGGTGGACACAAATACCCGCGGCTGGCCCACGTGGGCGACAGAACAGGCCTGGAGATGATCCGCACTTTGCAGGATCATGGTATTCACCAGGGGATCGACTTCTTCCAGGAGTATACGGTCACGCATTTATTAAAGGACGACGGGCGCATAGCCGGCGCCTTCGGATATGAGCGCGAAAAGGGGACGTTCAAGATCTTCAAAGCGAAAGCGGTCGTGCTTGCCACCGGCGGAATGGGACGCCTGTACAAGATATCGAGCAACAGTTGGGATTGTACAGGAAGCGGCATGGCGCTCGCATGGGAGGCTGGCGCTGAACTGATAGACATGGAATTCGTTCAGTTTCATCCTACCGGCATGGTTTGGCCGCCAAGTGTAAAGGGACTGCTCATCACGGAAGGTGTCAGGGGAGAAGGCGGCGTTCTGCGAAACAAGGATGGTCGGCGTTTCATGTTTGACGACATTCCGGAATTGTATCGCGCCCAGACTTCCACCGACGAAGAAGAGGGATGGCGTTATACCCAGGGCGACAAGAATGCAAAACGGCCACCGGAATTGCTCACCCGCGATCACGTGGCGCGGTGCATTGTGCGTGAAGTGAAGGAAGGGCGCGGTTCCCCCCACGGCGGCGTGTTCCTGGACATCGCGTGGATCAAGGAAAAGATTCCGAACGCCGCAGACCACATCAAGCGCAAGCTGCCCAGCATGTATCACCAGTTCAAGGAGCTTGCGGGTGTGGACATCACAAAAGAACCCATGGAGGTAGGTCCCACCACACACTACATTATGGGCGGAATACGTGTCGACGCCGATTCGCAGATGACGTCCGTTCCTGGATTATTCGCAGCAGGCGAATGTGCGGCCGGACTTCACGGCGCGAACCGGCTCGGCGGTAATTCCCTTTCAGACCTGCTCGTGTTCGGCAAGCGAGCCGGAGAATATGCGGCACAGTTTGCACGCGAACATGCCGACGTCCGCATCGACAGAGGCACTGCTGACCGCGCAGCCGTGGCGGCAGTCGCGCCATTCGAACAAACATCGGGTGTCAATCCCTACGACCTGCAGGCTGAACTGCAGGAGACCATGCAGTCACTGGCGGGCATTGTGCGCACGGGTTCCGACTTGCGCGAGGCCGTTGCCCGAGTGCGTGAGCTAAAGACTAAAGCATCAAAGGTAGCCTGTACAGGAAACCGGGCCTACAATCCGGGCTGGCATCTGGCCGTGGAACTGACGCATATGCTTACCGTAGCAGAGGCGATTGCGCTTTCTGCCAGCGAACGCGAGGAAAGTCGGGGTGGACATTTTCGCGAGGACTTTCCCGGGAAAAGCGACGCCTGGGCAAAAGTGAACCTCGTGATACGCAACGACGGCGAGGCGATGGTTCTTTCGAAGGCGGAGAGGGCTCCGCTTCGCGACGACTTGCGTGAAATAATCGAAGAAATGAAGTGAAGTGATCAAGCACAATTATGGCAAACGTCACCTTCCAAATATGGCGCTCCGATGATAACGGTTTCAGGGAGTACAATACTGAAATTACGGAAGGGATGGTCGTGCTCGACGCCGTTCACCAGATCCAGGCACAGCAGGCGCCCGACCTGGCGGTCCGATGGAATTGCAAGGCGGGAAAATGCGGCTCCTGTTCCGCAGAGATCAACGGCATGCCGAAGCTCATGTGCATGACGCGTATGAGTGATATGCCTGAAGGCCGCCCCGTGACATTGCAGCCAATGAAAGCGTTTCCCGTAATCCGCGACCTCGTTACGGATGTCTCGATAAACTATCGGGTGAAAAAGAGTATACGGAAGTTCAAGCCGCGTCCGCCGGACGCCCCGGATGGCACGTGGCGAATGATGCAAAGCGACGTGGACCGGGTCCAGGAATTCCGCAAGTGCATTGAGTGCTTTCTTTGCCAGGACGTCTGCCATGTTTTGCGGGAACACCGTCTTCACGAAAAATTTCTCGGACCGCGACACCTTGTGTACACGGCGTCGCTGGAAATGCACCCGCTCGATGTTGAGGATCGGAGGAGTGACCTGAAAAACCAGCACGGCATTGGCTATTGCAACATCACCAAGTGCTGTACTACCGTCTGTCCGGAAAATATTACGATCACGGATAACGCAATCATCCCGCTCAAGGAGCGGGTGGCGGATAAGTATTACGACCCCCTGATGAAGCTGCTCCGGGCGCTAAAGGTGCTCAAATAGGTACGGTCCCACGGACCGGTGCATCTGTACTCAAGAGTTGATGTTTATGCATCAAACCTACTGCCATGAATCTCCAGGAATCCGAAACCAAACAATTCGTTCTCAAGCCACTAAGTCTGGACGGCATCGACGCTGCCATGAGCAAGGCCGAACACTACCGCCTGTTGAACCAGCCCGACCTTGCAGAGAGCATCTGCAGGGACATTCTCGCTGTGGACCCCCAACATCAGAAAGCCCTTGTGGTTCTGTTGCTCGCACTGACGGACCAGTTTGGACGCGCAGCATCGGTGGCGGCAAAGCACGCCCGCGAGATCGCCGCCGGTCTCAAGGACGAGTACCAACGCGTGTACTACATGGGAATCATTCATGAACGCCAGGGTATGGCGTCACTTCGGTCGGGCCTTCCCGGAACTGATTTCGACGCGTATGAGTGGTATACCGAGGCGATGGATTTTTACGAAAGGGCAGAGGCGATAAGCGAACGAACGAATATCGACGCGCGACTTCGGTGGAACACATGCGCCCGGATCATTATGATGTACCAGCTAAAGCCCCGGCCCCAGGATGAACGAGAAGCCATGCTGGAGTAAGAAAAAAATCATCTATTTTTGCCGCCGTTGCATGCGATAAATGAAACACAATCAGTTTACGCCCAAGCTGTTTTCCGTTATAAGGGAGGGCATATCAAAGGAGCAGTTCTTAAGGGATTTGGTGGCGGGACTGATCGTAGGGGTGGTGGCGCTTCCCCTTGCCATCGCCTTTGCTATCGCGTCTGGCGTATCACCGGATAAGGGTCTGATCACCGCCATTATAGCTGGCATCATAATCTCGGTCTTCGGCGGAAGCCGCGTTCAGATTGGCGGACCTACCGGCGCCTTCATTGTAATTGTTTATGCCATCGTTCAGGAACATGGCGTGGCGGGATTGACCATTGCGACGTTCATGGCAGGATTTCTGATCATCGCCATGGGCATTGCCCGAATGGGCAACCTCCTGAAGTACATTCCTTACCCCCTTATCGTGGGATTTACGAGTGGTATCGCGGTCATTATCTTTTCGTCCCAGATCAAGGACTTCTTCGGGTTGCCCATGGACTCGGTGCCGGCCGACTTCATCGCAAAATGGGCTGCAATCTTTCATTATCTCAACCAGATCAACTGGATTTCATTTGCCATAGCCTTCCTGACCGTGCTGATCGGCCTTTATTTCCACAAGGTCACAACCAGGATACCCGGTTCGCTGGTGGCTATTCTGCTCAGCACGTTCGCGGTCTCTGTTTTCAATCTCCCGGTGGCCACCATTGGTTCTGTGTACGGAGAAATACCGCGGGGACTTCCTGCACCAGCCATTCCCTCCATATCTTATGAAACGATCCGGCAACTTATTGAACCGGCAATCGCGATCGCACTTCTTGGAGGGATCGAGTCGCTGCTCTCCGCTGTCGTAGCCGATGGTATGACCGGCAGCCGGCATAGGTCAAACGCCGAGCTGGTAGCACAGGGAGCGGCCAACGTAATGTCAGCCCTGTTTGGGGGTATACCTGCTACCGGCGCCATTGCGCGTACGGCAACCAATATTCGGAATGGCGGCCGTACACCCGTGGCGGGAATATGTCACGCGCTTGTCCTGTTGTTGATCATGATCTCGCTGGCCCCTTACGCCCGATTGATTCCCATGGCGTGCCTGGCCGGGATACTGGTGGTTGTCGCCTATCACATGAGCGAATGGCACAACTTCGTTTCTCTGCTACATGGCAACAAGATGGACGTCGCGGTGCTGCTCGTTACATTTTTCCTCACCGTACTCGTGGATCTGGTAGTGGCTATTGAAATCGGCATGGTCCTCTCCGGCTTTACCTTTATGAAGCGTATGAGTGACTCGGTTAGCGTCGAAAAGCTGGATATCCATGGAGATGAGAATGACGAGGAGTTGTTCGAACAGGAGCTCGCCGCGATCCCTAAAGGCGTTGCGCTATACGAGATCAAGGGTGCCCTGTTTTTTGGAGCTGCACAACAGTTCCAGGACACGATCCGGAATATCGAACAAAAACCGAAGATTCTCATTCTCCGTTTGCGGAGCGTACCCTTCATTGACGCCACGGGGATTTATCGCCTCAAAGAAATCATAAAACATTTCAACCAGCGGAATGTGACAACCGTTCTTTCAGGTGTGAATGATAATATCAGGAAAGACCTTGAAAAAGCCGACATTTATTCTGTGATGGCCCCGGAAAACCTTCTGAGTCATATCGACCTGGCGTTGGGCCGTGCGCGGGAATTGCTGGCTCTGTCGGAAGGTGAGCCCAAACCGGGCCAACGACAAGAGTTGGAACAGTAGATATCGTTCACCAGAAAAATTTCAGCATGGCATTGCAGGTAATACTTGGATCAGGAGGTGCAATTGGTCAGGAGTTGGCGAAGGTCCTTAAGTCGTACACTGACAGGATCAGACTGGTTTCCCGAAATCCTCAAAAGGTAGCTGGTGACGAAGAGTTATATGCAGGCGATCTCGTTGATCCCATCACGGCAGATGCTGCAGTGCGGGGAGCAGAGGTCGCCTATCTTACGGTGGGCTTGCCATACCAGCTTAAGGTCTGGCGTGAGCAATGGCCCACCTTGATGCAAAACATCATTACCGCCTGCAAGCAGCACGGTACCCGGCTTGTGTTCTTCGACAACATGTACGCACTTGATATCGGCCACATTGGGCACATGACAGAAGAATCACCGATGAACCCACCTTCGCGGAAGGGTAGGGTGCGAGCCCAACTCGACCGTATGCTGATCGACGAAATGGAAAAGGGGGAACTTCAGGCCATAATTGCACGGTCAGCTGATTTTTATGGGCCGGGTATTGCCGGTGCCACCAGCGTCTTGCTCGAGCTGACACTAAAGAATATGCGAAATGGAAAGCCTGCCAACTGGTTTTGCAGCTTTGACAAGAAGCATTCCTTCACTTATACGCCGGATGCAGCCCGCGCCACCGCCATCCTGGGGAACGACCCTTCTGCATACAACCAGGTATGGCACTTACCCACCGCCGGGAATCCACTCACTGGCCGCGAATGGATTGAACTTTTTGCACGCGAATCAGGAGTTACGCCCCGCAAGATGCTTCTGCCGAAATTTTTGATTCAGGCCATGGGTTTGTTCCATCCCTTAATGCGCGAGTTAAGTGAGATGCTTTACCAATATGATCGCGACTATATCTTTGATAGCGGGAAGTTTGAAAAAGCTTATTCTTTCACGCCGACGCCTTATGCAGAGGGTGCACGCCGCGTTGCCAGGGAATCATAGCGGCGTAACAGCCCAAAGTCCGCTCTCTGTTACATGCGTTGCTATCGCTGGTACATGCGTGCTAAAAGACGGATTGCCTTCTTGGTACCTTTCGACGTAAACCAATAAAGGAGGGCCGTCACGGTTACGCGTATGAAAAAACTTATAGCTGTCCTGCTTTTCCTGGCAGGAACTTCGATGGCGATTTCGTCCGGCGCCCAAGTGATCTATGTCAACCACGCAGCGGCCGGAGCCAACGACGGGTCAAGCTGGGCGAATGCCTATACATCGTTGTCGAACGCCCTCGCTGCTGCTGCCTATGGCGACGAAATTTGGTTGGCAACGGGAACGTACTACCCGGAGGTTGAAGTGGACGTCAACAAGAATCTGGCCCTTGATCCCCGCGAGAAAACGTTTCAAATACCAAACGGCGTCATGCTGTATGGTGGATTTACCGGGGTGGAGCTATCGAAAGAAGAACGCGACTGGCAATTGAATCCGACGATCCTGAGCGGTGACCTCGATCATAATGATGTACTTTCGGATGGAATACCGTTTGGCACCGGCGAACTGTCAGGTTTTAACGCATATCACGTTGTATATACGGTGAATGTCGACGCCAACACTGGTGTTGATGGAGTCATTATTGTGGGGGGTAGCGCCAGCCCGGCCGCACCTGGATCCAGCACCGATCAAAACCTTGATGGAGGTGGATGGTACAACGATTTGCAGACGCCGGAATTTGCCAGCAGCCCGACCATTCGCAATACACGATTTCAGGCGAACTATGCTGCATCCGAAGGAGGGGCGATTTTTTCGCAACCCGGACCGGCCGGCGGCCAGATGGTATCAGAAATATGGCATACCCGTTTTATCCGCAATGAAGCGGGCGTTACTGCGGGTGCGCTGTATGTCGGTTCCTTCGATCCAGGCAACTATGCGCCGGTGATCCGGGGATGCGAGTTCACGGGCAATAAAGCGATACGCAGAGCGGGCGCCCTGTATTTGGTGGGAGACCATTCCCTGATCGATTCGGTTCGCTTTAGCCAGAACAGGGCGACAGCCATCTCGCCGGACGGCTCGACCTTCACCGGATCGGGTGGGGCTGCGAACCTCGTGGCATCGAATGCGACATTTACGACTTGTACATTCGCAGGTAACTCGGCTACCGGCAACCCGACAGGAGCATACGAAGGTGGTGGTGGAGGCGCCATCCATATTTCGATTAACGAGCCGCAGACCAATAGCCAGGGCGTATCAGCACCCTCTTTCTTTAACTGTGCATTCTTTTCTAATGTGGCGGCAGGAAATACGACCGCGTGGGGTGGCGCTATTGTGCACCTCAATGACGCGGGAAGATTAGTCCCAGGCTATGTGAACTGCGTGTTCGCAAGCAATCAGGCCGAAACCTATGGCGGCGCCGTAGCGAACTTTACGCGCGTGATGTCACCGCCATCATTTTCACCGGAGCTTAGTCCCCGATTCACCAACTGTACCTTCACTGGTAACGTCGCGAGTGTCAGAGGTGGCGGATTTTACAATGACGGGTTTGAATCGATGGGTACCGAGATTCTTAACCAGACGGTAGTCAACACCATCCTATTCAACAACCTGTCGCCGGAAGGCGGAGAGGTTTACACTATGGATGGCAACACAACCTTTTCGTATTCGCTGATCCTTTTTTCTGGCGGTAGCGGCGCAGGATGGGACACGGCGGTGGGAATCGATGGGGGCAACAATATTGACACGAGCCCTGGCTTTGTTGACGCCGGTGACCCAGATGGTGCAGATAACCTGTTTGGTACAGATGACGACGGGCTGCGACTTATTCCCTCATCGCCGGCGGTGAGCACCGGCAACAGCGCCGCGCCTGGTCTGGTAGGAGTGTCCATCGATTTTCGCGGTGAACCAAGAATACTCGGCCCCGCGGTCGACATGGGCGCCTATGAGCAGGCCGGCATAGTCGTTCCCGGGTTCAAACTGTATTGGCTTTCGGCCTGGGACAAGATCAAGCCACCCTGTCTGTCCTGCCCGTGGGCTATTCTCCTGGCGGATAAGATCCTGAGCCGATTCGACTGGCGCCGCCCCGCGCAGTTCATTGATTATGGTGATCACGCTGTTGTCCGCGGGACCATCGTGAGTACGCTCGACAAGGGCATTTCTTTCGAGGTGTACCTGAAACTCGAACGGCCTCGCGACTGGAATGCGTGGAGCAGGTTGGGACGGACGTGGATTGTCTATACCCCCGCGGCACTGAAGGCGGCGCTGCGCGGCCATCAGGATTGGACGTATTGGGAACTCTCGGACGACAGCTACCTCGTTGGCACGGGTGATGTGGAGGGAAGGCTGAAATTATCACATGCACCTTCGAACTACAAGGTGGGATTCCAGTTTGGCAAAGGCGCCAACGGCTGGGATGGTGATATCGGATTGGGCGGCACCTTTTCGTATTCGGGAAAGGTGAAGTATCGTGGCAAAATGCACGCGCTCAAGGGCGTGGGTAGTCTGAATTCGGATGCGGAACTGTGTACGCGTGAGTGTGTTCCTGCGCTTGACGCAGCGCCTGAGCAGGTGGCTTTGACCGACTTTCCCATGCAGGAGGCATCTCTCGTTTACCCCAATCCTGCACGTGACCAGATTCTGATCAACACTCCGGAGCTGGAAGGCGAGTACCGGGTAATGATCTTCGACCGTAACGGTTCGGCACGCCAGGTCCAGGTGGCGCAGGCTGTAAACGGTCACATCACGATGGTTTTGAACAACCTTTCGCCGGGTCTGTATTATGTGAGAATAATTTCCACATCCGGTGTCGCCTTGAGTCAGAAAGTTCTGGTCGAGTAATCTATCTGAGTGAGAAACACATATGCCGCGGCCAGGGTGAGCACCTAAACATAAGACACGCAGGCAGCTAATCACATTCAGGCTCAATCCACGAAGACTTTCGTCAGTGAGTCGTGCGGAATATTACCTACGGTCTCAAACTTTTCTTTCCTAGCAACCCTATGGTCTCAAACCTTTCTTTCCTGGCATAATAATTCATTATAATTATAGAGCCGAAAGGAAACCACTCATCGCCAATTTTGAAGCGATGATATTTTTTATTTTTATTGATGTATAATTTACACTATTCAGTAAATTGTACGTGACCAATGTGCGCCGGTTTCCATGCCTGAACCTATGAGTAAGTATCTTTCGTATTCGGATGAGATTCTTGCTGACCTCCTACATCGTGGAGACATGCATGCTTTCGAAGCTGTATATAAGAGATACTGGCGACAAATTTTTTTAGCAGCCTTTCAGCGTATCGGTTCACGGGAAGTATGCGAAGAGATCGTGCAGGACATTTTTACCGCGTTGTGGAATAACCGGGAACAC
>DASVCT010000269.1:0-8483 GCA_036381475.1 Cyclobacteriaceae bacterium
AAAGCGTTCCGATGAGTAAGGAGTTTGGGGACTTGAAAGAGTATTTGTTGAGGGACATACCGACCCACCTCCACCGCTCAGGATGACATGTGCATTTTATTTTTTTTTATCGCACTAACTATCGAGTTCAGACAACTCCAACACTTCAACACTTCAACACTTCAACACTCGATTAGCCCTCCCTCCATCCTTCCTCGCCGCGTAGCGGCACAAACGCAAACATATCATATCGCTTTTCCTCCAGCCGGCCGTCTTTCTTCCGAATTACCACCATTTGTTGGCGTTCACGGTCGCCAACGGGGATGACGAGGATGCCGCCTTCGGCGAGTTGTTCGGTGAGGGCGGGTGGGACTGTCGGGGCGCCGGCGGTGACGATAATGCGGTCAAAGGGTGCCCGGGAGGGGAGTCCTTTGGAGCCGTCTCCGAGAAAGAAGGACGGCCGGTATCCAATAGATGGGAGAAAAGTACGAACCTTATCGTACAAGTTGCGGTTGTATTCTATGGTAAACACCCGGGCGCCGAGTTCCAGGAGGACGCAGGCCTGGTATCCGGAGCCCGTACCCACCTCAAGGACTCGGTCTCCGGGCCTTACTTCCAGCTTTTCTGTCTGGAATGCTACGGTGTAGGGCTGGGAGATTGTTTGGCCTTCTCCGATGGGAAAAGCCTTGTCCTGGTAGGCGTGTTCGAGGAGGGCGTCGTCAAAGAAAAAATGCCGAGGAACCTTGCCAATTGCGGCCAAAACCTGCTCGTCTTTTATGCCCTTTTTACGGAGCGTTCGGACCAGTTTATTGCGCAGCCCGCGGTGCCTGTAATTGTCCTCAAACATGCTATTTTGGCGCAAAAAAGCCATTTTTTCACCCTAAACAAAGTTTCTCGAAATCTTTAGGAAAATTGAAACCTATGCTCTTACTTTATGGTTCTCTCCACACAGTGAAAAAGCTTCTTGCCATAGCGTTCACATGTGTTAATAAGCTCCAGATGGAATTATTGGTTCGCCATGAATGAAGTCGGGGCTGTGGAGTTATAAATGAGGGCTGATTAACTCTTTAGCGGGGGTTGGTTAGCCCTCGGTTTTTAGTAGGCAGTGGGCAGTAGGCAGTAGGCGCTCCACCCAAAACTAATTTCCGTAAGTCTTTTAGCGCAAAGGTGCATTGAATCGGAATGACTGGTCCTCCCAATCCGTGCATAGCAATTCCCATCCTATCCGCATGCAACTGGATAACAGAAACTTCAACGCTCCAACACATCAACCCGCCTGCCCGGCTAACGTTGGCTAAGCGTCTTGACCTGATTGGGCAGTCGGGCAGGCTCTTCAACACCGTAAAGCGGCCGCAGGCCTGCTTTGCGGTTACATCCCCAACGACTGATTCTCAATGGAGGCGAGTTCGACGATCTTTTCGTATTCAGCGGGGGTGAGATCGTTGAAGAAATAGTGAACGGGGTTAACGTGCTTGTCGTTAACAAAAACTTCATAGTGCAGGTGGGAGGCGGTCGACAGACCTGTGTCGCCGACATACCCGATGAGTTCACCGCGTTTGACGTGCTGGCCTTGTCGAACGGCGAAGTCATGCATGTGTGCATAGCGGGTACGATATCCGAAGCCGTGATCGATCTCGAGCATCTTTCCGTATCCTGTAAACTTCACCTGTACTTTATCGACTACGCCATCTGCTGTTGCATAAATGGGCGTACCTATTGGCGCTGCGAAGTCGATGCCATAGTGCATCTTCTTTACCTTGTAGATCGGGTGGAAGCGCAACCCATAACCCGAGGCGAGTCCCACGAGCTGCTCGTTCGACACCGGTTGGATCGCGGGAATAGCGGCGAACAACGCTTCCTTGTTGCGCGCAAGCTCAACGACCTCGTCCTGCGATCGCGATTCAATGTACATTTTGCGTTTCAAGCGATCGACGCGGCTGTATAAATCGATGATCTCTTCTTTCAGGCTGAGATCTTTTTCTTCGATGTGCGCGTAGCGATCGGCGCCCCCGGCACCGGCGTTGCGGATCGACTTGTCGATAGGCTCAGCGCCTAGCACAACCCGGTATATGTTGTCGTCGCGGTTCTCGATAGCGGTCATTGTCTCACTCACCTCTTCGACTTCACTGCGTAAAACGTCGATGATGTAAGCTTGCTCCTTGATCTGGTTCTGGAGGATCACTTCCTTTGGAGAGGGAAAATAGGCGGTCCAAAGGAAAATCATTGCTATGGAAACCACAACCGTGAGGGCAAGGATACCCAGCGCATTGAGCACGATGTCGATCTTTTTAGTTCTCACGCGCTCGTACTTGCAGGTCTCCGTGTCGTAGTAATAGCGTATGCGTGCCATATTGGTGGTATTAAGTGGTTTGGGGGCGAAAAGGTTTCATCACCCCCTCGTTGCATTCTATGAAGGGCCCTCCCAACAGGTCGATGCAATATGGAATCGCCGGAAATACGGCTTCCAGACATTGCCTTATGGCCTTTGGCCTGCCGGGCAGGTTTACGATCAAGGTCTTGTTGCGAATGCCTGCGGTTTGTCGCGACAGGATTGCCGTGGGCACGTAGCGCAGGCTTGTGGCCCGCATTAATTCGCCGAAGCCGGGCATCATCCGGTTACACACAGCCTCTGTGGCTTCAGGGGTTACATCGCGCGGTGCCGGTCCTGTGCCGCCGCTGGTAATGATCAGGCAGCAGCCCCGGTTGTCCGCCATGTCGGCAAGGGTTTGTTCGATAAGATCCTGCTCATCCGGTACGACAGCGTATTCCTGCTCCCAGGGACTGCGGATATACTCCCGCAGGAGCTCCGCAATATTCTTCCCCGGCGTATCTTCGTAGACACCCTGACTTGCCCTGTCGGACACGTTGACTATGCCTATACGAGCCGTCATCATCTTTCGGTTTTCGTCAGATTTCTGTCCCGGCGTCCCTTCCGATATACTTGCCGTCCTTTGCTCATGCCTCTGCGCAATTCACGCTGCCGCTCCTCAGGAAGCTTTATGATCTCAGCGCATGCTTCCGAGCAGCAGTTGTTGTACTTCGCCTTGCACGAAGGACATTGAATGAATAGGAGATGACAGCCGTCATTCTTGCAATTCGTATGATCATCGCACGGCGCACCGCACTGATGACAGGTGCTGATGATATCATCCGTGATGCGTTCCCCCATTCGTTCGTCGAATACAAAATTCTTTCCTACGAATTTGTTTTCGAGACCTTCCTCTTTGACCTGACGTGCGTATTCGATGATGCCACCCTGCAACTGGTAGACGTTGCTAAAACCTTTGTGTCGCATCCACGCGCTGGCCTTTTCACAGCGGATCCCACCGGTGCAATACATGACGATGTTTTTGTCGCGGTGACTGACAAGAAGATCTTCCACTACCTGGAGCTCCTCGCGGAACGTGTCAACATCGGGGAGTAACGCATTCCGGAAATGCCCCACTTCACTTTCGTAGTGGTTGCGCATGTCGACGATAATCGTATTGGGATCGTCCGCCAGGCGATTGAATTCGCGCGCGTTGACATGGGGCCCGGTCTGCGTTACATCGAATGATGTATCGTCCAAACCATCAGCCAGTATTTTTTTCTTGACGACAACTTTCAGTTTGAAGAACGATCGGCCGTTGTCCTCCACGGCAAAATTGAGTCGGGTACCCTTGAGGAACGGGATGCTGTCGAGATACGTCCTGAAATCCGCTTCCCGGTCGCGGGGTATGCTGACCTGGGCGTTCACCCCTTCGGTGGCAATGTATATCCTACCCAGCGTGTCCAGGGCTTTCAGGCCGACATAGAGCTGATCCCTCCAGTACACAGGGTCGTCGATACGGGCGTACCTGTAAAAGGAAAGCGTCGAGCGTTCCTGTGGCGTAGTATGCAGTTTTTGCTTCAAAATGCGGTTGTTTATGCGGTTATGCAGCGCCATAACAACGGGTAGATTGCTGTTAATCCCATCCCGGGTGAATAGGAAACCCGCAAAAATAGCTAAAATTTGGGTTTTAGCGCTCCGCGAATTAGTTGGTTGTACTCTTCGCACGTTAGAATCCCGTGTTCGTTGCAATAGGGGCATGTCTGGTATTTATCTCCAAACGCACCCGGCTTAATAATCACATGGTCGCCGTGGCATACCGGACAAATAACCTTTCCGGTTGGTCCACAGTCAATGTCATACCCGGATGAAAGGACCTGCTCGGAGCGTTCTTTTGCCTCATCCGCACGGGCGCGTAAGACACCTTCCTCAGCTTTCTTTAACCACTGTACGGCTTCGGCGGAGTACTGTCCGGTTGTGCCCTTCAACTGGATGTACTTGTTCAACCAGTCAATGCTTTGTGTATACTGGCCAAGGAAGTACGAATTCTTCCCAAAGTGAAAGGCCAGGTCGGATGGTACGCCCTGAATGTTGGCGAGCACATACCGAAACTTCGTGTCGGCCCGCTTGTACTCGCCCTGGTCCATCCAATACACTGCGGAGTCAAGCTCACGATCCAGCATCATCCGCTTCAACATCGCCTGCTCGCGCAAATATTGCTGCCGCGCTTCCTCCTGATCCTGCTGTGCGTTAGCGATGGGGAGAAAGACAACGGCCATTAACAGCGTCAACAATACCCTGCTCATTGATACAAATGCCGCGGTTCAGTACCCACACGGAAAGGAAAAGTATCATTTTTTGAGAATACTTCCGTTTCCATTCTTTCTCAAAAGCGCGTTTTTTTGACGGTCTGTCTTTTTCCGAGGTTTTTACGCTATTATTTCGCAAAAATCCGGCCATGCAACTGCTTGTCCGCACCCGGTTGCTGCCGGCCACACCAAAGGGGCAGGGGACATAATTTTCTGTACCGAAAAGTACATCTCGATGAGGTGTTTAGCCCTGGGCCAAACCCAAACTGAGGAATGCATTCTACACATTGTCCAGATGCTTGTAGTTGCTGTCGTACCATCGACCAATTAATGATAGATCCGTTCACAAATGGCTTCGACTTCGCTCAGCCTCCCGATGTTGATAGTACTATAGTGGTGGTGTCAATCAATACCTCCTTTGTTCCCTCCTTCATATTTTGCTAGCTTTGACTACACCGGGAAAATAGCAGTGCCATGGAGTTGAACATCAATAACAAGGCGTATACGGTGGATGTCGAGCCGACTGCAAGCCTGCTCACCGTGTTGCGCGACTATCTCGATCTAACGGGCACGAAGTACGGATGCGGGGAAGCCGCATGCGGCGCCTGTACGGTTCTCGTCGACGGGCAGCCGACCCGTTCATGCATCACACCGGTGTCAAGTCTCATGCATAAGCGCATTACCACCATCGAAGGAATCGCGCGTGACGGCAATTTGCACCCTGTCCAGCAGGCTTTTATCGATAACGACGCGTTCCAGTGCGCGTATTGCGCTCCCGGCATGGTCATGGCCGCCGTTGCATTGCTGGAGCGACATCCTGATCCGACCGAAGAACAGATCAGGAGCTCCATGAATGGGAACATATGCCGTTGCGGAACCTATCCGCGAATCGTTCGCGCCATACAATCCATCAAAACCACCTGAATGCCATGCGTAACCAGGACGAATCCCTTGCGGCCGAACAATACGAACTCCAGGGGCCTTCTCTGCATCGTTTTTCCATGAATCGCAGGCAGTTTTTCCGCTACCTCGGCGGTGGAATTGCTATAACATTTGTCGCAGGTCATGCGTGGTCTGAAGACGGTACCGCTGTCGCCAGCGTGGACGACAACAGCATTCATGCGTGGATCCACGTCGGTGAAAACAATAAGGTGACGGTGTACACGGGGAAAGTCGAAGTTGGTCAGAACATCCGCACCTCACTGGCTCAGATTGTAGCTGAAGAGTTGACCGTTCCATTCGATTCCATCGAGATGGTGATGGGCGACACGGCGCTGACACCATACGACCGAGGAACCTTTGGTAGCCGGTCCATCCCGCAGATGGGTCCTCAACTGCGCAAGGCTGCGGCGTCTGCACGTGAGTTGCTGCGAAAGATGGCAGCGAAGAAACTCAACATCGACGTCAACAAACTAAAGGTAGCCAATGGTAAGATAAGCGACACAAAGGGTAAAATGTCGCTGTCATTCTCCGAGATCGCCCAGGGGAAAGAACTCATCCAGCCTATCGATGAATCCGTTGTTGTAACGCCCCCTGATCAATGGAAAATATGCGGTACTGCTGTGCCGAAGGCGAACGCCGCTCGCTTTGTAACGGGAACGCATCGATACGCGTCGGACATGACCCTGCCGGACATGATGTTCGGAAAGGTGTCGCGTCCGCCGTCGTTCGGGGCAACACTCAAACGCGTCGATCTTTCGCGCGCACGCGCTATCCCTGGAGTAGTGGCGGTACACGATGGCAATTTCGTCGGGGTTTGCGCGCCGGATCCGGTCACCGCCGAGCGTGCGCTCATGGCGGTGCAGGCAGAATGGGAGGAAAAAGCCGGGCAACCTTCGCGCGACGAAATATTCGATTACCTCGTAAAGAACGCGAAAGCGCTGCGCGACAATGACAGCAATGGTGACATCAGTGCGGGATTGGCTCGGGCGACCGTAAAAACGAACAAAACGTATTATGTCGATTACATCGCCCACGCACCGCTGGAACCGCGAGCCGCCCTGGCGAAGTGGGACGGAGATAAGGTAACGGTTTGGACCGGTACACAACGTCCGTTTGGCGTCCAGGAAGAGTTGTCAGATGCGTTTCGAATTCCCAAGGAGAGCGTCCGCGTGATTATGCCCGACACCGGTTCGGGTTATGGCGGCAAACATACCGGCGACGCGGCACTCGAGGCGGCACGACTTGCACGCGAGGCACGCCGCCCCGTAAAAGTTGTATGGACGCGGGAAGAAGAATTTACGTGGGCGTACTTTCGTCCCGCCGGTGTCATCCAGGTGAAAGCGGGCGCTGATGCATCCGGAAAGCTTACCGCATGGGAATTTCACAATTACAATTCAGGTGGGTCGGCGATCGAGACACAGTACGACGTCGGACAAAAGCGGATCCAGTTTCATCCAGTAGACTCACCGTTACGACAGGGTTCTTATCGGGGACTTGCGGGTACGGCGAATATCTTTGCGCGTGAATCGGCTATGGATGACCTCGCCATGGACCTGGGCATCGACCCGCTTGAATTCCGTATGAAGAACCTGAGCAACGAGCGGCTGAGAAATGTGCTGCATGCCTGTGCCAACGCCTACGGATGGTCGCGAAGGAGCAAAGCAAAAGGTCAGGGTCATGGCATGGGTTGTGGTATGGAAAAGGGCGGTTACGTGGCCACCATGGCGGAAGTATTTGTTAATCCAGACAACGGCAAGGTCACCGTAAACCGTGCGGTTGCTGCATTTGAATGCGGTGCAATCATCAACCCGATGCATTTGGAGAACCAGGTCCTCGGCTGTGTCGTTCAGGGCCTTGGCGGTGCACTCTTTGAATGGATCGACTTCAGGAATGGTAAGATCCTGAACCCGCTGTTTTCCCGCTACCGCGTCCCGCGCTTTGAGGATGTGCCCCAGCTGGAGGCAGTCCTCGTCGACCGCAAAGACCTTCCTTCGGCTGGCGCCGGCGAGGCTCCCATCTACGGCATCGCCCCAGCTATACGAAATGCAATTGCCGATGCGGGAGGGGAGAGGCTGTACTCGTTGCCGTTGTTGGGAATGAGAGCGTAGAGATTTCTGATTAGTGATTGGTGATTTTTGATCATTGTTGTCCGGGGAAAATCGGGGATTGTGAAAAAAGGCTTCTTCCGAGCGGGAATCGGAACATTTTCTGAAAGATGTAAAGTAAAGCCGTGCTTCGACTCCGCTCAGCAACCGTGCTTCGACTCCGCTCAGCAACCGTACTTCGACTCCGCTCAGCATTCAATAAAGATAAGGATCAGGGATGATCGGATTTCCCCGGTAGTTTTCGACTCCGCTCAACCACCGGAGTAATCCGATCACCCAACAAGAATGAACCACTGGGAGAGCAAATTTTTTTATTTTTCCATATTGCGGGCGCATCAGGTGACTGATTGTGGCTGAAGACCGGTGACTGAGCGGAGTCGAAGTCACGGAGAAGAAATTGACACCACCACTACCATAGTACCTTTCAACATCCGGAGGCTGAGCGAAGTCGAAGCCCGGTTCAGAAATTTTCCCCGGATAACACTGATTAGATTAGTGAATTTTGATTTGTGATTTGTGATTTGTGATCTATATACCCACAGAACACACTTTCAATCAGCGACGACGCTTGATCTTCTAAGGAAGAGACTCTAATCCTGGGCATCAAATCGAAAATCAAAATCGTAGATCGTGAATCAGTGTTGTCCGGGGAAAATTTCTGAATCGGGCTTCGACTTCGCTCAGCCTCCGGATGTTGATAGGTACTATGGTAGTGGTGGTGTCAATTTCTTCTCCGTGACTTCGACTCCGCTCAGTCACCGGTCTTCAGCCACAATCAGTCACCTGACGCGCCCGCAATATGGAAAAATAAAAAATTTACTCTCCCAGTGGTTCATTCTT
>DASVCT010000270.1:0-6002 GCA_036381475.1 Cyclobacteriaceae bacterium
ATCTGGATGGTGAAGCTCGTATAGTTGCCCTGTGCGGAGCTTCTTTCGGCGATCTCATGTGCGGGAAAGAAGCTTTTTAATTCGTCTTCCTTACCCCTGGGTACTATGAACTTGAATACATACAGCGAGGGCCATGCATAGTGTTTGTCGAGTTTTTCGCGAAAAGACTCAAGCCAATCCTGATCCATAGCTCCTTAGCCTTAAAAGACAAAGACCCGCACCGCCCGAAACGACCGATGCGGGCCTTTGTCGTGTGAACGATTAGTAGTACTTGTATCTTCTGTCTTCGATGCCGGCACTTTCCTTGATGGCGTCGGAGATGTTAAAGCTGGTCCGGTTCGCGCGGGCCTGCTGCAACTGCGTCTTATAGAGCCCATAGTCAGCGATGGCCGGCGCTATGGTCTTGGCCGTTGTCTCCATAATGATCACGCCATTCTCACCCTGGAAAGGTTTGGAGCGACCACCGTCGTCGAGTCGGAAGGCGGTACCCAGGGCAGTGGGATCGAAACTTATCCCCGGCAGCGTTGCTGAACTCAATTTGAGGTCGCTGCTCGAGTACACGGTCGCCTCCGTACCGAACGCTGTGGCAATTTCTTCGAGCGAGCCTTCCAGTTTGCTGAGACGATCAATAATGATCTTCGCCCGGTTGTCGTTCGTCACTATCGGCGTGATCTCATCCCTGACCATTTCGAAAGGCTTATAGCCCTTCGGGACCTTATCCGTCATCACAGCCACCACGAAGTCGCCGTTCAGGTCGAACACTTCGGAAACATCGCCAACAGAGGCATCGTTAAAGAGCCACTGCACGATGCGCCGGGCATTCCCGAGGATCCCAATCCGACGGTCGCCAACACCTACGTTTGTGGCTTCCAGAACGTTCAGTCCGCTGGAGGCAGCCTCCTGCCGGAAGCTGGCAAGGTCGTGAGCCTCAAGCTGGAAGGCTTCGGCTTTGCGGAGTGCCTCGTTGATCGAAGCGTCTCCGGCAGAGATTTCCTCAGTCAGCGTAGCGATCCAATAAGCGGTGTTATCCTTGACATTCGTGACGTCGATGATGTGATAGCCAAACTGGCTTTCAACGATGTGGTTGATCAGTCCGGGTCTCGTTGCGCCAAATACCGCGTCCTGAAAGGGCTTCACCATATCACCGGTGCTGAACCAGCCCAGGTCGCCTCCGCGTGCTGCCGATACGGGATCCTCGCTGACTTCACGTGCTTTTGCTGCAAAGTCGGCTCCGCCGCGCAATTCGCGGAGAATCCCTTCAGCTTTCGCGCGCGCAGCTGCTTTCGCTGTTTCACTGTCGTCGGTCCACTTGACGAGGATATGTCGCGCGCGCGCCGTATAGATCGTGTCTTTTGTGACGGAGGAGATTTTTACGACGCGATACGAATTGCCGTCGATAAAAGGTCCGATGACATTTCCTTCTACAACGCTGTCCGGGTCAACATAAGGCGGAAGGTTATTCGGCGTGTATCGCGCGAATGCGTTAGGATCACCCGAATTGCTGATCGCAAACAACGAATCGTTTTCTGCTGTCGCGAATTCCGCAGCCAGTTGCTCCATTTCTTCCCTGACCGCGGCTGAGTCCGCCGGAGAAGGTAGAACAGGAAATGTCACATAACTCAGGCTTGCGATAGGGTCAGTACGATATCGCTCCTTGTGCTGGTTATAGTATTCGCGCAGCGCACGGTCGTCGGGGGCTGCCGCCGAATCGCCGACAGCATAAAAAGGGACGAACAGATACTTAACTTCCGCAACGTCATTCTGCACGTGGTACTCGCGCTCCGCTTCCGCGCGGGTGACGTGTTCTGTACGGATCATCATGTTTTCATACTTGATCCGTATACGCGAAGGCGCAAGATTGCTTTGGAAGGATTCCCACCGATACCGCTGTTCACTGTTTTGTGGCAGCGTACTCACGTATTGGAGATACTGCAGCAGCCGGTTGTTGTCGAATTGTCCTGATTCATTGAGGAACATCGGGGTCGATTTCAGGCTGGGTTCGATGTTCTTTCCCCACACCATGTCCTTGACCTCATCGTTCGTCACTTTAATACCCAGCTTGTCGTACTGATCCTCGATGGCATGCCGCGCGATCAGCATTTCCCAGGCCTGTTCCTGCAACAGGGGTGTCTCGCGCTCGCCCGGGGAACGGCCAAACGTCAGGCGGTAATTCACCTCACGTTCGTCGATGGCTGCTTGATATTCATCAAGGGAGATCTTGTCACCAGCGATTTCGCCGATGTTGTTATCGCCCCGCAAAATGGAGTTCTTGCCTAAAAGGTCGTTCAACGTAAAAGCGGCAATGGCAATAAACACGAAGGCAACCACCCAGGTGCCCATTTTATTGCGCAGTGTTCCGATCAATGCCATATTCTAAAACTCGACTGGTGTGAAAAGTCCTGCCCCGCACGGGGCTCCCGCCTGTGCAAAGAACCGCAAATTTAACCCGTATTGTGTATTAGTAAAACACCCCGGGGAAATTAAGTTCATTTTTTTGACACCTCATCGGTGCTGGAAACCAAGCACTTATGAATCCTGCGCGGCCTCTTCGCCGGCTCGGGTCAACGTGAGTCGGACTACATCGATCCGGTTTTCCAGGGTCGACTGGATCGTGAACGTAAAGGGCGGCAGCTGCACCGTTTCGCCAGGCTCCGGGATGTCTTCCGTGAGGGTGAGAATAAGGCCTCCCAGCGTCTCGTAATCACCTTCCGGCAGGCTCCACCCGTAGGTATCGTTGAGATAGTCGATTTCCAGCCGGGCGCTCAGCAGGTAGGTGTCTTCATCCAGCTTTTGTTCGATGAGATTGTCTTCGTCGTGCTCGTCTTCAATATCGCCAAGGATTTCCTCGATTACGTCTTCCATACTGACGATTCCCGAGGTTCCTCCGAATTCGTCGAGGACGACAGCGAGGCTCCTACGCTCATTGATGAACTTGATCATTAGTTCATTGGCGAGCGTAGTTTCTGGAACGACGATGATACTGGTAAGGATGTCCCGGATGTCGCGGGGCTTGCGGAAGAGTGCCGAGGAGTGGCAGTATCCGATGACGTCGTCGATGGTGTCCTTGTATACGATAATCTTGGAGTGCCCGCTTTCAATGAAGGCCTCTTTCAGCTTTTCAATGCCTTCGCCCAATTCCACCGCAACGATCTCAGTCCGCGGTATCATGCACTCGCGTACCAGTACCGACTTAAATTCCTCGGCGTTGTGAATGATGCGGTTTTCCACGTCTGAATCGCCAGCCCGGGGAAACACGGCAGGATGACCAAGGCCGGCGACAGCGGGCGTGGCGCCGGGATCGGGAAGCCCAAACATCCGGGTCGCGACAAATTTCGCCATCGCTGCTACAGCGTATGCCAGCGGGTACAACAGCACATAACAAACGAGGAAAGGTATCGAAAGCACCCTCGACAGGCCGTTCAGCGGAAGCATGAGCATGATGCTGCGAAGCGCCGCCGCGGTGAAAACAACAATCAGCGTCGCCACGAGTATTTGGATAACCAATACGAAAGCGTAGTGATTGAGGAAGGGCGGAAGAACGCGGGCGAGAAGGGGGCCGGTCAACTGAGCCATGAAAAGCCCGTACGCCACCAGGCTAACCGTCGATCCGGTCAAGACAATGACCTCAAAAATAAAGCGGTTGCGGGTTACAAACGCCGCTATCCGCGCCGGAACCTTTTGCCCCTGCCGCGGCTTCGCAGACGCGGGCAGCGCGATGCCCGCTCCGGCAAAGAAAGCGGACAGCACCAGGGTCGTCAGGATCCACCAGCCGGTGTTCACGATCATCTCCTCTTTCGATAATTATACACAAAAAAGAGCAGCAGGGCCAGCATCACCGCCCAATACGACTGGCCAAATCCCGATACCATCGTTTGATGAATGGCTATTACCACAAAAACGACAGCAAGAGAAAGAAGGATGACATCGATGAGCTTCATGCCATCCCGGTCGTTACAATGTACAAATTACGACAGCTTCCTGATTCCACTATTCCTTCACCTGCAGAGTGCCCTTGGGTTTGAGAATGCGGTATGACGACATATCCTGCGCTGCTTCCAGCCCTTCCCCGTATATCACATCGCTTTGTAAACGGATCGTAACAAATTTATCGGTGTAGATCCGCTTGTCCTTGGGTTTCCAAAACAATTCTTCCGTGTTAAGTTGTTCCTGTTTCTTCGTGTTGATCACCTCGACATTGCCGACGCCGCGCCACAGCTCGTCTTCTTTTACGAAGAACGCCTGGTTGGCACGAAGGGTGGATTCAATCTTTCCCGTTTCGTCGTAAAACTCCAGGTAAATTCCCTTCGGGAACTGGCGATCTCCGTTCTGTAACTCGAACAATTGCTCGGCCACCATCCTGACCTTGATAATTCCGTTCTCCGCGTAGTAGTGCTCTACATTTTCCGCCTCCCTTACGGGTCCATCGTAGATCAGGATCTCATTGTTACCGGTGTCGCCGCAGGAAGACAGCGCCACGAGCAATCCGCATGCTGCTATCTTGGTGAGGTCCGAATAAAAAAAGGCCATAGCATTCACTATGGCCTTCCTGTTATTGTTTATTCTCAATCGCGCGTTCGCCATGTCGTTGCTTCATTGATCCAGCATTCCACGCGAACCGGCGTCCCTGCCTTATAGTTCATCAGGAACAACTCTTCCTTGGACGGAAACTGTTGCTTAGCCTGTTGCATCTTCTGGCTGTCGCCGGCCTTCTGATAATAGTCGTAGGCGATGAGGTATACCCTGCGGTCGTCTGCCTGGTTGTCGAGTTCCTTGCATTCGTTCCCGCTGTTGAAATACAGGTCGCCGATTTTTTCATATGCTTCTTTCCGGCCGTCTGCGGCAAGCGCTTGCCTGAAGTAATCCCTTGCGCCAACGTTGTTGCCTTTCTTGGCCTCAACTGAACCCAGCAGCATCAGGATGTCTCCTTTGTCGCTTTTATCCGTAGCAATTCCCAGCGCCTTCTTAAACATGGCTTCAGCCTTCGCGGTCTCGTCTTGCGCAAGGTATCGGATGGCAAGGTTCTTCATAATGGCAAAGTCCGGTTCGGCTTCTACCAGTACTTCTCCCGCCTTAAGCCACAGCGGATCGTCAGTACACTTGCCCATCAGCATCTGCCTGAAAATTTGCTTCGCGAGTCCCACGTCTTTCGGATTAGCATTGAACCGCGGCTCCAGTTTTTTCTTGATGTCATCGCAGTTCATGGGGATGTTGAGGCTGATGAAAATGTCGTCAATCTGGCTCTGGTATTTCTGATACCGGTCGATGGGCTTACCTGCGCCCTGCGCCTCTTTTATTTTCTTGTCGAGGATTTCAGAAAGTTTGTCGTAACGTTCGATCACCTGCTCGTCGGTGAGCGTCTTTTCCTTGATATAATTTACCTGGATGGTTTGCATGAACGGAATCAGGGTGCCGTCCATAATTTCGGCGCCGTTCTTATCGAACGCATCATCCATATACTTTTGGAGATCCTTCGCCTTATCGGAGTTGATGTAGTAGATGTACGCCGCCAGTGCCTTCCGGTTCAGGATCGAAGCTTCTTCATCGCAAGGTGTGTACTTAAGTCTCAAGTCATAGATGGCGACGAGCGAGTCGGCATATTTTGCTTTTTTTGCCGGGTCGGTTTCTTTCTTCGCAAGTCCGTCATACACTTCAGCGCCGTAGATATAGATATTCTTGGAGAGGTCCGGTGCGTTGGCGATAAGCCAGTTCAGCGGGGGGATTGCCTGCTTGAACGCGCCGGATCTCTTGTTGTCGTTAAGCAAGACCAACGACTCCTGGGCCTTGGCCTTCTTGGCGCCGTCTTCCGGCCATTTGAGCTCACCGTTACATTGGGCGAATCCGGTGAGGGTCAGATCGAAGGTAAAGACGAGCGACAGAACTCCTGCCAGTACAGCTGTTTTCATAGTACTTGTCATTCTAATCGTACTTTGGTTTAATGAACCACTGGTCGTTGAGCGTAATACCGAAGTATACCTTATAGTAGGACTCCTCTAAAATATTTT
>DASVCT010000271.1:0-4946 GCA_036381475.1 Cyclobacteriaceae bacterium
CCCTGAAGATCAAAGTATTTGGTCTCACCTTTCCCGTTTTCCGGATTGAGAAACCCAAACCCGTAGGCCAGGTTAAGGGTTGCCCATTTGTAGGTAGCGCCAACGCCCATATTTAGTCGCGTATTGGGAAGATACCGGAAGGCAACGTCGTTCCCGCTATCGATGTACCGGAAGGACACGTACTTTTGAGAAAGATAGAATCGCCCGATGATTTCGTCCGCATAGGAGACGTAGTACGAAGTGTCGTACGCATCCTGCCCCGGTGCTATCCCCGGGATACCGAAAACGCCACAGAGGAATAGCCAGTACCGCATGTTCAAAGCTACCCATTTGATTTGCACGCTCGAGGAACCGGCCAACAAATACCTGCAATAGCGAGTTGGCCGTGGCAGGGTAGCCCCATGCGTACCGGGATAGCATCGTTTGTGTTGTGTTGCGTAATTGCCACAATTTAGGGTTGGGTGTAATCGCGATGTGGTTTACCTTTACGCTCTTCTTAAAAATCACACATTTTATGACTGTAACCGGTGAGAATTTTGTGGGTGCGCGCAGGTCGGCACTGGGCGGCCAAACCTTTCGCGCGTTCGATCCCGTGGCGAACACCGCCCTTGACCCAGAATTTCATAGTGCAACAGAGACGGAAATAGATGCTGCCGCCAAGCTTGCAGAAGAGGCATTTCAGGTCTACAGGCAGAAGAGTGGGCGGGAACGCGCAGCCTTCCTGATAAAAATTGCCGAGGAGATCGAAGCGACAGGCGATATGCTGATCAATCGATGCCACGAGGAGACGGGGTTGCCAAAGGCGCGTCTGCAATCTGAAAGAGGCCGCACGACGGGGCAGTTGCGGATGTTTGCCGAGTTGATAACGGAGGGATCATGGGTAGACGCGCGCATTGAAACTGCATTGCCTGACCGTCAGCCGGTGCCGAAACCCGACCTTCGGTCCATGCTGATTGCGCTCGGGCCGGTTGGTGTCTTCGGTGCGAGTAATTTTCCCCTGGCTTTTTCTGTAGCGGGTGGTGACACGGCGTCTGCGCTTGCCGCAGGTTGTACCGTGGTCTGTAAGGCACACCCTTCGCATCCCGGAACATCCGAGTTGGTGGCCAGTGCCATACTCCGTGCCGCTGAACTAACCGGCATGCCGGAAGGTGTATTTTCCCTGCTGCATGGCCCTGGTCCTGATGTCGGCCTGGCGATCGTGCGTCATCCGCTCATCCAGGCTATCGGTTTTACCGGGTCGTTCGGTGGCGGCAAGGCGCTGTTTGATGAAGCGGCGAAACGCCCTGTACCGATTCCGGTGTACGCGGAAATGGGGAGCATCAACCCGGTGTTCATTCTTCCCGGGGCACAGAACAGCAAAGCAGAGGAAGTGAGCAACATGGTTTCGGCCTCGGTAACACTGGGTGTCGGACAGTTCTGTACCAATCCCGGTATCCTGGTCACCATGTCCGGTAAAAAGGTGAGCGAGTTTGAACGACTGCTGGCCAGGAAGATTGAAGCTTGCCCCGCAGGGGCGATGCTTTCGCCCGGCATCCGGAAAAACTACGAATCCGCCCTGAATAACCTAAAGAGCCAGCGCGATGTTGAATTGATGTCGCAGGGCCAGGAGAATGGCGTGAATACGGCCGGCGTGGCCCATATGCTTCGGACAACGGTCAAAAATTTTCTGTCCAACCCGGAGCTTGGCAAAGAAGTGTTTGGTCCCTCAACACTGGTGGTGGCATCTGAAACCCGAGAGGAATTGCTCAATGTTGCAACCGCCATGGACGGGCAGCTGACTGCCACGCTCATCGGAACACTCGAGGAACTTCCCGACTATGCAGACCTCGTTCGCGTACTTGAACGTAAGGTCGGGCGACTGATCGTTAACGGATTGCCTACTGGCGTTGAGGTGTGCCATGCCATGGTGCACGGAGGACCTTTCCCGGCTACAACCGACTCCAGGTCCACATCCGTTGGAACCGCCGCTATCCTGCGGTTTGCGCGTGCTGTATGCTACCAGGGATTCCCTCAGAGCCTGCTGCCCGACGAACTGAAGGACGGCAATCCACTTTCAATATGGAGAATGGTGAATGGGCAACGAACAAGGTCGTGAAAAGGTACATTGGCAGAACAATCTCAAATTTTTATATTGCACAACACATATAGCCGGTAACGATGACCAAACTTTATGCTTACCCCTTCATCGTCATGCTGCTGATATCATGCGGCAAAAAGACGAATGAAACCCCGGCCGAATCTGAATCAACAACGCGTATGAATGAATCCATCCGGGTGGACTCGCTGGGCGTTATGCCTTCCGGCGAGGTGATCAACCAGTACACACTTGTAAACGGCAACGGTCTGCAACTGCAGGTGATCAATCTCGGAGGAACGATCACATCGCTGAAGGTACCGGACCGGCAAGGAAAAATTGAGGAAGTAATCCTGGGCTGCGACTCCCTCCAGGACTATCTCGCAGGAACGCCCTTTTTTGGCGTCATCGTTGGCCGGTACGGCAACCGCATTGCGAATGGAACGTTTGAACTCGACGGTACCCGTTATCAACTGGCCCGTAACAACAACGGCCATCATCTGCATGGTGGGCTCAAGGGTTTCGACAAAGCGTACTGGAAGATTGAGCCAATCCCATCCGACAGTGGGCAGGCTATACGACTTTCTTACCTGAGCCGCGACATGGAGGAAGGATATCCGGGTAATCTCTCCGTGGAAGTGGTGTATACGCTGACCGACGATAACAAGCTCAGCATCGACTACCGTGCTACGACTGACAAGCCGACCGTCGTGAATCTGACGAACCACTCATACTTCAATCTTACCGGAGACGCAAAGCGCGACATCCTTGATCATGAACTCATGCTGAATGCAACACAGTTCGTTCCGGTCGACAAGGGTCTTATTCCGCTAGGCTCACTCGAAGATGTATCGGGTACGCCGTTCGACTTTCGGGAAGCGCATAAGATCGGAGAGCGCATCAATGAAAATAATCCGCAGCTTGTCAACGGAATGGGATACGATCACTGCTGGGTAATTTCAGGCAATGCCGGAGAACTTCGCCTGGGGGCATCTGTTTACGAGCCCACGTCTGGTCGCGTGATGGAGGTGTACACGACGGAACCCGGAGTTCAATTCTATACCGGCAACTTCCTGGACGGAACGAAACGGGGAAAGGGTGGAAAGATGTATAACCGGCGGGATGGCTTCTGCCTGGAAACCGAGCATTTCCCGGATTCTCCCAACCAGCCTTCGTTTCCTTCGGTAGTGCTACGCCCCGGTGAAGTGTATCATACCCGCACTGTTTACGCCTTCTCCACACGATGAAGTCGGCCAACCCGTTATGAAAAAAATCAGGGATGATCACCGACGAATTTGATCTCAAAGGAAAAGTGGCCCTCATCACCGGGGGCACCGGAGTACTTGGTTCAGAAATGGCCCGCGGACTCGCCGAGGCGGGCGCCTATGTGGCGATACTGGGACGTCGAAAAGACGCCGGCGATGCCCTCGTCGATCAACTTAAAGTCAAGGGATTTCGCGCTATAAGCCTTTCGGCCGACGTGCTCGACGCAGAACAGCTCGCGCGCGCAAAGGAAGAGTTGCTCGACGCGTTCGGTTCCCTCGACATTCTCGTCAATGCTGCCGGGGGGAATATGCCCGGTGCAACCATACCCCCTGACAGGAATTTTTTCGACCTGGACGTTGATGATTTCAGAAGGGTTGTTGATCTGAACCTTTTGGGATCGGTGCTGCCAACGCGGATATTTACTGATGTGATGGCCGACAAAGGAAAGGGCGTTGTCATCAACATTTCCTCCATGGCCGCTTTGACAACGATCACACGCGTTGTTGGATACTCGGCGGCAAAGGCTGCGATTGATAATTTTACGCGCTGGATGGCCGTTGAAATGGCCCGCAAGTTTGGCGAGGGCGTTCGGGTCAATGCCATTGCGCCGGGCTTCTTCATTACTGAACAAAACCGCAGACTTCTCACGAATCCGGACGGATCATACACGGAGCGCGGAAATGCTGTGATTCAGAAAACCCCCTTCGGTCGTTTTGGTGAGCCACAGGAGCTGCTGGGTACCCTGGTGTGGCTGTGTTCTGATGCATCAAGGTTCGTTACCGGCGTAGTCGTTCCCGTCGATGGTGGGTTCAGCATCTTTTCAGGTGTCTGACGCCATCCTCTTGTCCACAAAACGCTGATGCCATGCGCATCCTGCTGGCTCCCGATAAATTCAGAGGTTCACTATCGGCACTGGGCGTCTGCGAAGCCCTGTCGGCCGGCATTCGTACAAAAATACCCGGCGGCGAATTCGTTTTTTTTCCTCTTGCCGACGGCGGCGAGGGCATGTCGGAAATCCTTACTTACCACGCGCAAGGCCATCGTGTGAATGTATATGCACGTGATCCCCTGGGACGTCGTGTAAAAGCATCGTATGGCTTATCGTCCGACGGTACGACGGCCTTTATCGAAATGGCTGAAGCGTCCGGACTTCATCGGCTTGCACCGGAAGAGCGAAACGTGATGGAAACCACCAGCGTAGGAACCGGGGATCTTATCCTCCATGCGATCGAAAGCGGTGTGCGAAAAGTGTTGCTGGGGATAGGAGGTAGCGCTACGAACGATGGCGCTGCCGGCGCGGCATATGCGCTTGGTTATCGCTTCTACAATAGTAAGAGAGAACCGTTCCTTCCTGTAGGGGGAAACCTCACGTCGGTGATGCGAATCGACAGCAGCGAAATGCACCCTGCGCTGAAGGAAACTGAGTTTATCGCTCTTTGCGATGTCGACAATCCCTTTACTGGTCCAACGGGAGCGGCCTTTGTGTACGGTCCGCAGAAAGGTGCGTCACCACAGCAGGTTGAACAATTAGATGCCGGTCTCAGGCAGCTTGCTACACGATTTCTGAATGACCTCGGATACAACGTAAGCAACGTGCCGGGCGCAG
>DASVCT010000272.1:0-5560 GCA_036381475.1 Cyclobacteriaceae bacterium
GTAAAGAACAGCCAGTACGATAATGCCCGTCACGCCGCCAATGTAGGCGAGCAACACAGGGTCCAGAAGCCGTATCCGTTGCCTTACCGAAAGGTATAACAGGCCGATCATGGTGGAGCAAAAGGTTGCGATCAGCGTAGGGATGAATATGGCCGTGGGATCGGCGGACCCAAGGCTCGCGCGATCGACAATAATAGCGAGCGGGATTATCGTGAGTCCCGAGGTGTTCAGAACAAGAAAGGTTATCTGGGCATTGGATGCCGTGTCGGGGTCCGGATTGATCTCCTGCAATTCCTTCATGGCTTTCAACCCGAGCGGGGTGGCGGCGTTGTCCAACCCGAGAATATTGGCGCTGAAGTTCATAATAATGGAGCCGGTCGCAGGGTGATCACGTGGTACTTCGGGGAATAATCTTGAAAAGAATGGACCCACCAGTTTCGCCAGGATGGGAACCATGCCGCCCTTCTCCCCGATTTTCATCAGCCCGAGCCACAGCGACATGACGCCCGTGAGGTAAAGCGATATTTCAAAGCCGGTTTTGGCATTGTCGAAGGTCGACGCCAGCAACGCGGGAAATATCTCAGTGTCGTGGAAGAAGATCAGTTTGAAGAGGGCGACGATGAAGGCGAGGAGGAAGAAGGAAACCCAGATATAGTTAAGCGCCATTCTGTCGAGTCAGGTTCGGTAAATCAACAAATGTAACGTGACAATTACAAGTTGGCGAGGTTCAGGCTGTGAACTGCCGCGAGTCCCGCCGTTTCTGTTCGTAATCGCGCCGAACCGAGGTTCACAGGCAGAAAACCTGCATCTTCTGCGGTCTGCGTTTCCTGTTCGGAGAAATCGCCCTCCGGTCCAACCAGTACACAGTATCCTCGCTTTGGGACGGCCACGGAGAGCATGTGTTGTGTTGCGTTTGCTGACGTGATAAAGCGCTGGTCCTCGTTGGCGTTTTGCACAGCATCGGCAAAGGGGACAATGCCACGGATGCTGGGCAACCTGGCGCGAAGGGATTGTTTCATGGCGCTCACGGCCACACGGGCCAGTCGGTCCAGTTTGACAACAGTCCGCTCGCCATGCTCGCATCCGATGAAAGTGATGGCGCTTACCCCGATCTCAACGGCTTTCTCGACGAACCAATCCATGCGCTCGTTATGCTTTGTCGGCGCAATGGCAATGTGTATCGTAAAATCTGGATTGGGGGTCGGTTGCTCGCCGTGGATGTCGAAGACGCATCGGCTGGCATTGGGCTCGGTGATAACAGCATCATAAAAAGAACCGCGACCATCCGTAATTCGAATGGGGTCGTTGCGCTTATGTCGCAAAACCTTTATGCAATGGCGCGATTCGTCAGGATCGAGATGCCGTTTTCCTTCCTTTATCCCCGGCTCGTAAAAAAGCATAGCATCAACCTGCTTGCTTACTCAGACGTTGAACGAGTTCGATGTAAGCGCGCATGGCCTCTTCGCGGGGAAGGGATTTCTTCGATGCCCAGGCGTCGTACTTGGCGATCGCCTTGAAGTCAAAACCACCCGGTCTTTCACCCGTCACATCGCCTTCGACAGCCTGTTTGTACAGGGCATACAGTTCCAGCAGGGACTCGTTGTCGGGCCGTGCAGGCAGCTGCCTGGAATCTTCTACTGCCTTTTCAAATTCTTCGTTCAGGGTCATACGGTTCTGAGGTGTTGGCCGACCAATCAGCTGCGTTGATCAATGGGTACGTAGGGTCTGAGCCGTTCTCCGACATATATCTGGCGCGGCCGTCCGATGGGTTCCCTGTTGTCGCGCATCTCTTTCCATTGCGCGATCCATCCGGGAAGACGACCCATGGCAAACATAACGGTAAACATGTCTACCGGCAGCCCGAGCGCACGATAGATGATGCCACTGTAAAAGTCGACGTTTGGATAAAGCTTACGCTCGACGAAGTAGGGGTCCTGCAAGGCCACCTCCTCGAGTTTCTTGGCGATGTCGAGCACGGGGTCTTTAACCCCGAGCTTGGCCAGCACGCCGTCGGCGGCGCGTTTGATAATCCGTGCACGGGGATCGAAGTTTTTGTAAACCCGGTGTCCGAATCCCATGAGGCGGAAGGGGTCATTCTTGTCTTTTGCCTTGTTGATCCACTTGTCGATGTTGCCCCCATCCTGGCGTATGTTCTCAAGCATTACAATGACCTCCTGGTTGGCCCCGCCATGCAGCGGTCCCCACAGGGCGTTGATACCGGACGAGATGGATGCATAAATGCTTGCCCTCGATGAGCCGACAATGCGGACGGTAGAGGTGGAGCAGTTCTGTTCGTGATCGGCATGGAGGATCAGCAGCTGGTTCAGTGCCGAAGCCACTACTGAGTCCACTTCATACCGTTGGCCGGGCAGGGCGAACATCATTTTAAGGAATCGGGAGCAGTAGTCGAGCTCGTTATCCGGATAGTTTACCGGGTGGCCCATCGCGTTCTTGTACGACCATGCCGCGAAGGTGGGCATTTTGGCCAATGACCGGATGATGCTCAGATATACCAGCTCATCCGACCGGTTGGGGTCGAGCGATTCAGGGTAGAAGGCAGTCTGGGCGCAGAAGAGAGAAGCCAGGACGCCCATCGGGTGTGCGGTGGACGGAAAGCCGTCGAGAATCTTCTTGATGTCCTCATGCACCAGTGTGTGCGTGCGAATGTCGTCACTGAACTCTTCCAGCTCCTGGCGTGTAGGCAGTTTTCCGAATATGAGCAGGTATGAAACTTCCTCAAAGGTCGACTTTTCAGCGAGCTCCTCGATGGCGTACCCCCGGTAGCGAAGTACTCCCTGGTCTCCGTCCAGGAAGGTGATGGCGCTCTTGGTGGCGCCGGTATTCTTATAGCCAAGGTCCAGGGTAATCGCGCCAGTCTTCTCGCGTAGGTCGCCGATATCTATGGCGACTTCCGACTCGGTTCCTTCAATCACCGGGAGCTCATACGTTTGACCGTTGAGTTTCAATTCAGCAGTTTTCGACATATTCAAGGGATTTTTAAAAGGTTTTAAATATAAGCCGCCATGAAGTACGAAAAAAATCGACCTTCTGAAATAATGGGTCCGGGTGTCTCTTCCGGCCCCGTGTTCCGCCCGCGGGTAGTGGCTGACGGTGGCGCACGTACCCTTGGGCGTGGTGGGAGGCGACTGCGGCTCCCCAGGAATCTTTAAGCCGTGCAAAGGGTTGTTTAACGTGGATATCGGTAAGAAAAAGATTCGTGTAATAAATGCCGTACTTTTTTTGTACTCGGGTAAGTTTTACTGCTGATATTTGATAGCCTGTTGCCATTAGAAGGGATATGATAAATTTTGGATTCGGTCGGGCCAAGAGCCTGGCCGTGGACTTGGGAAACACAAACACGATGGTGGGCGATGAGGACAATGTGCTGCTTTGCCAGCCTTCCTGCATCGTTTTCAATGCGAATAACAACTCCGTCAAGGCCGTGGGTTCCAAGGCCTACGAAATGTTCGAAAAGACGCATGACGACCTGAAGCCGGTCAAGCCAATGCGGGGCGGTGTCATTGCTGACTACTATTCTGCATCCCGCCTCATCCAGGAGTTGGTCCACCGGGTGTGCACCGTTTCATGGTTTGGAGGATTTGACAATATCATAACCGGCGTGCCCTATCATACGACGGAAGTCGAACGTCGTGCCCTTCGCGATGCCATGGATCAGTTCAACGCGCGCAGGCATTACCTGATCTATGAGCCCGTGGCGGCAGCCCTGGGTCTGGGCCTGGACATCCAGAGCCCGGAGGGTAAGCTCGTTCTCGATATTGGAGGTGGGATCACCGAGATCGTCGTTATCTCACTTTCAGGGGTGGCGGCGTTTCAGTCGCTGAAAGTTGCCGGAGACGCGTTCGATACTGCCATCCAGGACCATTTCCGCCGCAATTACAATATGGCTATCGGCATGAAGACTGCCGAACAAGTTAAGATCCAGGTAGGGTCAGTCGTACCGGATCCCGATGACGCGCCCGCTCCCATGCTCGTGCGTGGCAAAGACCTGATCACAGGGATACCCATGATCCGGAAGATCGATCACCGGGAAGTGTCCGAGATATTGGAAAAGTCCATCACTTCTTTGGAGCATAGTATCGTTCAGACGCTGGAGACCTGTCCGCCTGAACTTGCTGCTGATATCTACGAATCGGGATTATACGTTACCGGTGGTGGCGCCATGCTTCGCGGCCTGAAGAAGCGACTTGAATCCCGCATCAAATTGAAGGTGCACATTGACAAGGAGGCAATGTATGCTGTGACCCGGGGTATATCGAAGGTGCTGAAGGAACACCGGAAATACAGCAGCGTCCTTTTTGAATAGCTGATAACACTATCCCATCCTGCTCTGCGGCAGGACTACCAGTTTCCTGCATACATGAAAAAAAAGCGATGAAATCTTCACCGCTTTTTTCGCTCTTACATGCCAGAACCTGAATTTTCCTGGCCGCTGTCTCCAAATAGCGACGGGGATGAACTCACAGTTTCAGGTGCGGGGGCGGGTGGTTGGACAGGGCTGGGAGCCGGGGTCCGCCTTACTGATTTCTTCCTTGCTACCTTCTTGGTAGCTTTCTTCGCAGCTTTTTTCGCGGTCTTCTTCGCTGCCTTTCTGGCCTTTTTAGGAGCGGCTTTTCTTGCGGACTTCTTAGCCGACTTCTTTTTTGCTGCCTTTTTCTTCGCCGATTTCTTGGCTGCCCTGGCGGGGCGTTTCTTCGATTTTTTTGCTGCAGCTTTCTTGACTTTCTTTGCCATAGCTTGTCATGGTTTTATTTACTCCAAAAGTTAAATAAATATATTCACCATCAAGCAATGCCAATGACAATTATTTTTATTACACCCAACGATGAATCATCCTCCTGTTAACACCGCACTCTTGTCGTACGGGATGTCTGGTGAGATCTTTCATGCACCGTTGCTCCATGCACATCCCGGCTTCAACCTGACCCACATCCTCGAACGTTCCTCCAACCGGGCAACAAGGCGTTATCCGTCCGTAACTACGGTACGCTCGATCGATGATATCCTGAAGGATGAAACAATTGAACTCGTCGTAGTAAATACCCCGCACGACACGCATTACGAGCTGGCCTCCCGGGTGCTTAAAGCTGGAAAGCATACAATCGTAGAGAAACCCTTCGTGGTATCTTCAAAGGAAGGGGAAGCGCTCATACAGATTGCCCGGGAACGCGGCTTGATGCTTAGCGTATTTCAAAATCGCAGATGGGATGGCGACTTCATGACGGTACAAAAGGTATTGCAATCTGGCATGCTGGGCCCGCTCGCAGAGTTTGAGGCGCACTATGATCGCTATCGGCCGGAAGTAGACCACACGACGTGGAAAGAGGGTGCACGTCCGGGATCGGGCATACTATACAATCTGGGCACCCACATGATCGACCAGGTGCTCACACTTTTCGGTAAGCCTGAATCGCTATTTGCAAACATCTCTATTCAGCGGCCGGGTGGAGTTTCGCCAGACTACTACGATATCCGCCTGTATTATCCCACGTTCACCGCTATCGTCAAGTCGAGTTACCTGGTACGCGAGCCAGGCCCGCGA
>DASVCT010000273.1:0-9667 GCA_036381475.1 Cyclobacteriaceae bacterium
TAGGGGTATAGGGGGTCCACAGATTTGGATGCCGGTTGCCGGTTGCCGGTTGCCGGTCACCGATCACCGATCACTGATTACCCGATTTCCGATTACCGGATCACCGATTACCTGACTACCTGACTACCGATTACCCCCTGCCTCCCATCGGGCGGCCAGAATTCCAACATTTTCATCGCCGCGGGTGTCAAACTAGCTGTATAGGGGTATGAGAATGCCCGCGAAATGGGTAATTTGCCCGGTTGGCGGTTGTGTGGTTCCACCATGGTAAAGCGCGCTGCGGTTCTGGCTATCGTATATCTCTGCTTCCCTGCTGTTAGCAGCCTGGCCGAAAACCCGGCTTTGGAATTCATAGAAAACAGAAATCAATGGGACGAGGGGATTGACTACGGTGTCCGAATTCCGGGCGGGATGCTTTACCTGGACGGAACGGGCTTCCATTACTACTTATACGACCAGGTCCGGCTGGAAGAATTACACATGGCATCGCACGAACACGCGGACGAATCGACGGGTCCGCGTACGATCGGCGAAAAGATCGACGGACAGTATATCCGGATGACCTGGACAGGGGCCCGGGATGTCCAACCGGAACCCTTCGGGAAAAACCTCCCTTATTACAACTATTTTCTGGGCCGCGATCCTTCGCGACATGCGTCACGAGTTCCTTCCTACTCAGGCGTGCTGTATCCGGGAATTTACGACGGCATCGATCTCAAGGTCTATGCATTGGGCGCCAACTTGAAGTACGACTTCATCGTAGCGCCTGGTGCCGACCCGTCGCGCATACAAGGCGTCTATTCCGGTGTTGACGGTGTAAAATATGATGGATCGGGAGGTCTTCTTATCCCCAACGTGGCCGGCGAGCTCATCGAAACACGCCCCTATGCCTACCAGATCATTGCAGGACAGCAGGTGCCCGTTGCCTGTGAATACGTTTTGCGTGATACGGTGATGTCGTTCGCATTCCCGGAGGGATATGACGCCTGCGAACCACTCATCATTGACCCGTTGCTGATCTTCTCGACCTATTCCGGATCAACGGCCGACAACTGGGGCAGTACTGCGACGCCAGGCGAACATGGGATGCTCTATTCGTCCGGTGTTACGAATCTCGCGGGCGCCCCCGGCACTTTTCCCGTGAAGCCCGGAGTATTCCAGACATCGTATGGCGGTTGGTTCGACGTTGGTATTCTCAAATACGATTCCACGGGACACAATCTCGTGTACGCCTCCTACCTGGGTGGTGTGGCCAGCGATTCTCCCCACAGCCTGGTGATGGACCCGGCGACCAACGACTTGCTGGTGCTGGGCACCACCAGCTCGGCGGATTTTCCGGTTACTACAGGAGCACTTGACACCACGTTTGCGGGTGGCGCAGGAACGGCGAACGTCATCGAGTTTTTTAATGGCGCCGACATTTTCATTGCGCGCATCAGCGCTGACGGAACCCGGCTGCGAGCCAGCACTTTTTTCGGAGGCGCGTTCAACGACGGCCTCAACGATACCTTTGCGGGCTTGTCGCGCAACTACGGCGACGAATTGCGCGGTGACATTATCACCGACGCCGCGGGGGATGTCTACATCAGTTCCGTGACGGCCTCATCCGACTTGCAGCTGGTCAACAGCTTTTCGACGGCCTTCCATGGTGGCGCCACCGATGCGATCGTCGTAAAATTCTCACGCGACCTTGATCAGCAACTATGGGGCGCTTTCCTTGGTGGAGGCGGCGCGGATGCTGCATACACACTCAAGCTGACGGAGAATGGAGACGTCCTGGTAGCCGGAGGCACAACCAGCACCAACTTCACGACCACACCCGGAGCCTACCAGGAAACATACGGCGGGGCCACGGACGGCTGGATTGCACGGATATCATCCGATGGTCAGGCCTTGCTGCAAGAAACGTATACGGGGACTTCGTCGTACGACCAGATTTATTTTCTCGACATCAATACGTCGGAAGAGGTGTATGTGTACGGACAGACAGCAGCACCCGACTTTCCGGTATCTCCCGGAGTATATAGTAATCCGCACAGCGGCCAGTTTGTACAGAAATTCAGCACAGACCTGTCGACCCTTGTATTCTCCACCGTATTCGGGTCGGGAAGGGGCATCCCTGATATTTCACCCACGGCGTTTCTCGTCAACGAATGCAACAACCTGTACATGGCAGGTTGGGGAGGCATAGTAAATTCTCAAACGAATCACTGGCAAAGCAACACGTTTGGGATGCCGACCACGCCGGACGCCTTTCAGTCGACCACAAGCGGCTCGGACTTCTATTTCATGGTGCTTACCTCCGATGCCTCAGAGTTTCTGTACGGAACCTTCCTCGGTGGTACCTCGTCGCGAACTCATGTCGATGGAGGTACAAGTCGTTTCGACAAGGGTGGGATCGTATACCATGCGGTGTGCGCTGGCTGCGAAGCGTTTAATGCACTGGACATGCCTACGTCGGATTTTCCCACGACGCCCGGCGCCTGGTCCAACCGCAATCGCAGCCCGAACTGCAACAACGCCGCGTTCAAGTTCGACCTGGCCTCACTGCGCGCACGTATCCAGACAAACTCCGAAAAATTCGACGCTCCAAACATACGCAAGGTGTGTCTTCCTGATGCGATTGTATTTCAGAACCGTAGCGTCGGCGGCGAAACTTTCCGCTGGGATTTCGGCGACGGAACGGAGGTTGTTAAGACGGACACCAATATGATGGTCCACCGGTATACAGCCCCGGGTCGGTACCTGGTGAAGCTTGTAGCCATCGACCCCGGAACATGTATCGGTAGCGATTCAACGCAATTGTTCATCGACGTGTTCATGCATCAGGGCGTTGTCCAGGATGACGACGCCTTATGCCAGGGTACCCCTTATACCCTTGAGGCATCTGGTGGTACGATCTATCACTGGATGAGCGAAGACGGCAGCTTTGTCTCACATGACGCCAGACCAAAAGTCACGCCCGATACGACGACGCGTTACTTTGTTACGGTGACGGAAGCAAACGGCTGCGTCTTGCGGGATACCGTCGACCTGAGGGTCATCCCCCGAGTTGAACCTGATTTCCAGATTTTCCAGCGCGGTCAGTGCCTCGACAGGCCGGCTCTGGAAGTGGTTAACCTGACACCGGATGCCACCGACACGCAGATGGTCTTCGACTTTGGCGATGGGGCAACGAGCGAGCAGGGGGACGAATTGCACGTCTACGCAGAGGACGGACTCTACAACGTTTCGCTGCGAAGTGTCCGCGAATTCTGCGTATTCGAGAAGGTATCGCCAGTACCCGTGTACTCAGTGCGTATCCCCAATGTGATCACGCCAAATGAGACGCCAGGATACAACGATAAGTTTACCATTCTCTTTGGAGATACTGGCGATCAGACGCCTGCCGATTTCGGCATCCGCGTCAACCTTGTCGTCTACAATCGCTGGGGTACGAAGGTATATGAGTCGGACGACTATCAGTACGACTGGGGTGGTGAAGACCTGCCACTTGGTACCTATTTCTACGAAGTCACCATCGGTGAACGCGCCGTTTGCAAGAGCTGGCTGGAGATACTGTGAGAAATGAGTGAATGAGTGAATGAGTGAATGAGTGAATGATGGTAAAGAGTTGAAGAATTGAATAGGTTCCCCCATGATGAGTTCACCTTATTTCCTTATCTCCCTATCTCCTTATTTCCCTATCTCCTTATTTCCTTATCTCCTTATTTCCTTATTCCCTTATTCCCCCCCGAACAGGTTACTCCGTTAGCAGTTTACGCACTTTCTCCTCCACTTGGTTTATGTCTGCGGTGAGGTTAAGTTTCTGGCCTTCGACGGCGTTTGTGGCGTTGCCATCAGATTCGCATAAGAGGTAGTCGTAAACCAATCCACGCTTATCGCATATGTCGCATATGAAAGGCGCCACGCAATTGTCGGGAAACAGTTCGAGGATTTTGGTACCGGGTTTGCAAAAGGCGAAATTGACACTGCCGGATCCATGGGGTCCGACGATGACTCGGGCAGCGCTCAGCAGTTGCACTTTTTCGCGCATGGAGAGTGAAGACATCGTATACACCTCGAAGCCGTATCGCTTCAGCATGTCGATCAGCTGCGACTCATTCAAGACCCTGCGCTGTTTGGCATCGGCTCTGCTGATGTAAAGAAGTTTATCGCTGCGTTCCGGTGCAGACGCACCTACGAACGTGTCATAGAATCCGTCGCAAGCCCACTGGGGGTGGTGGCCGTTGACGCGGGTGTAGGAAGTTAGGATCAGCGAATCGGCCTGAATATGTCGGTGCGACTGAATACTGATAACCTGGTGATCTTTGATTCCAAAATAGGCAAGAGTTTCCCGGTGATAGTCCAGCGAATAGTTGGGCACCAGAAAATAGTCGACCGTATCAAACAGTCCTGACTCTTTAAGAAGGAACAGCCGTGGAAGACTGTCCACCATCCAGTGATAGTAATAGGTAATGGCGCCGCCACCCGCCAGCATGCTGAACACCGTACCCTTTATTTTTGTTGGCTTGCTGAATCCCTTTTGTCGGAGGTAGGCGTTCTGTTCTATGGTTACGAGTCCGCGATTCCATTGGAAGGACAATTCCTTAATCAGGTAACCATCTGACGAGACCACGGCCATGTGGCTGCCCGAGTCCATCATAATGCGTCCTTCCTTCACAACTGCCAGGTAGTCCCCTGGGTTTTTTGATGATATTACGGTGTGAAAGTAGTCGGTACAGTATTGGTAAAAGTCGTTAGGGATAAGCGTTGAAGTATACGGTTCGCGCAACACGACGAGGTCCAGCATGCCGGACGCCTTTAGCGTCGCAAGGTCCTTTATTCCTTTGGGTCTGTATTCCCATCGAATGGGAAAATTGCTAAGGAGCATTCGCTCGATCTTGTCTTCGATTTTCTTTTTAAGACCTGATAAGGCCAGGGAGCTGAGCGGAAGGGACAGCATAGACATGGGTTTGGCTCAAGATACCGAAAGTGTTTGTACCTGTAAAATGGTAATGGTTGGAGTGTGAAGCAATATCAGGCATGCTGCTCTTAGAGTCTGCGACCTGCCTTCCCCCTTAAATAAGGCGGCGGTGGAATTCGTGTTGGAACGGCCAGGCACGGGAACATGGCTGTTTTCCCCTTTTGATGGGTATATTTGTAGCGGACACAGGGAATAACCCGGGTATAAACGCGATTAAAACGATGGACAATGAGCCTTCCTACCTTTCGAAAGAGGAGCTGGCACGGTACAGTCGCCACATTGCCATGGAGGGTTTCGGGCTGGAGGCGCAACAGAAACTCAAAGCGGCCCGTGTGCTTGTAGTGGGCGCAGGTGGGCTGGGAAGTCCTGCACTGCTATACCTCGCGGCGGCGGGCGTCGGCACCATTGGAGTTGTCGAATTCGACAGGGTCGACGACAGCAATCTCCAGCGTCAGGTACTGTATTCGGTTGGGGACGTCGGGAAGTCCAAGGCAGAAGTCGCAAAGCAACAGCTACTTGCTTTGAATCCCCACATCAAAGTGGAGGTTCACGAGACAAGGCTCACATCCGAGAATGCCCTCAGCATCATAGCACCCTACGACGTCGTCGCCGACGGCACCGATAATTTCGCCACGCGTTACCTGGTGAACGATGCGTGCGTAATGCTTGGCAAGCCAAACGTGTACGCATCCATCTTTCGGTTTGAAGGTCAGGTTTCGGTTTTTAATTACCGCGACGCAGAAGGAAAAACCGGACCAAATTATCGCGACCTGTACCCGTCGCCGCCGCCGCCCGGCCTTGTGCCCAATTGCGCTGAAGCCGGCGTGCTGGGTGTGCTTCCCGGTATCATAGGAAGTATGCAAGCACTCGAGGTCATCAAGATTGTTACCGGTGTGGGCGAGGCGTTGAGCGGCCGCTTTCTGGTCTTCGACGCACTCACCTTTGAGGCCCGCGTCTTCAAGATCAGGAAGAATCCTGATACGCCTGTTATTGCCAACCTCGTCGACTATGATGAGTTTTGTGGGGTGAAAAAGGAAGAGCGGGAGATTAAGGAGGTCACCGCGACGGAGCTCGCGACATGGAGGGAACGAGGGGAGGATTTTCAACTCATCGACGTGCGCGAGAAATACGAATACGATATCGTCAACCTCGGCGGCGAGCTTTTGCCGCTCGGCGAAATTGAATCATTGGCTTCAAGGATCGACCGCCACCGCAAAGTAGTAATTCACTGCAAGACCGGCGGGAGAAGTGCCGAAGCGATCCGCCGTCTCGAGCAACGCTTTGGTTACACCAATCTTTATAACCTCCGGGCTGGAATTATGGGCTATATTCAGGAGGTCGAACCAGAGTTGCAGCGGTATTAGTCCCATAATTTACCTCTTACAGTACCCTACCCCGATTGTCAAGCTACTCGTTGCGCGCCAGCAAAGTATGTACCCCGATTAATGTTCCCTGTGGCGCGCGATCGTTCTACGACCTATCCCGGGGCCGCAACCCCGACAGAGTCGGGGTCTTGCCCCGGGCTACCAACATGCCGCCCCGCTGGGGCTGGTTTGATGGTTCCGACCAAAAAGGGATTCACGGATTGAAACGAATGGAGCCCTATTCAACCTTCAACTCTTTCTCCCATTCACTCATTCTCCCATTCACTCATTCTCCCATTCACTCATTCACTCATCCACTCATTCACTCATCCACTCATTCACTCATTCACTCATCCACTCATTCACTCATTTTTTTAACAAGTAGAACCCAGTCCCTCACTTTCGTTTCCGAGGGATAGCTTCCGGGACTCATGAACGACTTGGATCCGTGGCCGGTCCAGGTTCTTGGCTGGGTCTTTTCACCGGTGGATGGATCCATCCAGTAGTATGAATACGTTGCGTCGGACGCGCCCATATTTACCTTGACGTATCCGCCATAGCGCAGGTAGAGAACATACGTGTTACCCGGTCGTGCGAGGCAGAATGGTTGAGGGTAGTCGCTTACCAGTTCGGGGTGAGGGGAAAGGTCCCACCAGTGGATCGACCTGAGGAACTCACCCATAATCTGCATGGAGCGCGCGCCTTCATAGTCGTACGTTGTACGCTCGAATCCTTTCTCAATGGGCCAGGGACCGCCTCCGCCGGGCGATTCGGGTACGCTCGCCAGCCACACGTGCCCGCCGCCGTATGAATGTCCTGCTGCTCCGGACATCATCGCGCCCCAGGCCCCAAGCCGAATGTCGCGTCCGGTAGGATTACCTTCGACGAATTCGTACCACGGCTCTGTGACGACGATGGGTTTCGGGGGCTTCATTGCATAAGCGTCGGCGACGACGTGTGGGATCATCTCGTTAGCATAGCGGCCATGGCCGGTTTGAGATTGGTTGTAATCGAGCCAGGGCTCGTTGTGGAGCACGGTGGCGGTAGACCATTGCGGAGCATCGGCGCCTCCGTTCCAGAATGGCGGTGTGTTGTGGGCACTAATGACATGGTCGTACGGATCTTCGTCGCGGATCATTTGCCCGAGTTCTTTCCAGAACGACAACGGAAAGCCGCCGTTGTTGTACATATTGTATTCACCGGCCAGCACCCAAATCACATTGTAGGCGCCAAAGCGGTGAACGAGATACCGCCACCAGCGTTTTACCGCTTCGGCGCCGGCGGTGTCGTCAAGATCTTCCCGGCTCCACCACCCGTGAATCCAGACCGTTATTCCCTTGCTGTTTGCATAGCGGATCATTTGTTCTATGTGTTGGACATGCATCGGGTCCAGTTGGGTGTAATCTTCAGAAAGTGCTGAGCTCTCCCTGCCCCAGCCGTTGCCCGGGACGAACAGCTGTCCGATAGTAAAACCCTTGGCGGAGCGGTTGTCCACCATGGCCTGGAACGTTTCAAACCGGATGCTTCGTTTGGTCCAGTTCCACCACGTGTCTCCGATCCACAGGAACGGAGTGCCATCGGCATATTCAAAGTATCGTCCGGCGCGTTCGGTGCCCTGGTGGACGCGGATAGGACCATGACGCGTGGGGTTGTTATCGAGGTCTTGTTCTGTCCAGGGGACCACTTCCAGCTTACCGCGTTTTCCATTCATGCCTCGGTCGCGCGATGTTGTCTTGTACGTCCAGGTGCCGACTGCGGGCGCTGCGAAGTTCACGACCCATTCTTTTTCGCCGTTCCAGGCTCCTGTGACGGTAAGGGATTTTCCTCTGGCGTCACCGGACGTTCCGGTGAAGGTGACGGTGAGCAAGTCGTCACCACCTTGTAGCGGGATGTCGGTGTAGGGGTTGGCGTAGTTGCCGCATGCGGTGAAGGTGAGTGTATGCACCTCCCAGGGATGGAGTGTGGTGCCGCGCGAGGCTGTGGTGGCAAATAGCGCAATGAGCAGAAGGAAAATTCTGGTGTGCATGGTAAAAAGAATTAATAATCAGTAACTGAATTCTATTCCCACTGAAAGGCAAAGTATTCGCAGGGACCCGAGCCCGTGTTGGTAAGGGCATGGGGGACCATGGAGTTCAGAAAGGAGAGGGAGCCTTCATCGGCTGGCTTCCGGTTGCCGTCGATGTACATTTCTGCCTGACCTTTTACGAGGAGGATGATCTCGTCGGCCTTGTGGGTGTGGGGGTCGTGGCTGCTGAGACCTTTGTTGAGGGTGGTGACGTGCATTTCCATTCGTTCGAACATCGACGTGGGTCGGTTGTAATACCGGCGTATCCCGCCCTTGTCATGTTCCTGGAACTTGATTGCGTTGCGGTCGAGCATAAATGACCCGCCCGACATTCGCCCGCGTTCGTTGTCTGCTTTGCCTTTCGACCGGTATGTCAACACATAAAACGTTACGGGTGACCCGGACGAGTTGGCGAGGCTGTGGTTGTCACCCGGCAGGGTGAGGGCGACGCTCCCGGGTCCGAGTGATTGGGTTGTGTTGTTTTGGGTTACGTCGAGCGTACCGGATTTTATGATAACAAGTTCTTCCAGGTCGTCGTGGCGCTGGTCGGCCTCAGCGACGGCGTTCGGTTCGAGGGTGACGCTACGGATTTCGAGGGTTTCGAGGAAGCGCGTGGAGCCGGTGAGGATGGGGGTGGCTTTTGCGTTCTTAGTCGAATAGACGTCAGACGTTACCGGGTCATGCTGTCCGAAGACAGTGATGGCAAGCAGCGACGGGAGGCAGAGGATCAATGTTTTCATGATTACGCGGGATGGCTTGTGGACAAGATAGGGGTTGTTGGGCGAGGCTGCTTCCGAAATTTTATTAAGGGCTAACGGGTTATGGTGCAAGGACCGTGGAGGGCGCTGTCGGAACCTGTACTGTCCTGTGTTTCGGTTGAGGTCGACCGTGGACCGCGTCTGGGGTTGTCATTTCCCCCCAAATCAAGTAACATTGCACACTTCGTTCCGGGCCGATCGCCCGGAACCGGGCCCTTAGCTCAGTCGGTTAGAGCACCTGACTCATAATCAGGTGGTCGCTGGTTCGATCCCAGCAGGGCCCACTTGATAAGCATATCTTTAGGAATGGTGTCTCTTGTGTCAGAGCACCTGGCTCTCCTGGCCAATTCATCTCCTGATCACCAACTTATTCCTGGAGGCACGATATATCTCGCTGTTTCTCAGTGATCTCCGATCCTCGGGCGTAAGGGCGGGTGTGGTTTGTGCCGAATCTACTGCGAGTTGTCTTTGCAAGGTGATTGCCGCCGGATGCTGGGGCTGGATCTCGGTGACC
>DASVCT010000274.1:0-14429 GCA_036381475.1 Cyclobacteriaceae bacterium
GCCGAACTCTCTTATCGTGTCCTGCGGCGCGTTTCCCACGGATGGCTTATCCAGGTGAACCCTTTGACCGGCCGGCCGCACCAGATCCGCGCTCAGCTCGCAACGCTCGGCGCTCCCATTATCGGCGACGTAAAATATGGAGGACCGCCTGCGCATGATTATCGGGGCATTTATCTTCACGCCTGGAAGCTGGCGTTCACCCACCCGGTACGCAAGGAGCCGATGTCTTTCACAGCACCACTGCCTGCCCAGGGGCTTTGGTTGGATGTAGAATAAAATTCACAAATCGATCGATGATGTCGCGACCCGGTTGGATTGAACGACTCAAGACACGATGGAAGCTAAAGAGTGCAGGCCAGGTGATCATGGTGTTGCTCGTGTTTGCCTGCACCGGCTTTACCGTAGTCTATCTCAGAGGTCCGGTGTTACGTCTTCTCCTTGGTGAACCTCCCTTCAACACCACGGCTACAATTGTGTACTATGTGCTGATCCTTCCGATTTACAATATTATATTGCTGGCCTATGGATTTCTGTTTGGTCAGTTTCGTTTTTTTTGGGAGTTTGAAAAGCGGTTTGTTAGACGATTAATTTCTATATTCAAGTGACCATTTATACAACCACTATGACCAGGTACTTGTTTCCTCTCGCCGCCGTCTTCCTGGCGGCATGTTCCACTCCGAAGTATACTTACCTTTTTGATAAGTATGACTACAATTCAGGCAGGCATTCTTCTCAAGTTGCCACGGCTCCTTCCACGGCGCAAGATGGCGCGACAGCGCCGGCGATATCCGAGAGCCCGCTTCGGCTTGACCAGGACGCCTTCCTGGCCAGCGCAGACCCGGGGACTCCGGCACCGTTGGTAAAGGCACGGCACGCCACTGTTGCTACTGCGGTGAATGAAGAACCTGTGAAATCATATAAGGAAATGTCCAGGGCTGAGCGCAGGGATTTCCGAAAGGAGGCAAAGGAACTAGTAAAGACTTACATCAAGGCAAAGAAACAGGGCGACGAAGTGAAGGCTGCTGCGGCAGCCCAGGCTATGGACCAGGACCTCAAGATGGCAGCTATCTTTGGGGCCGTGGGTATCGTTGCCCTTATTATCGGAGGGGACGTGTTCTGGATCATCGGCGGCATCGCGCTGATTATCGGCGTCGTCTTCTTCGTGCTATGGCTATCACGCCAATAGCCTTAACGTCAGGTCTCCCAACAAAAAACCCCGACAATAGCCGGGGTTTTTTGTTGATGTCGTTCTGTGCGACCTAAGCCACGCCGTCGGCCAGCAGTATTACTTTGTTTTTTAAAACTTCTACGACGCCCCCGGTGATACGAACGCTTCCGTGTGCCTCGCCTCCCTTGTAAATGACGTCACCTTCCTTGAGCAACGAGATCAGCGGCGCGTGATGATCCAGTACCTGGAACGACCCATCGGCGCCGGGGAAAGTGGCGATCGTAACTTCTCCTTCGAAGATTTTCTTTTCAGGCGTAAGGATTTCCAGATGCATAGACTGTCACCTTTAAGCCTGGGCTTCCGCGATCATACGTTCTCCTTTCTCGATCGCCGAGTTAATGTCGCCCACCAGGTTGAATGCCATTTCCGGGAGGTGATCAAGTTCACCATCCATGATCATGTTGAATCCCTTGATGGTGTCTTTAATATCGACGAGCACCCCCTTCAGGCCGGTAAATGCTTCGGCTACGTGGAAGGGTTGTGAAAGGAAGCGTTGAACGCGACGCGCGCGGCTGACGACGAGCTTGTCTTCTTCCGACAATTCATCCATCCCGAGGATCGCGATGATATCCTGAAGTTCCTTGTAGCGTTGCAGGATGTTCTTCACGCGCTGTGCGCAGTCGTAATGTTCGTCGCCGACAATTTCCGGGCGAAGGATCCGCGAGGTGGAATCCAGCGGATCGACCGCAGGGTAAATTCCCAACTCGGAAATCTTCCGGCTCAATACGGTCGTTGCGTCGAGGTGGGCGAACGTAGTCGCCGGTGCAGGGTCGGTGAGGTCGTCAGCAGGTACGTACACAGCCTGTACCGAAGTAATGGAACCGTGTTTGGTCGACGTAATGCGTTCCTGCATGGCGCCCATTTCCGTAGCGAGCGTGGGTTGATAGCCCACGGCGGAAGGCATACGTCCGAGAAGGGCCGAAACCTCGGAACCCGCCTGGGTAAAACGGAAGATATTGTCGATAAAGAAGAGGATGTCACGGCCCTTGCCCTGCCCGTCGCCATCGCGGAAGTACTCGGCTATCGTCAGCCCCGAAAGGGCAACCCGTGCACGCGCTCCCGGCGGTTCGTTCATCTGCCCGAATACGAAGGTCGCTTTTGAATCGGCCAGCTTTTCAGGGCTCACCTTGGAAAGATCCCAGCCGCCGGCGTGCAGCGACTTCATGAAATCTTCACCATAGTTTACGATACCCGCTTCGATCATTTCGCGAAGCAGGTCATTTCCTTCACGGGTACGCTCACCCACACCAGCAAAAACTGAAAGTCCGGAGTATGCTTTTGCGATATTGTTGATCAGCTCCTGGATCAAAACAGTTTTTCCGACACCGGCTCCTCCGAAGAGGCCGATCTTTCCACCCTTTGCGTAAGGCTCAATCAGGTCGATGACCTTGATCCCCGTGTACAACACTTCCGTCGCCGTCGAGAGGTCTTCGAACGCCGGGGCAGACCGGTGAATCGGCAGTGCGGATTGCCCCTTGGGCTGTGGAATTCCGTCGATGGCTTCACCTACGACATTAAATAGCCGGCCTTTGATGTCTTCTCCAATCGGCATTTTGATGGGAGAACCGGTGTCGACCACCCTCATGCCCCGCATAAGTCCCTCGGTACCCTCCATAGCGATGGTGCGAACGCGTTCCTCGCCCAGGTGTTGCTGGCATTCCAGCACCACGCGGGTGCCGTCTTCCTTTACGACTTCAAGAGCATCAAGAATATTGGGAAGCTTCGCCCCAGGCTCGTCAAACGCCACATCCACTACGGGTCCAATAACCTGGGTGATTCTGCCGGTGTTTGCCATCGATTTTCGTTTTTTCTTGTTAAGGCCTGAAAATTCGACCGCAAAGGTAATGTAATATCCTGTATTGGCAATCGGGCCTCCGGATGATTTTTGGCAGGTGCAGCGGTCGGGAATTTAGGTCGAATTGAGCGCGATGCGGAACGTGGTACCTACGTTTTCTTCCGAGGACTTAACGAAAATTTTGCCGAAATGATAGTCTTCAATAATTCGCTTGGCGAGGGCAAGTCCCAGCCCCCATCCGCGCTTCCGGGTGGTAAATCCGGGCTTGAACACCATCGGTATTTTCGAACGGGGTATGCCCCGTCCGGTGTCGGACACGTCAATAAAAACCTTCCCTTCACTGCCCCGCAGAATTTTGATGGCGATCGTACCCGTGTTGCCCATGGCGTCGACTGCATTCTTGCACAGGTTTTCGATGACCCATTCAAAAAGGGGTACGTTCACCCAGGCTTCAATGTGGTCGGAAAGCGAATACACTTCGATGTTCACCTTCGACGAGACGCGGGGCCGAAGGTAGTTGACGACATTGTGAATCAGCGTCACCACGTTTTCCTGTTTCAGTGCGGGCGTTGAACCGATGCTGGAAAAGCGTTCGGTCACCAGGGTCAGCTTCCGGATATCTTTCTCCAGTTCGTCCACAATGCCCTTTGCGCGCAGATCCTCATCTTCCCGCAGCACCTCCAGCCAGGCCATAAGCGACGACAGGGGAGTGCCCAGCTGGTGTGCCGTTTCTTTGGCGAGGCCTACCCATACGCGATTCTCCTCCGCAGCCTTGGAATAATTGAATGCCAGATAACTGATAAACCCGAAGATCGCGATTACCGAAAGCTGAATGTAAGGGTATACGATCAGTTGGGTGAGCAGCGCCGAATTGCGGTAGTACACATGTCCGTAATTTTCTGTAATACCATCGTGGCTATACGTCACTTCGATGGGCTCGTAGATAGCTTTCATTTCGGAGAGCTGCTGTTCGAGCACGCGCTTCTTGCGTTCCTCCGACCAACCGGGATCAATGTGAATGTTACGGTATTCGTACTGGCCGTCGCGGGTGACCAGGATGGTGGGCACTGAATTGTTCTTGTTGATGATCTCCTCCGAGACAAAAAGCACATTGCTGCTCGGGTCGTCTTTCAGGGTGTATTCGATCGCCCGTGCAAACAGCTGCACCTGCTGACGCTCCCGTGCCTTGAGTTGTTCCACCAGTACGTTCGTGTAATAAATGGACCCAATACTGATGAAAACCGAGATAATCAGCACCACCCACTTCAGGGCAGGGTTATGCTGATAAAAACCGCTGCTGGCTGGCGACGCTTTGGACATGACCGGAAAATAACTAAAAAGCTCAATTCCGCATCATAAACCACCGGGCAAGAACCCGGTAGCTGACTTTGGAACCGTGCATGAGAATGCCAACCCGGTAGATGCGGGCCGCGAGCCATGTGCTGAAAACAAACCCTCCGACAAGCAATATCATGGATAGGGCGAGCTGCCAGCCGGGAACGCCGTAGGCGACCCTTCCCATCATCGCAATGGGTGAAGTAAAGGGTATGATAGATAACCACACGCTGATCTGCCCGTGCGGGTCCTGAAGGATAAAGAGGAACAGGCTCATGTACGAAATGAGCATAGGGATTGTGATCGGGAAGATGAATTGCTGCGCCTCCGAGGGGATATCAACCGCTGATCCGACGGCAGCAAAAAGAGCTCCGTAGATCAGGTAGCCGCCAAGAAAATAAAATATAAAGGTCACCAGGAGGAACGTCACGGGAATCTGGTCCCACACTTCCAGGATTTGAGCGACGCCATCGTACGATGGAGTGGCTCCCGGTAGTTGTCCCGTCATTTGCTCCTGGGGCATTTCGATGCCGAAGAAGAAAAAGAGCGCCGAAGAGAGCACCGTGATCAACACAATCCATATCAGAAACTGCAGCAGGCCGACCGATGCCAGGCCGAGGATCTTTCCCATCATCAGCTGAAATGGTCGTATGGAAGAAATGATCACCTCGACCACTTTGTTGGTTTTTTCCTCAATGATCCCCTGCATAATCTGTGCGCCGTAAATGAATATGAAGAGGTACATCAGCAGACCGAACAACATGCCGACGCCCGACATCACCATTGAGTTAGCTGATTGTTCCTGGCCGGATTCACCCAATTTTACGGTAAGCACATTCACGTTTGTCGCCAGGCTGTCTAGCACGCCCTGATCCAGTTTCAGGTCCCGCATCTTGGCCTCCTTGATGCTGTTCTCTATAAGGCCATTCAGCGCCCCTATGTCCCCCATGCCCGGATTGACGGTGCTGTACAACATAATGCCCCGGGGATGGTACAGGTCGAGTTTGGGAATGTACAGCAAGCCAAAGCTGTCATCGTGGGTAATCGCACGTTTCGCATCTTCGAGCGGGCCGTTGAACGGCCGAAAGTCGAACTGATTGCTTGTCAGATTGAACAACCCGGTTTCGTCGATGTAGTGGACTACCTTGCGGCTTTCACCCTTTTCCTGCTGCACGGCGGTGTAGATCAGGATGCCGACGATGGCGGGAAAGATGAGCGGGATCAGGATCGTTGCGATCAGGAACGACCGCTTATGAACGCGGTTGCGAAACTCCTGACGCGCTACCAATAGAATCTTATTCACGATCACCTCCTTTCACCAGGCTGATGAATATATCACTCATGGTCGGCAGCTTTTCAACGAAGCTGTGGACCTCGGTAACACCGATGAGGTACTGAAGAATCTGGTTGGGATTTTCGTCGCGCGGAGTCTTCAGCGTGGAATGGAACAACTGATCCTCTACCGGTACACGGCTGAGCAGTGTGTACGGCGTGCCCGTCGTTTCAAAGGCACCGACGTGCCGAACCTCGAATGTATCCGAACGGTATTGGCTGCGGATACCGCTCTTGGATCCCTCCAGGATGATTTCGGCATTATTGATCAGAAGAATGTGGTCGCACAATGCTTCCACAGTCTCCATGCGGTGTGTGGAAAAGACTATGGTGCTTCCCTGTTCCCGCAGGGCCAGGATTTCTTCGGTAATGAGTTGGGCGTTGATCGGATCAAATCCCGAGAACGGCTCGTCGAGGATAATGAGCCGCGGGTTGTGCATGATGGTGCTGATGAACTGGATCTTCTGCGCCATCCCTTTGCTCAGATCTTCGACTTTCTTCGTCCACCACTCGGTGATTTCAAATTTCTTTACCCAGGCCTTACTTTTCTCCGTGGCTTCCTTTTTGTCCATCCCGCGAAGTCGGGCCAGGTATATCAGCAGGTCGCCGACCTTCATCTTCTTGTAGAGGCCGCGCTCTTCGGGAAGATATCCGATCATGCTGATATGGCGCGGTGCGAGGTCTTCTCCGTAAAAAGATATCTGCCCCGTATCAGGTGTAATGATCTGGTTGATGATGCGGATAAGCGTGGTCTTTCCGGCGCCGTTCGGACCGAGCAATCCAACGATGCTCCTGTCAGGAATGGTGAAATTAATATTCCGTAGGGCGGTGTGCTGGACGTAGTGCTTGGATATGTTGGTCGCGACTATTGCTTCCAAAATGCGTGGCCGTGTGGGTTATTGTGCGCAAAAGATAAGAAGGAATTGCAGAGCAGCAATAGCGTGTGTAAACGAAGTCAGTTCGATTGCTTGAAAATGATGTTTCCCATAGACACGTCGAGGTCAAACTGAAGCGGATTGCGGGGATTCATTTGATAAGCCTCATTGACGTAGGTGTTGTTTCCGATGCTTTTCAGATTCCCGCTGATTGAAACGCTGCAAAGCCACGACTCCCGAACCTTAACCAGGACGGGTACGGAATTGTCGGGAAGTATGATGGTGAGGTTGCCCGCTCCGACGCTGCCTTTCACGTTGTTGGTCACCAACGGCTGACCACTGAAGTCAAGTGTCATGTTGCCAAAGCCAACATCGGCGAGTACGTTGCGGGCGCGTGAAAAATTGATATTGCTGACATTAACGGTGCCCAGGTCCGCTTTCACGTAGAGGGTGTCCATGTCAATGTGATTTTCCAGGGATTCATAGCCTACATTCACATCGGCGCTGCCCGTAGTGATCTTCAGCCTGCGGATGGAAAGGCCCGAAAGGTCGACATGGGCCTGCCCCATACCGTAATTCAGCTCCAGGATGTAGGGCTTCATGTCGGTCAGGTACATTTTCCAGTATTTGTCCGAGCGGGATTCCGGCTGCCCGAACACGCGAGTGGAAATCGTTCTTCCGAATCCCCCGGAGACATCCTCCTCGAGGGTCAGGGACACGTAGCAGGTTTGGTTACGAATTTCCTTGGTGAAGTTGTGGGAAAATGACTGTGCGTCCTGATTGCTGAATACATTGAGGATGTCGCTATTTTGGCTGGGCTTGATATAGCAATTCCCCCGGTTTGCCCGTACGCTGAGTGAAATGGTCCGGCAGGACTCCGTGTTTTCGACATTAAACTGCCTCTTTACCTGCCCAAACCCCGTTCCTAACCCCACAACGCCGGTCATCAAGAGCCAAAATAACATCCGCATGGCATTAGTTACGGCCTGAACGTCATTAGGTTACGGGATGTAAGATTTTATTGACGAAAGGCCGCAAAAAGCCGCAATACGGCATTCAGCCCCCTGGTCTATTGGAAAAATTCCTTCATGCGTTCAAAAAAGCTCCTGTCACCTGAATCCGGGTGGGGTTCGAAATTCGGCGAATTACGCAGTTTTTCCAGCATAGCGCGCTCCTCTGCCGTGAGCTTTTTTGGAGTCCAGACGTTAATGTGGATGAGCTGATCCCCGATTTCATAGCCATTGACGTCCTTCAGGCCCTTGCCTCGCAGCCGCAGGATTTTTCCGCTCTGCGTGCCGGGTTCAATCTTGATTTTGACCTTTCCGCCCACCGAGGGCACTTCCACAGAGGTACCAAGGGCAGCATCAGAAATGCTCAGGTACAGGTCGTAAATCAGGTTGTTGCCATCGCGCTTGAGATACTTGTCCTCCTGCTCTTCCACGAGGATGAGCAAGTCGCCGGGCTGTCCTCCGCCGGGCGCCTCGTTCCCTTTGCCGGTCATCGAGAGCTGCATACCCTCTGCGACACCGGGTGGAATTCGTACAGTTATCACCTCTTCCTTTGACACCAGCCCCGAGCTGTCGACACCGGGTGGCCGACGGTCCAGGATTTGTCCCGAGCCGTTACAGGCGGGACACGTGGTGGCCGACACCATCTGTCCCAGCATGGTGTTGACTACCCGCTTCATCTGGCCGGTTCCCTGACAGGTTGGACAGGACTTGAACGTGACTCCTTCGGCCCGGACGAGGCGGTTCACCTTTATTTTCTTCTCAACACCATTCGCCACTTCCTCCAGCGTAAGCTTCAATTTAATGCGAAGGTTGGAACCCTTGCGACCACGACGCCGGGAACCACCTCCTCCAAAGAAGCTTTCGAAAGGATTGGAACCGCCGAAAATATCACCAAACTGGCTGAAAATATCCTCCATGTTCATGCCGCCGCCAAATCCGCCATTGCCGGGACGGGCGTGACCGAAGCGATCGTACTGTTCCCTCTTTTCGGGATTGCTCAGCACCTCGTACGCCTCGGCGGCTTCCTTGAACTTTTCTTCAGCTTCCTTGTTTCCGGGGTTCTTATCCGGGTGATATTGAATGGCGATCTTCCGGTAAGCTTTCTTGATTTCTTCCGGTGAAGCCGAACGACTGACCCCTAGAACATCGTAATAATCTCGTTTGGTTGCCATCGAATCGTTAGTTGCCCACTACGACCTTCGCGTAGCGGATTACCTTATCGTTTAGCAGGTAGCCCCGTTCCACCACGTCGATGACCTTGCCCTTCAGCTTCTCATCCTCAGTGGGAACCTGCGAAATTGCCTCATGGTAGTCGGCATTGAAATCCGACCCACTGGACAGGTCCATGGGCTTTAGCCCGAACTGGTCGAGTATCTTACGAAACTTGTTACCGATGAGGATGAAACCGTCGGTGAGTTCCGTGCTCGCCTGCCCCAGGGCTTTCTCCGCACGCTCAAAATCATCCAGTATCGGCAACAGCGACTTGATGACCTGCTCGTTTGCCGATTGAATCATGTCGAGCTTTTCACGGGACGTACGTCTGCGGAAGTTCTCGAACTCGGAGTAAAGTCGCAGATACTTGTCCTTCATCTCAAGTAACTCTTCATTCGCGATTGCCTGCGCCGTCACGTCGGTGGCAGCCTCCTGGGGACGCACATCCTCTTGCTTCTCATTCTTCGGCATTTCCTGGTGATTTTCTGACACTAATTCCTCCTGATTTGCTTTTTCTTCGCCTGATTCCGTGTTCATCATAGCAATACTTTACCCTAGGTTAAAAACCCATTATCGCAAATTGTCAATAAGTTTGCCAAATCCCTAACCGTGTCATAATGGCACACGTTTCGGGCTTTTATCCCTGCAAGTGCTGCCAGATCATGTCTTTAAGTGCTCCTATCCCACGGTGCGTGATCGCGGAAATAAATACGGCTGGAATTCCCTCCGGGAGCTCCTTTTCTAATTCCTGTCTGAGTTCCTCGTCCAGCAAGTCGGATTTCGTGACGGCAAGAATGCGCTTCTTGTCGAGCAATTCGGGATTATACTTTTCCAACTCGCCGACGAGGACGTTATAGTCGGCCCTGATGTCAGGAGAATCGGCCGGAATCATAAATAGCAGTAGCGAATTCCTTTCTATGTGCCGAAGGAACCGCAACCCGAGGCCCTTTCCTTCCGAAGCACCTTCGATTATGCCGGGAATGTCAGCCACCACAAAGGAGCGGTCGTCCTTATACGGCACCACGCCCAGATTCGGAGTCAGTGTTGTGAACGGGTAGCTGGCAATCTTTGGCTTTGCGGCGGAAATGACGGAAAGCAGCGTCGATTTGCCCGCGTTCGGGAAGCCCACCAGGCCAACATCCGCCAACAACTTCAACTCCAGGATGATCCATTCTTCGATGCCCGGCTCGCCGGGTTGGGCATACTGTGGCGCCTGCTGCGTGGGCGTCGCAAAGTGCGCGTTGCCTTTGCCGCCCCTCCCCCCGGGCGTGAGCACGAACGACTCACCGTGATGCTGGATTTCACCGATTACTTCGCCGGTCTCCGCTCTTCGGGCTATCGTTCCCAGAGGTACGTCCAGAATTACATCTTCGCCGGCTGCGCCGGTGCGGTTTTGCGCCTCGCCCCCTTTTCCGTCTTCGGCACGGACATGCTTCCGGTATTTCAGGTGGAGCAGTGTCCAGAGCTGGTCGTTACCACGGAGGATGACGCTTCCGCCTCGTCCACCGTCGCCGCCATCAGGGCCTCCCTTTGGATTGAACTTCTCGCGATGAAAGTGAACAAAACCCGCGCCTCCCTTACCCGACCTCGAGAGGAACTTGACGTAGTCGATAAAATTCTGGGAGGCCATCCCGCCTGCCTAGGTTACTTTTTCAACAACGGCACAAATCGACTGGAAGATATCATCGATTGCACCAACGCCATTTACCGTATAAAGCTTACCCTGACCATCATAGTAAGGCAGCACGTGTACGGTCTTCGAAAAATATTCTGCGATGCGTTTGTTCAGCTTTTCCTCATCATCATCGGCACGCTTCTCGATATCCTTTCTCCGCGCGATGCGCTGCCTGAGTTCTTCTTCGGAAACGTCAAGCGCGACGACGCAGTTTATCGTCATGCCGCGACGTTCCATGAACGCGTCCAGCGCTTCCGCCTGGGCGACGGTTCGCGGAAAACCGTCGAAGAGGAAACCACTTGCATCAGGTGTCTTTTGAACCTCTTCCTCCAGCATGGCGATCGTAATCTCATCTGGCACGAGCATTCCGCTCGCCATGATGTCGTTAACCTTTTTGCCGAGCGGTGTGCCGTTCCGTGTATGCCAGCGAAAGAGGTCGCCTGTTGAAATGTGAACCAGCCCGTACTTTTCTATAAGCTTTTGACTTTGCGTTCCCTTTCCCGCTCCGGGTGGTCCGAAGATGATCATGTTCAGCATGACAATTGATTTGATTGCAAAAGATAGGTTAGGTTTCTTCCTGGGGATAATCCAGCGCCTTGTAGATTTCGTTGAGGTTGCGACCGAGTCCGTTGTAATCGAGGCCAAACCCGAGAACGAATTCACTATCGATGTCAAAGCCGACGTATCGCACGTCGATAGCTCGCTCTCGTGCAGGTGCTTTGCGTAGCAACGTTACCGCTTCGGTGGATCGGGTGCCGAGACCACGCAGTTCATCCATGATCCGCCGCAGGGTTAACCCGCTGTCGACGATGTCTTCAACAACGATGAGGTCCTGGTTAAAGAGGCTCTCGTCATGACCGATCAGCGTCTTGAGATCGCCGGTCGATTCCATTCCAACATAGGACGAGATCTTTACGAACGACACCCGACAAGGTATAGTGACATGCCGGATGAGGTCAGCCGCGAACATGAATGAACCGTTGAGTACAGGGAGGAACATGGGCGTCATGCCGGCATAATCACGGCTGATCACCTCCGCAAGGGAGGCTATGCGCGCTTGTACCTCTGCGCCGCTGATAAAAGGCACAAATTCCAGGTCCTGGATTTTCATTCCGATAGGATGGGGGGTCAAAGATAACTGCATTTTGCAAAACCACCACCTTGCTCCTGTCGTCACAGGTGTCGCATGAGGTATTCATACAGGGAAATCATCTGCGCAACATCCTTTTTGTGAACTCTTTCAGCAGGTGTGTGTGGATGTTCCTGTGCCACGCCGACAAAACACCAGTCGATGGGATAGGGGGAGGCCTGTAATTCGCGACCGTCGCTCGAACCTGTGCCCTCCACTTCGTGTTGATGACGGACGCCCGATGCCGATGCCAGTTCAGCGATCCGGTTGACATATGTTCGGCGAGGAATGTGCCTGTCGCGAAGTGATATTACCGGTCCTGAGCCCGGACGAACACCGTCCGTCGTCCACGTCACGTCGGCGACCAGCGTCTGATGCACGCCCCAGGTTTCATAAACGTGCCGGATAAGGAACGGCACGGTCCCGCCGCCGTGTTCTTCACCACAGCTGAAACAAATCACACCATCGGTGAGTGTTTCTGCCACCTTCAGTGCCGCGTATACGCCCACCCGGTTATCAAGGCTTGCCGATTCAACAAATTCGCCGGCATTTCTGAAGTTTACTTTGTACGTCAGGTCGGTGCCACGGTCGATCACGCGTCCAAACCTATAGATGGCATGCCCTTCATGGTCGTACTGCAGTTCGCATTCGACCGGGCCAAGGGAATCCTCGCCGATCAGTCGCGTACCAGCCGGCGCCTCGGGGCTTCCTACAGGCACAAGTTGGTCGAAGTAACGCACGGTGAAACCAACGCTGTCCATATGCGCGAAGATGGCCGTGCGGGGTTTACCGAACTTAAGAATGAGGCAGTCTTGAAAAGCATCGCCATGGACAACTTCCGGCCGCGACTTCCAGCTGCGGCTTCGGCGGTTCAGGTAGGCCAGCACGAGCGCTCTCATGGCGGATTCGTTGCCGGAGGGTGCATGCACTTCGCAAAGCTGCCTGAGAAGTTTTGTATCCATTAGCGACCACAAGTTTTTTTGCTAATTTTCAAACGGGAGCATGTTATGGTACACAACCTAGGCGAAAAAAATTCAATTGCCAATCTGTACCTCAGTGAATTGAGGGACCGTCACTTGCAGGTTGATAAGTGGAGGTTCAGGTTCAACACGCAACGGCTGGGAAGAATCATGGCTGCAGAAATCTCGCGTGATTTTCCATACACCGGCAGAGACGTTGTCACCCCGTTGGGGACGAAGCACATGCAGGTGCCTGCAAAGCAACCCGTGCTCGTTACCGTCCTGCGCGCCGGCCTGCCCTATCACCAGGGATTTCTGGATGTGTTCGACCAGGCGTCGAGCGGTTTTGTGGGTGCAGCGCGGGTGGAGGGAGAAGGGGAGATCAGCATAGCGCTGGACTATGTTGCCACAGCGGCGCTGGACGACGAGCTGGTGATACTCATCGACCCGATGCTGGCAACAGGGCGTTCCCTGGTTCGTGCCGTCACCGAACTGGCCCGTTTCGGCAAGCCCCGGCATATTTATATTGCTTCTCTCGTAGCCGCGCCGGAAGGGATTGCGTATATTCAGGAACATATGAAGGAATCTTTTTCGATCTGGACATTTGCCATTGATGAAAAACTGGATGAAAGGTTTTACATCGTGCCCGGGCTGGGCGACGCGGGCGATCTCGGTTATGGCGAGAAGCTTTGACCGATCCTGCGATCATGAATTGAACAACTTTTATTTATGTGGGAAGAACTGGCGCGGGCTATCCCGGTGTATTTTTCAAGTATGCTCAAGTTTATCCTTGGCCCGGTAGGAGGATACCTGGCCAAGCTTAATATGTTCACTACCATCCTTACGACGGTGGCGGGGATGATGACGGTCGTCCTGGCGTTCGCATTTTTCGGCGATCTGATCAAAAAGTATGTTATCAATCGTTATTTCCCGCGGAAGAACCGCTTTTCCGATCAGAACAAAAAATTCGTCAGGATATGGCGCAAGTACGGCCTCGTGGGCGTCGCTGCACTCACTCCGTTGCTTCTGACGCCAATAGGTGGAGCGTTAATTGCGGTGGGATTCGGAAGTCCCCGCGACAAACTGATCATCTACATGTTCATATCTGCCTCGGTGTGGTCGGTAGGATTGACGCTGCTCATCTATTTCCTCGGAGACACCGCCATCAATTATCTCAAGCCGCTGGGTTGATCGTCCGGTAACACGTCAATGTCGCGGATCAGCGTCCGCTTCGCGATCTGCCGCGCGGTCGGCGTTGCCGCCAGACCGCCCTGTGACGTCTCCTTGTATCGCACTTCCATGCTGGCGCCGATCTCACCCATGGCGCCAACTACTTCGTCGACAGGGATGACGCTGTCGACGCGCGCGAGGGCGATCTGGGCAGCGGCGAATGCAATGGCTGCCGCGCTCGCGTTGCGCACCACGCACGGCACCTCCACCAGGCCTGCCACAGGATCGCAGACCAGGCCCAACATACATTGTAGCGTCGTGCCTATGGCGTTAAAGACAACGTCGCTGCCGCCGTCTAAAATGTATGCAATCGCGCCGGAAGCCATGGCCGCAGCGCTGCCTGTTTCAGCCTGACATCCGCCCACCGCACCCGCAAGTGACGCACGCTGCTCGATGATCAGGCCGATACCTGCCGAGACGAGCATGCCTTCCATGATCTTGTCGTCCGGAATGTTGTGGATGCGTTGTACGGTGTACATTACGCCCGGCATGATTCCGCTGGCGCCTGCCGTCGGAGCCGCCACAATCCTTCCCATACACGCGTTCACCTCCTTCGCCGCGAGCGCACGGGCAATGAGTTCCTGAAACTCGCGGCCTAAAACCGTGATGCCGGAGTGCATCACCTTCTTGCCGCCGTTGTCAATCATTC
>DASVCT010000275.1:0-11658 GCA_036381475.1 Cyclobacteriaceae bacterium
TGTCGTTGACGATTAGTGTACGAATACTATCCAGAAAATCAATAGCATCCTGCACATCTTTTTCGGACGGTTCCGGGGCTATAAGAATGTGCCGGGAATGGTATTCATTACCCCGGCGGTCGAGGAGCTGCATAATGTGAAAGCCGTATTCCGTTTCGAACGGTTGTGATATTTCGTTCTGTTCCAGTCGAAACGCCGTGGCCTCGTACTCCGGCACCATTTGTCCCCGGCCGACCCAGCCCATGTCTCCCCCGTTATACGTCACGCTGGGGTCATCCGAATACTTCTTGGCCAACTCACTGAAGTCTTCTCCCTTAAGTATCCTGTCGCGGATGTCCATCAGTTCCCGCTTTGTTGCCTCTTTTTGCTCGTCGTTAATTTTTGCTTTCCGCACGATCTGCGCTACTTCGACCTCCGCGGAAAAGTACGGGAGCGAATCCTGGGGAATCTTTGCGAAGAACCGCTTCACTTCGGCAGGCGTCACGGTAATGTCTGCCGAAATAGTTCGCTCCATTTCCCGCACCACCATCTGTTCCTTGATCTGGTCGCGCAGCTCCAGCCGTATTTGTTCCATACTCTTTCCGTATATGGCCTCCAGCTGTTGGGCGGAATTGCCCGACTGTGAAAGGATCATGTTGATACGGCTTTGGGTGTTCGCGTCCACCTCCTCGTCGAGAACCACCACGGAGTCGATCTCCGCTTTGGCCATCATCAGTTTGTTGCGAATGAGCAATGCAAGAAACTGGCACCGGGTTTCTTCACCTGGATGACCACCATTCGCAAGATAGTCCTGATACGCACGGTCGAGCTCCGACTTCAGGACAATGTAGTTGTCGACCTTTGCTATGATCTCATCGACGACGTAAGATCCATCCTGACCGAAGGCCGCCAAGCTGCCCAACGTCAAGAGGGCAATGAGACTCCACACTCCGAAAAACTTCTTCATAGCAACGATCAATAAATTTCAAAATCCTTATTCCCTTCGGCTTCCCGGTAGACCTGGTCTTCCAGCTCCTTTGCGAGCTCCACTTTTCTCTTATTCAACAGAATGTTCCGGATTTCATCCTTAACAAACTCGAGCGGCGAAACGTTGTCCGATACCCGGTACTCGTCTACCTTCAGAAAGTAAAGGTAGTTTGCGTCGCTGGTTTCATAATACGGGTTGGACTTGAGGAACTCTATTTTGTTGGGAATTTCGATCATTGGAGAATTGCGCACCAACTCGTCAAAAGCAATCCACGCCGTGTCGACGAGGTGATGGGCTGCTGAAAAGCTAAGGCAATACGACTTCAATTCGTTCTTGTCTTCCTCTCTGTCTGAAAACATGAGTTCCTTAATGCGCTGGGTTCGGGGAGCGCTCTTCGGGACCTTGATATAGATAGCCTTAACAATGTTCTGTTTCAGGACAAAGTTGTCAAGGTTATTTTTGTAGTACTCTTCAACGTCAGCATCCGCCACGACCGTGTCAAGGTGCTGTTTGATGTAGGAGTTCTGGTATTCGTACGCGATGATGCTGTAACGGTAGTCCAGAATCTTCCGTTCCACGGCTGCCTCATTGATATCCATCTTCCGCGTGGCTTCCTGAATGAGCAATTGTTTTCGGATCCAACTGTTTACATACGACTGAATCCGCGATACGCTGTCTTCCCGCGACGTGCCATTGGAAACAATGCCGGCGAGTTCGTCCTTGTAGAGGTACGTGTTGTTCACGCGCGCCACCGGAATCCTCCCTTCATGGTCGGAAGCACCACCGCGACCCATCCATTGGCACGAAAAAGCGACCAGTGCGATCAGGGCCAGGCTAGTGCTTTTGAAGCTGATCCAGTACGTACCGTTTTGCTTTGTCATTGATCTTAACAGGATATTTTTCCCGCAACTGCCGGATCCACCGCTGCTCGAGTTCGTTCTGGTAGTCGGCAATCACATTTGCCCTTGCTTCACCCAACGTCTTCTCGCCCGGGGGCAGTATTTCGTAAATCCACGCAAGGTAATACATTCCCTTGTTTTGGGTGGAATGAGGGCCAGGGGTCCACGGTACCCCGTTCAGCGCTTCCCGGTCGCCGACCTCGAAAAGTCCCTGTTCCGTCCGGATTCCCTGCTTTTGCACGTACTCCTTCATTGCCACCGTATCGCCACCTAACGCGATCTCGCCGAGGTGTTGCATTACCATAGAGTCGGGGGATGCATAAATAGTTGCCCTGGCCCTTTTTCCAGCGTTATACCTGGAGCGGTTGGCTTCGAAAAAGGCTGCCTGCCCGGTCGTATCTTCGGCAGCGCGGTTCCAGACTTCCTCTTCCATGATTTCGAACAGCAGGATCCCCTCGTAATACTCGTTGGCAAGCAGACGGTATTCCGGTTTTTCGGCGGCGCTGGCCCGGCTTACCGCGTCCATGAGGGTTTCATCGACAAACCGTCCGTACATCCGTTCCATCGCATGGTGGGGTTCCTCCGCCCCGGGAATGGTTTGACGCCGGGCATAGTCTGCGAAGTCGCTTACACTAAAATCCTGGGCATCCAGGGTGAACAGTGTTTGCGTTTCCAGGCTTTTCGGCACGGCGTGCCAGGCTCCCTTCCGGATAAGCGAATCGGAAAGCGCGAACAATTGCTTACGGACCGGCTCTTTCTCGACAAAGCCATAGTCTTTTCTTAGCTTTTCCATCCACAATTCACGCAATTCCTCAAAGCGCGCATCGTGCGCGATGCGCTCGCGCAATGTGGGCTTCATCTCCTCGAACGAAGGCAGCGGAACCTTTTTGTCCACCCGCAAAATGTGCCACCCATATCTCGTCTGGAAGGGATCGGATATATCGCCCGGCCGGAGCGAAAAGGCCACGCGTTCGAATTCCGGTACTGTGGCCATGGCCCCAACTCCAAAAGCGGGTAGTGTTCCTCCCTTGTTTCTGGACCCGGGATCTTCAGAGTACTCCGCGCACAATTCGTCCCATGAGGCACCAGCCATGAGTTGATCATACAGGTTGAATGCCTGTTCGCGAACCCTCGTGGAGTCGCGACCCCCGCCTGTGCGGAGCATGATGTGCGAAACTACTACTTGTCCGCTGGCCGGGCGGCGGTCCGTCACCTTAATGAGGTGATATCCGAATTGGGTGCGGACGGGTCCTACGACCTCACCAATTTTTGCCTGATAAGCCGCGCTCTCGAACGGATGCACCATTTGGAGAGCGGTGAAGAAGCCCAGGTCGCCGTGGCTGGATTTTGCCTGCGGCTCGTCACTGTAGGCCGCAGCCAGTGATCCGAAGTCTTCACCAGCCAGTGCCCTTTTTTTCAGTTCAAGAGCATGGTTGTAGGCACGAAGCGTATCGGCGGGCGAAGGATCATCGGGCAAGCTGATCAAAAGATGTGAGGCGCGCACCTCTTCCTTCATGCGGTCGTACGCCTGGTTTACCAGGCTGTCCATGATCCAACTGTCCGGCAAATAGGGCTTAAGTAACTCGTTGCGGTAGCCGCGGTATTCCGACACGAATGAGGCAGTTGTATCCATACCACGTTGACGCGCCTCTTCTACCTTGAGCTTGAAATTGATGAAGAGTTCGAGGTATTCATTGATATCGGACGCCGTGAATCCTGATGGCGATTGCTGGTGATTTTTACGGTACAGGTAAATGAACTCTTCCGTAGAGACCTTCCTGTTGCCTGCTTCGAATAGAATGTCGCTACTCTTTTGCCGTTTCCCTTTACCCTGTCCGGCGGCGGGCCATGCGAGGCTGCCGATGATCAGGATGCAGAAGATTCGTATCATTAGCTGCCGTTGCTGTGGGGTTTTTACTTATTGATATTTTTGGTGAGCCTGCACACGGTTTGGCCTCTCGACGCCTTGTATTCGATCTTGTCCATTATGGATTTGACTAAGCGAATACCCAGACCGCCCTTTCGTTTCTGGTGGACGATGTTGTCGATGCTCGGCTCGGAAAACTCGTTGATGTCAAAAACCGTTCCGTCGTCGACCAACTCAAAGATGATGTAGGGCTTGTCTTTGTCGATGATTATGCGCAGCTCGAAGAGATCATTGGCGTTACAATGGTGGGCATGGATCATGAGGTTGGAACACATCTCATCCAGGGCCAGCACCATTTCGCTGATCTCGAGATCAGGAACATGATGGGCCTTCAGGGACTTCCGGATGAAATCGCGGACGCCCTTCAGGTTCTCGATGCTGCATCCAACTCTATACTTGTAGTTCATTGATCATTGCCTTAGCTTCCAACTTATCCTTCGCGATGTGCAGCAGCTCATCCAGTCCCAATATCTGAAAGGTATTGGCGACCTTGTCGCTCATTCCAAAAAGGACCATAGCGATTTTCTTGTCTTTAAACTCATCGATGTAAGACATAAAAACACCCAGTCCTGCCGAGGAAATGTATTCGAGCGCACTGCAATCCACGAGGATCTTCTCATATCCCTCCCCCACGCTTTTGGCGATGGCCAAATCCAGCTCGATGGAAGAACTCGCGTCAATTTCGCCGATTATTGCGATGACATCGGCTCCATCTTCCTGTAATCGTTTGATATGGATCATGTTTGTTAACGAGTTTTTATTCTGTAATGTTCTCTAGTTGAATTTTACGACCATGGTGGTATAATCGTCGTTTAGCCCCTCCGACTCGGAAAAGCGGTAAAGCGACGAAATAATGCAGTCCTGGATCTCCCGGGCCGCCAGATGCTTGTTTTCGCCCAGTATTGCGGCAAGGCGCTCGTAACCGAATTCCTCCCCCTTTGCGTTCTTGGCTTCGGTAATGCCGTCAGTATATAGGACCATCACATCCCCCGGGGCGTACCTAAACTCCGAGGTATGCGCAAAGTTCCGGTAGGCATTACTCCGTATCATCCCCAGGGCTACGCCTTTGTCTTTAAAGTACTCTACCTGGTCCGTAGCCGCGCGGTAGTACAGGACAGGACAGTGCCCACCGCGCGCGTAGCGGATGGTTCGGGTAGTGGTATTCACCAGGAAAATAATAGCGGAAATGAATGACCCGCGTTCCAGGCATTTCACAAGCGCCTGGTTGGCCTTGACGAGGAAATCCGCAGGCTCAATGCAGTCTTGCGCCAGGCTATGAAAAATGCCCTTCATCTGCGACATGTGAAAGGCGGCGGTAGTGCCCTTGCCCGAAACGTCAGCAATGATAAGCGCCACGATCTCCGGACTGATGCGAAGGGTATCGTAGTAGTCACCACCCACTTCATCGGCCGATTCGGAAAAAGCGGCAATCTCAAATGCATCGCTTTTCTCCAGGATTTCCGGGAGCAAACTCTTCTGAACGTTCTTGGCAATTTTCAGTTCTTCCTTGTATCGTTCATTCTGAAGCGCTTCCTCCATCAAACGAAAGTTCTCGATCGAAATGCCTGCCTGGTTGGAGAACGTGGAAACAATTTTTGTCATCTCCCGGTTGAAACCATCCGGCAATTCTTTCAGGAGGGCCAGTATGCCGATGTTTTCATTCTTGACATAAATCGGGAACGCAAGTATCGAGCGGAACCTGGAGTTTTTCAGGGTCGACAGAAAGCGTGACAAATTTCGCGTCTTATCCGATCCCTGATCCAATATCCCCCGTACCTGGTGTTTGTTCAGGTGTTCGATGATATCGCCCGCCTCTTTCTCCGTGATGTTGTAGGTGTAGAGTTTCTTTTCGCTGCTCGTGATCTCCAACCAGGCGGCGTCGGCAAACACCGAACTCACCGACGTTTCAAGGAGAATGTTGTAAACGCTTTCTTCACTTTGTTCGGTTTGAATGGACTGACTGATCCGCTGGAAGTTCACAACTTCCTCCAGCTTCTGTTCAAACACCGATGTCGTCGGCAGGTTGAACAAAATCACCAGGAATGAAAAGACGCTGTAGATCGTCACAAACGAGATCAGCGAGAGAATAAAAACGTGATCGCGGTAGTCGGCAAAGTAGGGCGACACATTGGCAATGATGGACGCATAGGAGCTGCTTGTATAGAAGCCATACAGGAGGTAGAAGATCGTCAGAAGGAGCAACAGCAAACCGGTCCATTTTTGCCTGAAGTTGAGATAGGCCACCCATTTCATGTTTCCCGACAGGACAAGGCCGGTGAGAAGGAAGGTCACCAACAGGGTAATGTATAACCCCTCGATCCGCGGGAAGTTGAAGCTGTTGTAAAGCAGGGAAATCAACAGTCCATATTCGAAGAAGGCCCAGAAGCGAAGCAACCATTTCGACTTCTGATAAAGGATCAACCGCTTCCAGGCGGTGAATGCCATGATCAGAAAACTGATCAGCAGCCCGATGTTAATGAGGTAGATCAGGTCGATGTAAACGACATCATTAGCCAGCTTGGTGTTACCCAGCAGGTAGCTCACCAGTCGCAGCGCAAGCGAAATCACAGTGGCGATCAAGCCCGTGGCAAAGACCCGCCATAGCAGGTCGACGAAGTTGAGGACTTCATCGTGCTCTATCTTGAATTTGTAATAGTAAAAGAGGGAGAGGATGAACAGGTTCAGGAGGAGTTTCGGCAACCAGACCGGAATGTCGGGCTCGATGGCAATCTTGGTGCTGAAGAGGATAGCAATATCGGTAAACACCAGGCCCAGCCATGTGATGGCCCCCATCATGAACAGTAGACGTATCATGGCCCTGGCGCGCATGCTATAGTTCCGTTTTTTTTGCCCCCGGAGGGGGAAAAATCAAAAAAGAAGACGGCAGTTTAATTGGGGTACAATAATAGCCAATAATAAGAGAAGTAGGCAGTAGGCTGCTCACCGCCTACTTTCGACTATAATTCGGGGCTTCCCGGGTGATGGCCACGTCGTGGGGGTGGCCTTCGATAACCCCTGCCGTCGTGATCTTAACAAACTTGCTCTGCTTGAGTTTTTCGATGTTTTTTGCGCCACAATAGCCCATGCCGGCGCGAAGTCCGCCCGTGAGCTGATACAGGACTTCTGCCACGTACCCCTTGAAGGGCACGCGTCCCGAGATGCCCTCGGGAACAAGCTTTTTAATATCGTCTTCCACATCCTGGAAGTAGCGGTCCTTAGAACCCTCCTCCATGGCTTCGATGGAGCCCATGCCGCGATATGATTTGAATTTCCTCCCTTCGTAGATGATCATTTCTCCCGGAGCCTCCTCAGTTCCGGCGAGCAGGGAACCCACCATCACCGAGTCGGCACCCGCGGCGAGTGCCTTGACGATGTCGCCTGAGAAGCGAATGCCGCCGTCGGCGATAACCTTGACCCCGGATCCCTTGAGCGCCTTTGTGGCCTCCATTACAGCAGACAGTTGGGGAAGCCCGACGCCTGCCACTACACGCGTGGTACATATGCTGCCGGGTCCGACGCCCACTTTTACGGCATCGGCACCCGCTTTCGCCAGCGCCCGCGCAGCCTCTCCAGTAGCAATGTTGCCGACCACCAGGGCCAGGTCGGGAAATTTCTTCCGAACGGACTTCGCCGCCTCGATTACGCCCCGGGAGTGCCCGTGCGCGGTGTCAATGCTGATCACGTCCACGCCCGCCGACTTCAGGGCCTCGATACGGTCCAGGATGTCTGGCGTCACGCCGACGGCTGCGCCCACCCGCAACCGCCCGAATTCATCCTGGCAGGCATTGGGCTTATTCTTTTTCTTCTGGATATCCTTGTAGGTGATAAGGCCCGTGAGCTTGCCTTTCTTGCTCACCACGGGAAGCTTTTCAATTTTATACTGTTTGAGAATGCTCTCTGCCTTGTCCAGCGTAATGCCCTCCTGCGCGGTGATGAGATTTTCGCGGGTCATGATCTTTTCCACCGGAACGCTGAGGTCCTTCTGGAAACGAAGGTCCCGGTTGGTGATGATGCCAATGAGCTTGTCGTCTTCGTCAACGACAGGGATGCCGCCAATCCTGAACTCGCGCATGATTCTTTCTGCATCCCGAACCTTGCTTTTGACGTTGAGTGTGATCGGATCGAGTATGAGCCCGCTCTGCGACCGCTTGACTTTGCGGACCTGCTCCGCCTGTTCGTCGATGGTCATGCTCTTGTGAATGAATCCCATGCCGCCTTCCAGGGCCATGCTTATGGCCATCTCGGATTCCGTAACGGTATCCATCGCCGCCGACACGATGGGAATGTTCAGCGAGATGCTGGAGGTCAGCTTTGTGCGCGTATCGGTTTCGCGCGGCAGAACGTCCGAATAAGCGGGAACAAGGAGGACGTCGTCGTAGGTAAGGGCGTCAGGAAGGAACTTGGAGGTGTCGCGTGGCATGGGCAAATAACTTTAGGAATCATTATTTGCCGGGCAAAGGTATGTCATTTGGTGTTCAAAGCAAAGGACGGCTATCAAATCCGCCCTGGCGTGATCCGTGGCCGGAATTCTTTCCGGGTATCGTGCTTTTCTTATTTTTGGCTCTGAGTTGTAGCGGATTGGGGCGGGATAACGTATTCCGAATCGTAATCGACGTGGCGATACTTAAAAATGCAGATTACATGCGGACGGTGCTCTTTCTGATGATGACGCTAGTTGTCCTTCCCGCCTGCGCTCAGATTCAGACAGGCAAAGCTTCCTTTTATGCCGACCGGTTCGAGGGACAACCAACCGCGAGCGGCGAGAAATACCGGCACAACAAACTAACCGGCGCTCACAAGACCCTTCCGTTTGGTACCCGCGTTCGCGTGACAAACCTGGCCAACAACCAATCCGTAGAAGTCGTTATCAACGACAGGGGACCCTGGGTAGAAGGACGGATTATCGACGTTTCGCGGGCAGCCGCCGAAGAGCTGGGCTTCATAAACCAGGGATTGGCCGACGTTCAACTTGAAGTGGTCGATCCCGGCGATGGCAAGTCCAGTGAACCTATTCATTTTGTCGACAATGTCGTGGTAGAGGAGAACGAGTTCTATGGTCTTGAGGTGAACCGCGCGCGTCCCAACGGGTACGGTGTTCAGATCGGCACCTACCAGGAGCTGGTGAACCTCATGCGTCTGACCGACAACCTCAAGAAGTCGTACCAGCGGGAGGTCACAGTCGAAGTAAAGGTCTTGAACGGCGTTAAATATTACGGACTAATCCTCGGACATTTCCCGACAAGAGCCAGGGCGGAACAGTTTCGCGAGACGTTGCGTGGCAAATTCCCTGACGCCTTTATCGTGGACTTCAGCCGATTGTAGCCGGGCACCCGGCAACTCTACCGGTTCAATGGAACTATTTGGTTATCTCGCCTCCGTGTGCATTGGCATAATCCTGGGCCTGCTAGGTGGGGGTGGGTCTATTCTTTCCATTCCCCTCCTCGTGTATTGCTTTCACCTCGACATCGTCATGGCAACAGCGTATTCGCTGTTTATCGTTGGTGTGACGAGCCTGGCCGGGGCAATTCCCAAATACCGGGAGAACCGTGTGAACCTGCAAACCGGCGTTGTATTTGGCATTCCTTCCATTACGGCCATTTTCGCAACCCGAAGGTGGATTGTACCCGCTATTCCCGACGTGATCTTTCAGGCTGGAGAGTTTGCTTTTACCAAGCGCCTGCTGCTCCTCGGCCTTTTCGGAATTTTGATGATTGTCTCGTCCGTAACCATCATTCGCCGACGTGGCGAGTTGGAAACAGAGGATCAGCGATTTCATCATGGACTCGTCGTTATTGAGGGCATTCTTATCGGATTTCTGACGGGCCTGGTGGGCGCAGGCGGTGGTTTCCTCATCATACCCGCCCTGGTACTGCTCACCGGACTTCCTTTTAAGACCGCGGTGGGGACATCTCTTTTCATAATATCCATTAACTCACTCACCGGGTTTATGGGAGACGTACTGAACTACGCCATGGACTGGCCTTTTCTGCTGACCATCACAGGTCTGGCGGTTGTCGGAATCCTGCTTGGAAATGCCTGGTCGAGACAGGTGCAGGGGTCGGCGCTTCGCAAGGCCTTCGGCTGGTTTACGCTCGCCATGGGAACTTTCATCGTCATTCACGAACTCACCCTGACATGAAAAACATGCCGCTCTGGAATTTAGTACCTTAGGTTAATGTTTATGTGATTGTGAGTCGGAAAGCATGAAAATAGAACAGATTTACACCGGGTGCCTTGCCCAGGGCGCCTACTACATCGAGTCGGGACGTGAAGCCGTTATTATTGATCCACTTCGTGAAATCAAACCCTATGTCGACAAGGCTTCCCGAAATGGCGCAAAAATCAAATACGTACTGGAAACGCATTTTCATGCGGACTTTGTCTCCGGACACGTCGACCTCGCCCGGGCCACCGGGGCCACCATCGTTTACGGTCCGGGAGCCCGCCCGTCGTTTGAAGCGCACATTGCGGAGGACGGCGAGGAGATCCGCATCGGCAACGTGACGTTGGTTGCCTTGCATACGCCAGGACATACCATGGAATCGACATGCTACCTGCTCCGCGACGAGAAGGGAAAAGACGTTGCCCTGTTCACTGGAGACACCCTTTTCATCGGTGATGTTGGAAGACCGGACCTTGCCCAGAACGAATCGCTCACGCAGGAAGATCTGGCCGGCTACCTGTATGATTCACTCCGGAACAAGATCATGCCTTTGGCCGACGACATTATCGTGTATCCCGCACATGGCGCCGGTTCGGCATGCGGGAAGAACATGGCGCGTGAAACGTCGGATACGTTGGGTAACCAGAAAAAGACAAACTATGCCTTGCGTGCCGTCAGCAAGGAGCAGTTCATCCACGAAGTAACGGATGGCCTATTGCCACCGCCAGGATACTTTCCTCAGAACGTGAAGATGAACCGCGAAGGGTATGACAGTATTGATACCGTGCTTGAGCGCGGATGCCAGCCACTGGATCCGGATGCTTTCGAAGCTGTGGCGAACGAGACCGGTGCATTGATCCTGGACACGCGTGCACCCAAAACGTTTGCCCAGGGATTTATACCTAACTCCATCAACATAGGTCTCGACGGATCATTTGCACCCTGGGTAGGTGCGCTGATCCCGGACATTCGACAAGAGTTGTTGATCGTCGCGGATAACGGTCGGGAAACCGAAGTGGTCACGCGCCTGGCGCGGGTTGGATATGACTACTCCATCGGTTATCTCCGCGGGGGCATCGACGCGTGGAAGCAAGCAGGGAAAGAAATTGACCGTATTGCGTCGGTTGATACCCGGCAGCTGGCTGAGGCGCTGGCAAAGAAGCCCGTAGTTCTCGACGTGCGCCGTCGAGAAGAATATGCTTCCGGTCACCTGGACGGCGCCATCAACTTACCGCTCGATTTCATTAACGAAAACATGCAGGCCATCGATCCTTCGCGCCCTCACTACGTCTATTGCGGAAGCGGGTATCGGTCGATGGTATTCATCTCCATACTCAAGGCACGCGGATACGATAACCTTATCGATGTGGCCAACGGCTTTAAGGGAATTCGATCCAGCAAACGGTTCCGCCTAACGGATGCCGCAGTTCCTTCAGGCACATAAACGCAAATGATATGGATTCCGGGAGAGAACGGTTCAGCGACATTATCAAGGGTGAGAAGCCCGTGCTCGTCGACTTTTACGCGGACTGGTGTGGACCCTGCAAGATGATGGCGCCCGTCATCCGGGAATTCTCTCGGGATATGGGCGACAAGGTGCGCGTACTCAAAGTCGATGTCGATCGGAATCCAGCCGCCGCGCGTGCCTACAACATCCAGGGGGTACCTACTATGATACTCTTCCGAAACGGCCAGGTCCTTT
>DASVCT010000276.1:0-5492 GCA_036381475.1 Cyclobacteriaceae bacterium
GTGGCGTTCGGGCAAGTGATCAGACCGGACACAACGTCCAACTGGAAAAAACAACTTACGATTGGTATCAACTTCAACCAGGCCGCATTCTCTTCCAATTGGAAAGCGGGTGGTATCAATTCCGTAGGTCTGAATACCCTCTTCACCTACCGGGCCAACTACAAGAAGGACCGAAATTCGTGGGATAACCTGATCGACCTGGCGTACGGGTTCGTCAATAATGAAGGACAGGGAAACCGGAAGACGCTGGACCGCATCTTCCTGGATACAAAATATGGATACCAGATCAGCACAAAATGGGACGCGTTTGCCTCCCTCTCCTTTCAAAGCCAATTCACAAAAGGATATCAATATCCTGACGACAACACGGCCGAACTGATCTCAGACATATTTGCGCCGGCATTCATCACGCTCGCGCTCGGATTCGAATATCACCCCGCCGACTATTTCAAACTTCGGCTATCACCCTTTGCACCACGCCTGACAATCGTAAACGATCCCGAACGCTTTGTTACAACCGTGGGCCCCGAACCCTACGGGGTCACGCCTCCTGACAACACGCGCTTCGAATGGCTGGCTCTCCAGGTAATGGCCGAATTCGACAAAGACATTGCAACGAACCTGAACCTGAAGTGGCGCTACGTCCTGTTTGCCAATTACGAAACGCTGGAAGCGAAAACGATTGACCACCGTCTGGACGTGACGCTGACGGCACGGGTCAATAGTTTCATAACGACAAGCCTGGGCGGAACGCTCTTGTACGACTTCGATCAGGATTCAGGACTCCAGGTAAGTCAGGCGTTCGCCCTGGGATTTGCCTACACATTCCAGAACTATGAACCGGAGTGATTTACAGGTCCAGTATCTCCCGTATCATCTGATTGGTGAAACCCCATTCATTGTCGTACCAGGCGAGGACCTTCACCAGATCGCCGTCGACCACGCGGGTCATCGCAGTATCCACAATGCTTGCGTAAGGGCTATGGATGATATCGGAAGAGACTAGCGGTTCGTCGGACACGAGGAGCACCTTATTGTAGCGTGACGTCCGAGATTCCTCCAGAAGGATAGCGTTGACTTCTTCCGGTGTCGTCGACCGCGCAGCAAGGAACGTAATATCGGAAATGGAACCGACAGGTACTGGCGTCCGGATAGAGATCCCATCGAATTTGCCATCAAGCTGAGGTAACGCTTTTGCTGTCGCAACGGCAGCCCCCGTCGTCGTGGGTATCAAATTTACTGCGCCTCCGCGCCCCATACGGGGTGCCTTATGGGAAGGTGCGTCCACGAGCGTTTGCGATGCCGTATAGGCGTGGACGGTACTTAAAATAGATTTGCGAACGCCGATGCGCCGGTCGAGGATCTCCATCACCGGGGCGACGTTATTTGTTGTACAACTTGCGCAGGAGAAAACCGACACTTTGCCGTCGGACTGGTTGACACCGTGAACGACTGTCGGCGTATCCCTGCTCTTGGTAGGCGCAGATATCAGCACCGTCCTGGCTCCGGCCTGAATGTGCTTTTCAGCGTCTTCGCGTTTCGTAAAAAGGCCTGTGCTCTCGATAACGACCTCCACGTTGAGTTTTTTCCAGGGCAGTTTGCCGGGGTCGCGTTCGCTCAGGTATTGAATTCTCTTGTCGCCAACGACCAGATAATCGCCATCGGCTTTCACTTCTCGCTGAAACTTTCCGTACACGCTGTCGTACTGCAACAGGTACGCGGCGTTTTCTATGGTCATGATGTCATTGACGGCAACTACCTCAAGCGAGGGTTCATCCGCCATTACCTTCAGCGCCGCTCTCCCGATCCGGCCGAATCCATTGATAGCAATTCGTTTCATATGGGTTTTAAAAAGGAATTTAGTTTCATCCCCATAACCGCTATCAGCCGGAAACCGTTCGGCGCCGTCAATAATATTGGCTCGTCCAGTACATTATCACGTAAAACACTGCCCAACCGACGAAAAGAATCACCATAGCCCAGATCCACGAAGGGATAGCCTTCGGCGTTTCAGATCCCTGCACGACAAACAAATCCTTGCGCTCGCTGCCGTACGAGTTGATGAGTATCGGCACCTTGTTGTCCACGACGTCCCCATCCGAAAGACCGACGACGGTGATAGCCGGGCCGTTGCGGACCTGAAAATGAATTTCCTTAATTCCTTCCCGGCCATCAGTGGATTGTGCGACAATCCGGAGGCGGTGCGGACCATCCGTCAGCCGGGCGGTATCGAGGACAAATCGCACCGGTGCCCGGAATGCCGCAAAGGGCTTGGGATCATCGTCGAGAAAGACACGTACCAGATTTTTTTCAGGCTTTTCTTCGGTCATGACTCACCATTAATAATTATGTTCTTGATGTGATCAGGACTTTGCTCGCCCGGCCGTACCAGGTATCTTATGCTGAGTACAAGAACTGCGAGGACGAGCACCGCGGCACCACCGATGATGAAATAGTCGACCATGCCGGAAGGCCCACCTCCGTGCGTAATGCCACGAAGGGGTGCCGGTTGCTGGCTCCGGCAAACGGTGCACGCCAGTGCCGGTGCCGCGTCCAACAATCCTAAAAATACAGCTGCAACCAAACCCTTAGTCCATTTCATATCATGGTGCGTTGGTGGAACCTCTTAATTTCTTTACATCCTCCGGGCTCACCGGCGGCACATTGTTACCCCAATGGCTTCTCTCGAAGGTTATGATGGCGGCAATCTCTTCATCCGTGAGCACATCACCGAATGGCTGCATGGTCGCATACTCCGGACGCGCGTCATAGCCTTCCAGGACAATGCGAATCATCGTTTCAGGGTTCTCGTTTGTTACGATCGGGCTGCCCGCGAGTGGCGGAAACGCACCGGGAAGTCCCCGTCCATCAGGCTGGTGGCACACGGCACAATTGGACTGGAACAGTGATTCTCCGTTCGGCAACGCAGCGGGAGCCTCAGAAGGCGTCGTCCCTGCCGACTCCTTCGTTTGTTTTCGCTTTGAGGGAATGAAGTCGCGCTCAACGGTGGGGAGCTCAACCTGTTTCAGCGACAGGAGATAGGCCACGAGGTCCTTGGCCTCGTCAGAGGCGACTACAACCTGATCGGTCGGCTTGAGCGACGGCGGCAGATTGAGGACAATGTCATCCTCGTCTGCTTTGGATTTCTTTTCGAATAACCAGGGATAAGATGGCATAATCGATTCCGGAACTACGATCCGCGGATTGTACAGGTGCATGTAATGCCACGTATCACTCGGATTGCGCTGGCCGATCGACGTCAGGTCTGGTCCCGTGCGTTCGCTTCCCAGGATCGACGGATTTTGTCGCCACACGTCGAGCCGCGTTTTGACGTAGTAATAATCCGCAGGAATAGACGGCCGGCTTCCCCAAACGTTATCCATTTCGATGTTCCTTACCTGCTGCGTATGACAGGCAACGCATCCTTCCCTTATGTAAATCCGAAGGCCCCTTTGTGCTGCATCGGACAAAGGGCTGCTCCCCGGCAGCGGCGCATTGGACTCCTTCATGGTTTCGGCGGGCAAGACGGCGACCAACACGCTTAGCAGCGTGAACACTCCGAAGGACAGTCCGGCCAAAACACGATGATCTTTTCCAGGATTCAGCATCATGAAGTAGATTTAGAAACATGCTGCGGACGCGTCATCAGGAAACGACCGCACATGGTGTATACATTAATCGCAAACAAGACGTGCGAGAGAAACATCAGGGAACCACCCACCGCACGCCACACCCAGTAAGGCATCATGAGTACAACCGATTCGATGAACGGCCGACCTTCCATCCAGGAAAGTCCCTTAAGCGTACCGCCGATCATCATCGAGAACATATATGCCATAAGTCCTAGCAGCGCAAACCAGAAATGAATGCCGACGAGTACCGGCTTCGGCTTGCGACCCGTGAGCTGGGGAAGAATAAAATACAGGCATCCCCACAGAAAGAATGAAATGATCCCATACATAGTCATGTGGGAGTGGGCGACGTTGAAATCCGTAAAGTGCCAGGCGGCGTTCGTAAAGCGGAACGCTTGAAAGCTTCCCTGTGAAGACCCGATAAAATAGAAGATAACACCGACGAGCAGGAACGGGATCACATAGCTAACGCGTATGCTGTCCCAACTACCCCTCATGGTCATCAGGAAGTTCGTTGTTCCGGCGACGACCGGAATGAACATGCCCATGCTGAATACGATCGCAACGGTTTGAAGCCACCAGGGCAGGGGACTAAAGATAAAATGGTGTGTCCCGATCATCGTATAAAAAAGCATCTGCGTCCAGAAGGCTAGAATTCCAAGGGCATAGGAATAGATGGGCTTGTTTAGCGCCTTGGGAAGGTAATAGTATACCAGGCCCAGCGTGAAGGTCATGAACCACATGCCCACCCCCTGGTGCATATAATATCCCTGTATTACCGTTTCACCCAGCCCTTCCTGATAGAAGGGTACGTAGCCGATGGTTACCAGGACCAGCGTCCATATCAGGCCCGCAAGGATGTACCAGTTCGAGATGTAGATATCTTTTGTCTTGCGCCTGGCAACAGTCTTATAAAAATTGAGGAAGGTCAGGAACAGTCCGCCCGCAAAGAGTGCCATTACCGGCCAAATGTATTCGCGGTATTCGCCGCCGCCGTTGTTGATGCCGGACATGAGACAGAGCGTTCCGATAAGTACGGAAGCGTTGACGAGGCCCCAGGTGATCCAACCCCAACGCAGGTTGTAGATTCGCGTATTGCTGGTTCGCGCGATGACGAAATATCCGAGGCCCAGCATGGCCATAGAGGCCCATCCCCAGAAGACCATATTCGTGTGAACCGGACGTAATCTTCCGAATGAAAGCCAGGAAATGTGGTCAATCTCAGGCCAAATGAATTTCATTCCCAGGTACTGCCCAACGCCGGTACCCAGGATGAGCCACAAGGCGGCCGACACAGCAAAGGCTGCTACCAGTCGGCTGAGCGCCGGATCTATTCCGACAATTGAAGGTGGCTCCTTCTTCTCTGCAACTACGGGAATGTATTCGTCGGTCGATACCTGACGTACGATGCCCCGGGTATCTTCTGCGACCTGTCCGCCGGACAGTTCGTTGCCGGCCAGCCTGAACTCGAGGGCCGTCCGTCTCCGTTGAAGGATCTCATCGACGTCGCGCTCCTCCAGGTTGAGGATCTCCTCCTTCAGCGTCTCCCGGTCCCGTTGTGCTTTCCTGGCAGCGAGCACCGTCAGCAGGCGGTTTAGTTTCAGCACAATGAAGACACAGACCACCATGAGCACAATACCGGCCAGTACCAGCGTACCGATGATGCCGGGCTCGCGAAACACACCCGTGTCGGCTTCCCTGCAGCTTGCGAACAGGAAGCCAGACACGACAGGAAGGGTGTATTTCAAAAGATTTTTACCGCAGTTCATACGCTAATTCTTGAGCAGAAATGTTTTGCCACTTACAAGACCTGCCGCCAGGTCCTGTATGGTATTTCTTTGCAACATGTTGCGCACCTCG
>DASVCT010000277.1:0-19511 GCA_036381475.1 Cyclobacteriaceae bacterium
ATCACATCCCGGGGCTGCGGCCTGGCGGCCTTGCCCCGGGCTACCAACATGCCGCCCCGCTGGGGCTGGTTTTCTTTTTACTTCTTGCTCTCCTACTTTCACTTTCACACTCACACTCACACTGTTTCTCCCTGATCTCAACTCACCTGCTTGCGCGCCAGAAAGGATGTACCCCGATCAAAGATTTCCTGTGGCGCGCGACTAATGTTCTGATCCCATCCCGGGGCTGCGGCCTGGCGGCCTTGCCCCGGGCTACCAACATGCCGCCCCGCTGGGGCTGGTTTTCTTTTTACTTCTTGCTCTCCTACTTCCTCACTCTCACTCTCACTCTCACGCTGTTTCTCCCTGATCTCAACTCACCTCCTTGCGCGCCAGAAAAGATGTACCCCGATCAAAGATTTCCTGTGGCGCGCGACTAATGTTCTGATCACATCCCGGGGCTGCGGCCTGGCGGCCTTGCCCCGGGCTACCAACATGCCGCCCCGCTGGGGCTGGTTTTTTTTACTTCTTGCTCTCCTACTTCCTCACTCTCACTCTCACACTCACACTCAACACTCACACTGTTTCTATCGGTCGCGATTGTTTGCCAACGAGTATGAGAATTAGGTGTCCCCACTGCCTACTGCCTACTGCCCACTGCCCACTATTGTCATTCTCCTCCATCCCTTCTATCTTTCGCCATTTGTAACGCAATTTTTTGCTGTGAAACGAAAACCCCTGCTTATCACCATAGGAATCATCGCGTTAACAGCAGGAGCCTTTTTCGTCTACCATAAATTTTTCAGGCCACACAAACTCTCTCCCTGGGAACTGATACCCTCCGGAGCCGTCGCCGTATACGAGGCCAGCGCATGCCAGGAATGCATCGAGCCCGTCAAGGCAACGGCCATCTGGCAGATTATCATGAAAGCCGCCCTCTATAACAAGAACCGCGACTCGCTGCAGAACATCATCGACGTCCTCGACGACCAGAAACCGGGATCACTCGTCTCGCTGCATGTCACGCGCAAAGACGACTTCGACTTTATTTTCTACCTGCCCCTCGCCGACAGGAACGAACGCCTCATTGTAGAGGCCAGCGCCGCCGACTGGAGTCGAAAACCCGGAGTCCGACCCACACAACGCACGTTCAACGACATCACCATCAACGAACTAACATCCGGCGGAACCACCTTCTCCTGGACCGTCCTCGACGATGTGTGGGTCGGGAGCTTTACGCCCTTCCTCATCGAAGACGTAATCCGCGTGTTCGGAAGCGACGAACGCTCGACGTTCCGCCAGCGACTGGGCGGCATCTACCAAATGCCTAAACTCAAGAACGACGCCGGCAACCTCTATATCCACCTCCAAAACTTTTCGCGGTGGCTCTCCGTCTTCTCACCCGTCCTTAACGCCGATCTCATCCGGCACTTTGGAAGAGCCGCCGTACTCGACATCAAAGCCGCGCAAAAAAATCTGGTCCTCAATGGCTTTAGCATCGAAGAAGGTAGCGCCGGCTCCGTGTTGACCGTATTCGGCGATCAATTCCCTACTTCCTTCGACCTTAAACAATACGTCTCCAACCGCACCGTGTTCCTGGCAACCTACGGCATAACCGAAGGATCCGACTTCGGGGTGCGCCTGAGCCGTTATCCCGAACGGCGGAGGGTGCTGGAAGATACACTCATCCAGATCGCCCGATCCCTCAACGTTAACATCAGGGATCTCTATTCCGCAGTGAATAACGAGGTGGGCGTTTGCTATGTCGAATCCAACCGAAACACGCTATCCCGCGTCCTGATCGTGGAGACCGAATCGCCCGACACGTGGATTTCAACCCTCAATCGAATGGCGTCGCGCTTCAGCGTCGACACCGTATTCTTTGAACCATTCGGCGACTACGAAATCCGTGAACTCCCCGTCTTTCGTTTCCCCGAAAAACTCTTCGCTCCCTTTGTCAACGGATTCGACCATACCTATTACACCACCGTCAACAACACCATAGTCATCGGTGAAGACCTTGAGGAACTGAAAGCCTTCCTCGAAGACATCGAGCAGGAGGAAACGTGGGGCAAGTCATTGGCAAAAAACCGGTTCCTCGAATCTACGCTCCTTGAATCTAACGTAAGCCTCTACATCAACACCCCAAGAATATGGAACATTCTTCGTGGGTCACTCAATGACAAATGGGTGAACTTCATCCGCGATAACCGAAGCCTCCTTTCTTCTGTCGGCATGGGGGCGATTCAGTTCAGCCATCTCAATGAGAGCTTCTATACGAATGTCGCCTGGCAATACGAACCCTATGAACCTCCGACACCAGCATCACGACAGGAACAAATGCTGGTTACCACTTTTACATCCGGCCTCCGGGGACAAGCGTTTGTCGTGCGGAGTCATGTCGACAAGTCGCTCGAGGTTCTCGTCCAGGATTCCCTGAACCAAATTCACCTGGTCTCTTCCACGGGCAATCAACTCTGGTCAAAACAAATGGACGGTCCGATAATCGGCGAATTGTTCCAGGTCGACTACTACAAAAACGGAAAGCTTCAGTACCTCTTCGCCACCGAAGGCAAACTTCACATCATTGATCGTCTGGGAAACTACGTTCCGCCGTTCCCGGTGACGGTACACCCAAAGGATATTGAATACCTCACCCTCGTCGACTACGATCACAGCAGGAACTACCGCTTCCTGATCACCGATGCATCCGGAAAAATCTGGATGTACGATAAGCAGGGTACAAACCTCGAAGGCTGGACGCCACGCGACGTGGAAGACAACCTTTTCACACCCGCACGCCACCATCGCATCCGTGGACGCGATTTCCTGATCGCTATCCGCCGCGACGGCCGTGCATACCTGATGAACCGGAGAGGAGAAATGCAACGCGGATTTCCGCTTAACCTGGATGCAAGGCCGGCAGGCGATTACTTCGTGGAAGTAGGGAACTCTATCGACAACTCCGATTTCATTGTCGTTTCCCGCGACGGGTTCCGGATTCGCTTTAATCCCGCTGGCAAGATTCTCGCACGCGAAACGCTGATCAAATCGTCGATAAGTTCCAGGTTCAGTCTCGTCAGGGAACGCAACGGAAAGTCGTACTGCATGGTGCGTCAGGATCCGGGAGGCCTTACTATCCTCGACGTTAACGGTAAGGGAATAATTACGAACCCCTACATCGGGATGAATTCGGCGATCATACGTTACTACGACTTCGGTGCAGGAAGCGTGTACTATTCCATCACGGATCAAATTCAAAACCTTACCTACATCTACGATCAATCCGGCACCCTCCTTACGTCGCCACCTGTGGAAAGCAGTTCCTGCGATTTACAGCTGTCGAAATCCGGCAAAGTGACTGCATATCTTACATACAAGGGCTCGCTGATGGTTAAACCGCTGCTCTGACGGTTACTTTCCCGCTTCCCGCGTATTCAATTTCCTGATCACCAACACGTTTGATTATGAAGTGGATTCAACTATCTGTTGTCTTCCTGTTGGCTTCCATTACCTCCGTTACTGTAAGGGCACAGCAGGTTCACGTCGGACTCACCACCGCGGTCAACGCAACCTTCGTCCTGGATAAGGGACTCTCGCAAGATCCGCGGTATGATGCCCAGTACACGTATAAAATGGCGCCTATTGGATTTTCCTTTGGTGTCGACTTCGGAAAAACCTTCGGCCTTTCCCTGGAGTCCATTCTTTCGAAACAGGGACAGATTTATGAAATCATCGACGCGGCAAAGCAAATCAAAGGTCAGCGCGAAATCAGCGCAAGCTACCTTCACCTTCCCCTTCTTATGCGTTTCATGAGTGGTGGTAGTGCGCCTGTCAGGACCAACTTCAATCTCGGACCTCAGCTTTCCTTCCTCACCAAAGCGGTCGAGCGCATGCAATACGAGGCCGGAACGTTTACGATTCCTGACGACCCTGCGTTCAAGCTTCCGGAAGGCGCCATCGACAACGGCGACGGAACCTACACCGCGCCGGCTATGGAACCCTCGGACGTCCTCACCAAGGAAGCCAATCAGTTCAAGAACATGGAATTCCAGATCGCCGCTGCGTTTGGACTCGACATCGACCTTTCGAAACACTTGTTTCTTAGCACGCAGATACGTGCTAACTACAGCCTCACGGACATGCGTACCGGTGACGTGATCGAAAGCATCAAGAACGGCGAAGGTGGAGATCTCTTCGGACAGCGTGCAAACATGCTGGTTGGCCTTCAGCTTGGGCTGCACTATACTTTTGGAATCACCCGTTCCTTTAAATTCCGAAATTAGCGGGCTTTAAAGCTGCTCGAGAAAATCGGTGATCGCTGAATAGATGCGCCGGCAATCCGCTTCCGTGATCACATAGGGCGGGAGGGTGTAAACCACGTTACCCAGGGGCCGCAAAAGGATGTCGCGATCCAGGAAGTAACGATACATACCGGCAGCTATCCGGTTATCGTATCGCGTTTCTCCGGCCTCCACTTCAACGGCAAGAATGGTACCCAGTGACCGCGCATCCCGTACGCGTTTATGGTCCCGTATCTTGTCCACAAAGTCGGCATGTGAACGCGTGATCCGCGCTATGGCATCCTGGCAATCCTGCCGATTCAGCAAATGGTAACTGGCGTTGCCGGCGGCGCATGCAATGGGATTCGCTGTGTACGAGTGTCCATGGTAGAAGGTGTGTTCCGCATTGGTGTTTTCGAATGCCGCATACACCTTTCGCGACACCGCCGTTGCTCCAAGCGGCAGCGTTCCACCAGTAAGCCCTTTCGAAAGCGCAATGAGATCAGGCGCTTCGTTCATGTATTCACTGGCCAGCATTTTTCCCGTTCTGCCAAAGCCCGTAAATACTTCATCGGCAATGCACAACACGTCCTTTTCCTTGGCATAGCGAAGCATCCTTTCGAGCACGTCGGGAGCATAGATCCGCATCCCGCCCGCGGCCTGCACCAGCGGTTCATAGATGAAACACGCGACATCGTTGCCTTCCAACACGGATTCGAACTGGCGCAACGTACCTTCCGCTGCATCCTGCGTCGGGAAGTCGATGAATGCCACCTCAAACAGCATTGGGTGAAAGGGACGCGTAAAGAGTCCCCGTTCACCCACGGCCATTGACCCGAAGGTGTCTCCATGATAGGCACCTCTTAGGGCGAGTACCTTGCGCCTTTCGATGCCCTGATTGTACCAGTACTGCAGCGCGATCTTAAGCGCCACCTCCACTGCCGTGCTGCCGTTATCGGAATAAAATATCCGCGCATCCGGGAATGGCAGGATGGAGCGGATATGCTCCGCCAGTTCGATGGCCGGCTTGTGTGTGAAGCCCGCGAAGATCACATGCTCGAGTTCCTGCGCCTGCGCCGCAACAGCCCGGGCGATTTCCGGGTGTCCATGGCCGTGAAGGTTCACCCACCAGGACGATATCGCGTCGAGAATAGCCCGACCGTCATGTGTGAAAAGATAAGCTCCCCGCCCCTTCGTTATAAAAAAAGGAGGTTCTTTAACCCCTAAAGGCGTGAACGGATGCCATAGGGATTGTCTGTCCGCTTCCAGCCACTCACTTGCCTCGCGATCTGTTGTACTGTTCTGCATATCTTTTTACCATTTCCCTGTCAACTGCGCGCTCCCTGTCGATGCGCAACAACACCTTCAGTCCAGTGTGATGGCAGATGATGCGCTCGCTTTCCGGGTTGGCTTCGCCGTTAAAAATAATACCGAGGGGCGTCAGCCCCCTGTGTCGCAGCGCCTCCACCGTCAGCAGCGTGTGATTGATGCTGCCGAGATAAAGGTCGGCCACCAGGATGATATCTGCACTGAGCCGCGGAGCGAGTTCGACAATGAACTCCGAATCGTTCACCGGTACAAGACATCCGCCTGCACCTTCAATGACAAGGTCGCGCAATGCAGATGGGCGGGAGAAATCATCTGTTCGCATGGTGATCCCTTCAAGACGCGCCGCAGCATGCGGCGACATGGCGTGCTGCAGGAGGTAGCGTTCCGGATGGATTATCGTCTTGTCGTTGCTTACGAGTTCCTTCACACGGTCGGCGTCGCGCGGTAATCCCGCCTGTATCGGCTTCCAATAGTCCGCCCCCAATGCCTCGCACAATATGGCAGAGACGAGGGTCTTGCCACTATCTGTATCTATTGCCGTTACGAAAAGATCCATTGCTGTCCTATTTAACCATCCAGCTACTGCGTACTGCCCACTACTGCCAACTCCCTCGCCAGCCCCACAACATCCTCATCACTGTTAAAAACATGCAAACATATCCTCAATCGTTCCGTTCCTGGCCGCACGGTTGGCGACAATACGGGCCTGACATCATAACCCCGCGACTGGAGGGTGACTGCGGCCGCCCGCGTCTTCTCATTGCCGCCGATGATCACAGGTTGAATGGCTGTCGTGCTGCCAGTATGCGACGCATAGTGTTGGCGAAACAACGCTATCTTGTTTGTCAGCGTGTCTCTCAGGTCATGATGCTGACGGAGAAACTCAAAACTGCAACGGATAGCAGCAAGGCTATGGTCGGGCATTGCCGTCGTGTAAATGAACGGTCTGCTGAAATTGACGACGTAGTTGCGCACCGGTTTCGTACAGCACACGCATGCACCGTGGATGCCCATAGCCTTTCCGAAGGTCAGGATGCGTACCGGTATTTTTTTTTCGAGCCCAAGCGATGTCGCGAGTCCTCCGCCGTCGTCCCCGAATACGCCTGTACCATGTGCCTCATCCAGAACGATAACCGCGTTGCGTCGCTGCGCAACGGCAACCAGGTCGGCCAGGGGACAAAGGTCGCCGTCCATTGAATACACCGACTCTGCCACAATGAACACAATGCCCTTCGACCTTCTCAGTTTGCGCTCCAGGTCGTCCATATCATTGTGTCGAAAACTGTAACGGTTCGCCAGACTGAGGCGGATGCCATCCTTTAGTGAGGCGTGGGCGTGCTCATCGTACAGGACGGTATCTCCGCGTTGAGGAAGGCAGGAAAGCACCCCAAGGTTCGCCATGTAGCCGGAACTGAAAAGAAGGCCGCATTCAGCACCGCTGATTGTCGCGAGAAAGCCTTCGGTCTCTTCTGCAAGGGTGGAATTTCCCGAGAGAAGCCTGGACCCGCCGCTTCCGTTGCGGCCACTGGAGGAACGGGAGAGAAAATCGCGAATGGAGTCTCTGAGTTCTTCCGAACGGGCGAGCCCCAGATAATCGTTTGATGTGAAGTCCCTCCAGTTTTCCGGGACCACCCGCGTCTGCCGGTCCAGGCCGCGGGACTTTTGCGCTTCCAATTGTACTTGTATCCGCGTCGGAAAATCGTCCATCCGGGTTAAATCTGCCGCAACTATTTTTCAGTTTGCCTCGAGCGCATCTTTTCAAGGCGATCCCACATCTCGGAAGGGACGGTCTCAAGGTGACTAAACTCGCCTCCGTTTCGTAGCCATTCCCCGCCGTCGATGGTAATCACCTCGCCGTTGACGTAGGCAGAGTAGTCGGACAACAGGTAGGCGGCCAGGTTGGCGATTTCCTGGTGATGCCCCACGCGCTTGAGGGGTATGCGGTTTGCAGGATTGAATTTTTCAGCCAGCTCGCCGGGCAGCAACCTCGACCACGCCCCCTGGGTTGGAAACGGTCCGGGTGCAATGGCGTTCGCGCGGATGTTATAGCGTGCCCACTCGACCGCCAGGGATCGCGTGAGGGCGAGGACCCCCGCCTTGCCGCACGCCGACGGCACCACATAGCCCGATCCGGTCCACGCATACGTAGTGACAATGTTCAGAAATACGCCGGATTGTTTCCTGGCAATCCAGTGCTTTCCTGCGGCGAGTGAAAAATTGTAAGTGCCCTTAAGTACGATGTCTACGACGGCATCAAACGCGCGATGTGACAACCGTTCTGTGGGACTGATGAAGTTACCCGCCGCGCTGTTGAGTACACCGTGGAAGGCGCCGAAGCGCTGTTCGGTTTGGCGCAAAACGTTTTCGATTTCTTCGTAGTGGCGAACGTCACAGGCAACCGCGAGAATCTGGCCCCCGGTTTCACGAGTCAGTTCCGCGGCGGTCTTCTTTAGTACTTCTTCTCGGCGGCTGGCAATCACTACGTTTCCCCCGAGCTCCAGAATATACTTTGCGATGGACCTTCCGAGACCGGTGCCTCCGCCAGTAATAATTACCGTCTTGTCCGTTAATGCTCCGGGCTGTAGCATGCCTTCCGTGTGTTTCATGGCCAGTGTGTTTTGAGTGGGCGAGTGAAATTTCGAAGCAAATACCGAAGAAATATTTATTTTTTCGAATACATTGTGTTTTTCCGAAGACTGGAAGTTACACCTCTTTGCCGATGAACCCATCTGTTCGCAGGCATCTCTTCAGTACGCCTGTTATTGTTGCTGCCCTGGGCTACCTGGTTGACATTTACGACCTATTGCTGTTCGGGATTGTGAGAATCCCCAGCCTGAGAGGCATCGGCGTTCCCGATACGGACCTGTTGAAAGAAGGCATATTTCTTATCAACGCCCAGATGATCGGATTGCTTCTCGGTGGTATCATCTGGGGAATATTCGGCGACAAGAAGGGCAGGCTATCCGTTCTTTTCGGGTCCATTCTTCTTTACTCGGCTGCGAACATTGCCAACGGATTTGTCACCGACGTCGACCACTATGCTGTGATTCGCTTCCTTGCAGGCGTAGGTCTGGCCGGTGAACTGGGGGCGGGTATCACGCTGGTGGCAGAAATACTTCCCAAGGAAATCAGGGGATACGGCACGGCCCTCGTGGCTACCGTCGGTATGTTCGGCGCCGTACTTGCATACTTCATTGCAGAGGCCTTCGACTGGCGGGTCGCCTATTTTATTGGGGGAGGACTCGGTATTCTACTGCTCATTATGAGGATCGGGGCGTTTGAGTCGGGGCTATTCGCCAGGGTCAAACAGACTGCTGCCAGCCGTGGCAATTTTCTTTTGATTTTTACCAGCGGGAAACGGCTAAAGAGATACCTGGGGTGCATTCTGATCGGCACACCCACATGGTATGTGGTGGGTATCCTCATTATCCTGTCGCCCGAGTTTGGCAAAGCGCTCGGGATCGCTGAACCTATTGTGGCCGGCAAGGCTGTCATGTTCAGCTACGTCGGACTGGCATTCGGGGACATGTCCAGCGGACTCATCAGCCAGTGGATGAAAAGCCGAAAACGGGTTGTGCGGCTGTTTATTTTGCTCACCGGGTTGCAAGTCATACTGTACGTCTATGCCCCGGTGCGATCCGCTGAATTCCTCTACCTGATGTGCATCTTGCTTGGATTTTCTGTCGGCTATTGGGCGCTTTTTGTCACCATCGCAGCGGAGCAGTTCGGTACTAATTTGCGGGCGACCGTAACTACAACGGTGCCCAATTTTATTCGTGGCACCCTTCCCGCCCTTAATTTCTTTTTTGTCGCCGCAAAGGACCAATGGGGAATCCTGCACGGTGCCCTCGTGGTCGGTATCGGCACCATCGCGGTGGCTCTCGGCGCCTTAAGCCTGCTGACCGAAACCTTCAACAACGACCTGGACTACATCGAACCGGGGTCCTGAAAACCGGCTGGCCAGCCGATAAAAATCTTCAAAAAGGCGACGCCCTTTTATGTATATTGGCGACAAAGACCGGATCGCATTTCAATCAGAGCCACGTGAACCGGATAGTAGGTCTTTCCCTTTTTTTTGTGCTGCCTGCCATTGTGCAGGCACGGAACGTTTCCAGGATTGATAGTCTGAAAGCTTCCCTTCGGGCTTCCCAAGGGATAGCACGGTTTGACCTGCTTAATGACCTGGGTTTTGAATACCGACTTTCTTATCCGGACAGTACGATCTATTACTGTGAAATGGCTTTTGCACTGGGGGAAGAACTGGGCCTGACCAAAGGCCTTTCCAAGCCGCTGAGCTTTATCGGGCTGGCCATGGGTTACAAAGGTGATTACGAGGCGTCGTTCGATTACCACACGCGGGCTATTGAACTGGCCGATCTTCAGGGCGACTCAGTGCAGCTTGGATTTGGCTACAACAACTTCGGGCGCCTTTTTTTTGATCAGGGCGATATGGCCCGGGCCTATAACAACTTCATTCGTGCCGAAACCATTTTCGCGGCTACGGGCGATGTCGTCGGGCAATCCTATGTCGCCCGCAGCCTCGCCAACCTGTACAAATCGCAAAACGACATGGAGAAAGCCCTCGGCATGTCGCTGAAAGCGTATGAGCTGAGAAAGGCTATTGGCTCGCCGCGCGGCATGTTGTCGGCGCTTATGGAACTCGGTCTCGTTTATGAGGCGATTAAAGATACGGCGAGTGCGATCCGCGCGCTGACGGAAGCGGATTCCATCGCACAATCCATTGACGACCGGATCAGCCAGGCAGAAATTAACCTGGCTCTTGCGGAATACCTTCTGAACGGGCAAGACGATGAGGCGGCCACGGCTGCGGCTAACGCGGCGTTGCGAATCGTTCGTGAGACTGACAATCAGCGTCTTTTTCCGCGGACCCATTTGCTCCTGGGTCGACTTCATTATCAACGCGGCAACTACTCCGAGGCAGCAGCATATCTGAAAAAAGTGGTGGACGGGCAGGAGGGAACTGGCAATATGATGTTGCAGCGCGATGCGCACTACTATCTCAGTGAACTCTACAACAGACTGGGCCGGAAACAGGCGAGTATTGAACATTCGAACCGCTATCTTATCCTGAAGGAGTCGCTGCAGAACGTTGACCTTACGCGTCAAATCGAGCGCTTGCAGTTTCAGTTGGAAATCGAAAAAAGAGAAAAGGAACGCCAACTGCTGATAGCGTCGCATGAAGCCGCTGAGGCTACCTTGCACAAGCAACGACTGCAGAACATCATGCTGGTGATTGTCATCGCATTCGTCAGCGTTCTGTCCGCTATTCTCTGGTTCAATGGCCGCAAGCGGAGGATGATCAATTACAAACTGGCAGCCAAGAACGCTGAGATTCAGTTGCAGCGGGAAGAGATTATCCGTCAGAATGAGAGTCTTTCGAGGAGGAACATGCAGCTTTCGGAGTTGAATCATGAGAAAGACACGCTCATGAGCATTGTGGCGCACGACTTGAAGTCGCCATTGAATCGCATTAGCGGCCTGACCGATTTGATGCAAATGGAGGGCACAGATCCTGAGGAGCAAAAGACCTACGTTGAGATGATCAGGAGTGCAACCCGCGCCGGGCTGGACCTTATCAAAGATCTTTTGGATGTCAATATGCTCGAGGAGAATGTCCTTCCTGAATATTCCGGCGTAAAACTGAAAGAATTCCTGGATGAAAAAATGGAGTCGTTGCGGCATGCGGCAGCCCAGAAGGGCATACGCATAGACGTCTCCACGTCGGACCATACCGTTTACACGGACGCGGACTACCTGGCCAGGATCGTGGACAACCTCGTGTCCAATGCGATCAAGTTTTCCGCGAACGATTCGATAGTGAGTGTTTCAGCGAATGTTTCGGGAGGAAAATTCCAGATACGCGTGAAGGACAACGGCCCCGGTTTCTCGGAGGATGACAAACGAAAGCTTTTTCAGAAGTTCACCAAGCTCAGTGCGAGACCTACAGGCGGTGAAAGTTCCAATGGCCTTGGACTCGCCATCGTGAAGACGCTGGTCGATCGCCTGGAAGGGGAAATCACCCTCCATTCGCAATTGAAACAGGGTAGTGAATTCATTATTACTTTCCCGCAGAAACAGCACGCAGCCTCCATATAACGCCCGAAAACACGGTTTTTCCGCATTTTTTTGTCCACGGTTAAACCTTGACCCGCCGCCCGGGTCAAACATGCAATTCTGATGAAAAACGTCTCTTTTAATTGATTCTTAAACCTTTTTTGAAGAAGATGAAAAAGCACATTCTTATGGCCCTCCTGTTAATTATGGGCACGGCCGCAGCAATCGCACAGGAAACGCCACGGGCCGACACACGTGAAACCGCGCAACACGTTCGGATCGCGCAAGGAACAGCCAGTGGTGAACTAACAAGGGGTGAACGCGCGGCCCTCAAGCGACAGCAGCGTCACATCCGCAGGACGGAACGCCGCGCCAAGGCCGATGGTCAGGTGACGCCAAGAGAAAAGGCAATAGTCGAGCGGAAACAAGATCGCGCCAGCCGGAATATTCGGAGGGCAAAACACAACCGTCTTGATCGCAATTGATGCGCCTTTGCCCGCATGAGTGGGTTAAGGACATTATGCTTAACCTGATCAACCGAAAAGACAAACGGTTCAGGTAGTCTGTAGTTGGGTTGACAGGCCTGCGTTTCGCGGGCCTGTCATATTTTTTCGAATGCCTGTTCAAGATCGGCCAGCAAGTCTTCGACGTCTTCGATTCCGATACTCAGTCGAATTAGCGAGTCGACAAGTCCGCTCTTAAGCCGATCTTCCCGGGGAACACTTGCATGCGTCATCGAAGCCGGATGGTTTATGAGCGACTCCACGCCTCCGAGTGATTCGGCAAGCGAAAACAGTTGCACGCTTTCCATGAGTTTGATGGCTTTTTCCTGGTCGTCACCTTTGATCGTGAACGAGATCATCCCACCGAAATCCCGCATCTGCCTCCGTGCCACTTCGTGGTTGGGATGATCCTCGAAGCCGGGCCAGTATACCTTTCCGACTTTTGGATGCTGTCTCAGGAATTGTGCAACCTCCCTTCCGTTCGCACAGTGACGTTCCATTCTCAGATGCAGCGTCTTGATCCCCCGGAGCACAAGAAAGCAATCCTGCGGACCCGGAACGGCACCACAACTGTTGAGAATAAATGCCAGGTCGCGGTTAAGTGCTTCATCGTTGGTTACGAGGGCACCCATGATGACATCGGAGTGACCACCGAGATACTTGGTGACGGAATGCATGACGATGTCGGCGCCAAGACTCAACGGATTCTGCAGCCAGGGGGAAGCGAAGGTATTGTCGACCGCAACGCGCGAGCCATACTCTTTCGCGATCTCAACGCAAGCCGCGATATCGACGATATTCATCAACGGATTCGTTGGAGTTTCCAGCCACAGCAATTTTGTTTTCTCGTTGATATACGGTGTGATGTTTTCGGGGTGCGTCAGGTCGAGAAAATGAAATTTTATTCCGAACCGTTCATAGACTCGTCTGAACATGCGATAGGTTCCCCCATAAAGGTCGTTGCTCGTGATCACCTCGTCGCCTGGCGAGAGTAATCGGATCACGGCGTCAGTGGCGCCCATGCCCGAAGAAAAGCAAAGACCGAACGTGCCGCCTTCCAGCGCCGCGATGCTTTCCTGCAGGGCATCCCGGGTGGGGTTGGCACCCCGCGCATAAGCATAGCCCTTGTGTTTAGCGGGGGACTCCTGTACGTACGTTGATGTCTGATATACTGGCGTCATGATCGCCCCGGTAGTAGGGTCTGGCCTTACGCCAGCATGAACTGCCTTGGTTCCAAATTTCATATAGCTATATCTGATGTGTCTGGTTCTTCTTCAGCAACAATTCCATCGTGCCAGCCCCGGGGTGGATACAGGGCGGAGTTATGCAGATATCGGTCGGGTTTTCAGATGACCCGGCTCGTATCAAAGTTTTCAAGGTAGTCGGCAACACGCCGTACCATCATGCCACCGAGAGCACCGTCGATGACACGGTGATCATAGGAATGCGATAAAAACATCTTATGGCGTATTCCAATCGCGTCACCGTTGGGTGTTTCAATTACGGCGGGTTTCTTTTGTATCGAGCCCAGGGCAATGATCCCGACCTGGGGCTGTACAATGATCGGCGTTCCCATCACACTGCCAAAAGAGCCGACATTGGAAATGGTGAACGTGCCGCCGACAAGTTCGTCGGGTTTAAGCTTATTGTCGCGCGCGCGTTTTGCCAGATCGTTCACTTTATGGATCAGTCCTTTGAGGTTATACTGATCGGCATTATGAATAACCGGAACGATCAGGTTACCGTCGGGAAGGGCAACGGCCATTCCTATGTTGATCGCTTTTCTCTTGATGATCTTGTCGCCGTCTACGGATATGTTGATCATCGGATAGTCCTTGATAGCCAGCACAACTGCCTCGATAAACATCGGCGTGTAGGTAAGGACTTCACCTTCGCGTTTGTGAAACTCGCCTTTGACCTTATTTCTCCACAGCACCAACGGTGTAACGTCCGCCTCAACGAAGGAAGTTACGTGAGGTGCAATGCGCTTCGAGGTCACCATTCTTTCGGCGATCATCTTGCGCATGCGATCCATTTCAATGATTTCATCCCCGCCGTTCAGGGAAACCGGAGGCGCGGCGATCGCGCCGGTATCCACGGTTCCGCTTTTTCGGTTGGAGATATATTCGAGCAGGTCTTTCTTCGTAACGCGTCCTTCTGCACCGGATCCATTAAGTGTATCAAGTTCGGATATCGGGATGTTCTCCTGCCGCGCAATGTTGCGTACGAGGGGGGAATAGAAACGGCCGGAAGTGGTGGGGTTCCGTACCCCATTGTCTGCCGTTTCTGTATTGATCTCTTCGCGGGGTTGGGGTACCGATTCAACCGGTTCCAATACCTTTTCCTCTGACCCGCTTTCGGGAACGGTGGCTTCGATGATGGCAATCGGCGCTCCCACCTTTACGGTTTCACCTTCCCGCGCAAGGATCTCTTTCAAAACACCGGCATGCACGGAAGGGATTTCCGTGTCAACCTTATCCGTGGCAACCTCGAGCAGAGACTCGTCTTGTTCGATCCTGTCGCCGGGTTTCTTCAGCCATGTGAGTACGGTGGCCTCCATTATACTCTCGCCCATTTTGGGCATGATCAGTTCTACTTGCGCCATCTTGAAAACGGGTTTTGAACCATGGTGCAAGTTATCAGTATTTCAGCGTAGAACAAAGTCTACTTTTTGTCGCTAAAACGATCAGGGTTGCAGTACGTATCCTGATTTCAATCAGAATTTGTCCTTGACCAACGTCATTCAGACATACGGGGATGATGAATACCTTGATCCGACATCAAACAACGCCCGCCATGAATGAAACAATGCAAGTGGATTCGCTTCAGAAGACTGGAAGAAAATCCTTCGATAAGAATGTAAAGTATGTATACGACTTCGCCGAAGGCGATGGTAAGAACAAGAAACTGTTGGGTGGCAAAGGCGCGAATCTCTGTGAGATGACGCAAATCGGATTGAACGTTCCGCCGGGCTTCGTGATTACTACAGAGGCTTGCCTTGAATACCTGGCATCACCAAACCGGAATCTTCCGGATGGATTAATGGATGAAGTGCGCGAACATATCCGCCGCGTGGAACAGGCGAGTGGCAAACGATTCGGCGATGCGGAAAATCCGCTACTGGTTTCCGTCCGCTCCGGATCGGCAATGTCGATGCCAGGCATGATGGACACGATCCTGAACCTCGGTCTTAACGGCGACACCCTGAAGGGACTAATACGGCGAAGTGGTAACGAACGATTCGGGTATGATGCCTACAGGCGATTTATTCAACTCTTCGGAAAGGTGGCACTGGGTGTACCCGATGAAGCGTTCGACAAACACTTTGAAGAAGTAAAGCAAAGGGCAGGGGTTAAGGCTGACATAGGACTCACTGCTGAAGATCTGAAGGAAGTCAGTGAGCGTTTCCTCGCCGTCGTGCAGGAAACGCTGGGCAGACCATTCCCGGAAGACGCCTATGAACAACTCGAGATCGCCATCAAGGCAGTGTTCAACTCGTGGATGGGAAAACGTGCTGTCGACTACCGGCGCGAGTTCAAGATTACTCCCGACATGGCAAATGGTACAGCAGTCAACGTCGTGACGATGGTATTTGGCAACATGGGCAACGACTCAGCGACGGGTGTGGGCTTCACACGCGACCCGGGCACGGGAGAAAACGTGATGTTCGGTGAATACCTCACCAACGCGCAGGGTGAAGACGTCGTGGCCGGCATTCGCACTCCGAAACCGGTAAGCGAACTCGCTGAGGAAATGCCGGAACAGTACGCCCAGCTGCAAAAGTTGCGTGCAAAGCTGGAGCAGCACTATCGCGAGGTTCAGGACTTCGAGTACACCATTGAACACGGCGTTCTCTACTGCCTGCAGACGCGCAACGGAAAGATGAACACCACCGCGATGGTACGCACGTCCGTGGAAATGGCTGCCGAAAAATTGATCACAAAGGAAGAAGCACTCATGCGCATCAAGCCTGAACTTCTCGAACAACTGCTTCACCCGAGGCTCGATCCCAACAATGACGTACAACCCATCGCAAAGGGACTTCCCGCCTCGCCCGGTGCGGCCTCGGGTCACGCCGTATTCGATGCCGACCGTGCCGAATTGCTTGGACGCGCAGGGGAGAAGGTGATCCTCGTGCGCGAGGAAACCAAGCCCGAAGATATCCACGGGTTTTTCGCCTCCCAGGGTGTGCTTACCAGCAGGGGCGGAAAAACATCGCACGCCGCCGTGGTCGCGCGAAGCATCGGTAAACCCTGTGTGGCAGGGGCGGAAGGAATTCGCGTCGATGTGAACCTTCGTACGGCCCGGATCGGCGAGAAGACCATTCGCGAAGGTGACTACATCACAATTGACGGCGGTTCGGGTGATGTTTATCCCGGCGTGATCGCGACGGTCGAACCGGAATTCTCGAACGAACTTTACACGCTGCTCACCTGGGCGGATGATGTTGCGTCGCTCGACGTGATGGCCAACGCAGATACTCCCGACGCCGCAGCAAAGGCGCTGAGTTATGGAGCGAAAGGTATCGGCCTGTGTCGAACCGAGCGTATGTTTAACGCTGTCGACCGCCTGCCCGTCGTGCTTGAAATGATCCTGGCCCCCACTGCGGAGGATCGTGCCGCCGCTCTCGAGCGCCTGAAGGAAATGCAGAAGAATGACTTTCGCGACATTCTTAAGGCCATGGGATCACGCCCGGTAACCATCCGGCTACTCGATCCGCCAATTCACGAATTTCTTCCCACGAGCGAGGCGCTGACTCAGGAACTCTCGCACCTTCACCACCTGCGCGAGACGGTCAGCGGCGTTGCCAATCTTTTTAGTAGCCTGAGAATGCTCAACGCTGACCTTGGGATCGCTGAAAAATCACCTGCACCGTTTACGGCCGATGGCGTGCAGCTTGTGGAACAGGCCATCGAAAAGAAGGAGCAAATGCTTCGGAAGGTGAAGGAACTTCATGAGGTCAACCCAATGCTCGGACACCGAGGGGTGAGACTCGGCCTTACGTTCCCTGAAATTTACCGGATGCAGATCGCTGCCATCCTGGAGGCAACCGCCGACTGCATCGAGTCCGGCGCTGCAGTCAACCCTGAAATCATGGTGCCTCAGGTCTGTAGCGCGGAGGAAATCAGCCGTGTGAAGGAACTGGTTGAAGAAGTGCGGGCGGAAATCGAAAGGAGGAGAAAACTCCAACTTACCTTCAAGTTCGGTACTATGGTTGAGGTTGTGAGGGCGTGCCTGACGGCCGACAAGCTGGCACAGGTAGCCGACTTCTTTTCCTTCGGAACGAACGACCTCACGCAGGCAACGTTCAGTTTTTCGCGCGAAGACGCCGAGAATAAGTTCCTGCCTCAATACATACAGAGTGGCTTGCTGAAAGAAAATCCGTTTGAAGCGCTTGACGAAACGGGCGTAGGACGCCTGATGAAACTAGCGGTTACTGAGGGAAGGCAGGCAAAACCTGATCTTAAGGTAGGTATCTGTGGTGAACATGGCGGCCACCCTGCATCTATTCGTTTCTGTCACAAGCTCGGGCTGAATTACGTCTCATGCTCTTCACCGAGAGTACCTGTTGCACGCCTCGCAGCGGCGCAGGCTCAGCTTGTTGCGACGAAATCCGATAGCAAGTAGGGGGAAACGGGCGCACGACGATGGTCGTGCGCCTTATTTTTGTATGCGGAGCCGTACCATGTTCAGGACGGCGGTGGTCGTCAGCCTGATGTTTGTCAGGCGATCTTTGCCGAATTGGAGTTTTCGCGTCTCAACACCGTCGCGATCCGCGCAGGCAATCCATATTGTGCCCACAGGTTTCTCAGGAGTTCCTCCACCGGGACCGGCAACACCGCTGGTGGCAACACCCAGGTCGGTGCCAAATCGATGCCTCACCCCCGAAGCCATTTCTGCCACGGTTTGTTCGCTGACTGCCCCGTATTGCGCGAGGGTATCGGGATTTACTCCCAAAGCATTGATCTTGACTTCGTTCGCATATGCGGTTACACTGCCGATAAAATAAGAAGATGATCCTGGAACCGAGGTGATCATGTGGGATACATGTCCGCCGGTGCAACTTTCAGCGGCAGCCAGCGTAAGGCCCTTTTCCATCAACAGTTTGCCAATTACGACCTCCAATGGTTCATCCGTGAACCCGAATATGTATTGGCCTGCCAGCGGCAGAATCGACTCGCAAAGGGCTTTAAACTCCTCATGAATCTTTTCCGGATTGTCTCCGAATGCAGTAAGCCTCAACTTCACGCCACCTTCCCCGGGCAGATAGGCCAGCCGTATGTGAGGCGGAAGGCTTTGCTCCCACGGTGCAATTTTTTCTGCGAGAAAAGACTCTCCGATGCCGGCTGTACGAATCATTTGGTGGAGGATCACCGGCATCTTGAAACGCCGGAGAAGCCTTGGGATCACCTGGTCCTGCATCATGTGGACCATCTCGTGGGGTACGCCCGGCATGGAAACGAATATTTTTTCATTGCGGTCGAACCACATCCCGGGCGCCGTTCCGTATGGATTGGTAATTTTCTCGCAGCACTCGGGCAATGCGGCCTGTTGGCGATTGATTTCGGTCAGTGCGCGTCCTCTTTTTCTGAAAAATTCCTCCACTTCTCTCAATGCTTCTTCGTGGATCCTGATGGCACAATCAAAATATTTGGCCAGGCACGGCTTGGTAAGGTCGTCGCTGGTGGGACCCAAACCGCCGGTAATGAGAATGATGTCTGCGCGTGATTCTGCTTCGGCAAAGGCTTTAAGGATATCCCCTTCGTTGTCGCCCACGGTCGTGCGCCGAACTACCCGGACTCCAATCTTGTCCATCTCGGCGCTGATGTAATGTGAATTGGTGTCTAACGTCTGGCCGTACAACAACTCGTCGCCGATCGCCAGTATCTCTGCTTTAACGATTGCCATGGAAACAAATCACGCGAATTACCCTTCCGGGAATGACAGTGGCCGAAAAATACCGCAAATGCCGGTTTTGACGTTTACTGACAGGGATAAGATTCATACCTTTTCAACACAATAACAAATCCGCATGAAAAAAACATTCCTGCTGCTGACTGTTGTGCTTGGTTCCTGCACAACGGCTCAAATCAACCAGGCCATTGGCGACGTCAATAAGGCGCTCGGGCAGGAGTCGCTTACCTCGGCCGAGGTCGCCGAAGGACTTAAGGAAGCCCTGGTAAAAGGGGTGTCGTTGGGCGCTGACCTGGTTTCCCAGACGGATGGCTACTTCGGGAATCCCGAAATCAAGATTCCCTTTCCTCCGGATGTAAAAAAAGTGGAGGACAGGCTAAGGCAGATCGGCCTCGGCGGGGAAGTCGATAAGTTTATCCTTACCCTG
>DASVCT010000278.1:0-5319 GCA_036381475.1 Cyclobacteriaceae bacterium
GATGCCGATCTTGATCACGGGGAAGGGCGGCGCGCTCAAGCGCTGAGTTCGGACGCTGGCGATCGATCTGCCGGTGCCAACGCGTACTTCCAGCGCCCTGAGTATCCGCTGCGGATTTTGTTGTTCCATGACGGCATAATATTCGGGGTCAAGATCGCGCATTTTTTGCTGGAGCCATGAAAGTCCCTTTTCCTTGTATTCAAGGTTGAGGCTTTCCCGTATCGCCGGGTCGACATCGGGTATCTCGTCAAATCCTTCGAGCACCGCTTTGATATACAATCCCGATCCCCCGCACAGAATGACGTACTCGTGTCGTGCAAAGAGGTCGTTAAGTATGGCAAGCGCTTCGGCACCATAGGTTGCGGCGCTGTACGGCTCTTGAATAGAACGCGTCCCCACCAGGTGGTGTCGAACACGCGCCTGCTCTTCGGGCGTCGGCTGCGCGGTGCCGATGCGCATCTCCCGGAATACCTGGCGTGCGTCAGCCGAGACAATCTCGGTGCCGAGCCGTTCCGCCAGCGAAATCGCCACGCGGGTCTTGCCTACGGCCGTCGGGCCGGCCACCACGATTAGCGTCATGAGTCAGTCACTCCGGTCCAAAAATACGATTTACCGCGAAGGCCGAAAAAATTGACACGGGCCGGACGCGGGCATGCCCGTTCTCCAAATTAGTCTTAACTTCGCCCATTCAGAACAGCGTATCATGATCAAATACACCACTACCTTTCTCGCAAAACTGGAAGACATTGTTGCGGAGTCGGACTACATCCTGCGTTATGAAAAGGGTAATTTCAAATCAGGCTATTGCGTACTCAAGGATCAGAAAATTATAATCGTTAACAAGTTTTACACTACAGAAGGAAAAATCAACGCCCTTCTGGAAATCCTGAGAAGCGTTCCGCTCAACACGGCCCGGTTTTCAGAAAAAAGCCAGGCGCTCTATTCGCAACTGCTACAAACGGAAATCAAGGCTTGACCGTCACATTTCTGGGAACCGGCACGTCACAGGGAGTCCCCGTAATCGGATGCGACTGCGCCGTGTGCCGTTCGCTCGACTATCGTGACAAGAGACTGCGGAGCTCGGTTCATGTCGATGTGAAGGGACAATCGTTCGTTATCGACACCGGTCCGGACTTCAGGCAGCAAATGTTGCGTGAACGGATTCCGCGTGTCGACGCGATCATTTTTACCCACGCCCACCGGGACCACACAGCCGGTCTTGATGATGTCCGGGCTTACAATTTTCTGCAGAAGTCTGACATGCCCGTCTATGGCCGGCAGGCAGTGCTTTCACAACTCAAGGTCGAGTATGCCTATGCGTTTCAGGAAGTCCGGTACCCCGGCATCCCTCAAATCACGTTGAAGGAGATCAGCGACGATCCTTTCACGATAAACGGCGTCGCCATTGTACCACTTCCGGTGATGCATCTGAACGTTCCTGTACATGGATTCCGCATCGGCAATTTCAGCTACATCACGGATGCGAACCACATCCCGGACGCGACGGTAGAACGCATGAAAAATACCGAGGTGCTTGTACTCAATGCCCTTCAGCTGGAGCCGCACATTTCGCACTTCAACCTGGAACAAGCGATCGAACAGGTGAACCGCATACGTCCTGCGAAAACCTATTTCACCCACATCAGCCACAAGTTGGGGCGCCATTCGCAGGTCACGCTGCCCGAGGGTATCGAACTCGCCTTTGACGGTCTGAAGGTGACCTGCAACTGCTAATCCTGCGCATTCCGCTATCTTCGCAGCGTGCATAACAACTTCTATTTCTTGCGTCGCTTGTCGTCCGCACTCGGCGAGCGCCTTGTCGGTGCGCAGGCGGTGGAATGCTTTAGCCAGAACCGTGACGAACTCGTACTGGCCTTTTCTACAAATCAGGGCGAGTTTTTTCTTCGCGCGTACGTCGGACCGGATTTCTCGTGCCTGAGCTTCCCCAAGAATTTCCGCCGCGCCCGGAAAAACACGATCGAGCTATTCACGCCGTTGTCAGGACTTCATTGCACCAGCGTTCACCAACATCTCAATGAGCGATCGTTCCGACTGGTATTTGAGTCGGGCGTGGAATTGTTGTTCCGTATGCATGGCACCCGGGCCAACGTGCTCCTCATTCGGGATGGCGTTTTGGAAGACACCTTTCGTAAACAGGTAAGAACCAACCTGGAGAACCTCGACCGGACCATCGACTGGAGTTACTCCCACTTCCTGGAAAATCGCACACGGCTAAAGGAAACCTACTTCACCCTTGGAAAAGTAGTGTGGTCCTTTCTTGAGTCGGAAGGATTTGCAACACTCGAACCTGAGATGCAATGGAAGCGGCTGACTGCCTTGCGCGACGAATTGGAGCTGGCCTCATTTTACATTCTCCATCTTGACGGCAAACCGACCTTCTCTCTTATTGCATTTGGTGACGTGACTGAAGCGTACGCCGATCCTATCGAAGCCGTCGACGCGTTTTATCGCCGTTTCATGAAGGCCATCGCGCTGACGCGTGAACGAAAGCGACTCCTTTCTTTATTGCAGCACCGAAGTCGCAAGACTTTGGCGTGGCTGGATTCCCATCGCACCCGGCTCGCAGAGCTGAAGGCCGGAAGCAGGTACCGCCTTTGGGCCGATCTGATTATGGCCCACCTGGGAAGCATAAAACCCGGTGACAAAACAGTACAGCTACCGGCCTTTGACGGTGAAACACAGGTAGAGATCAGATTGAAGACCGACCGATCGCCACAACGCAATGCAGAAGCATACTATGCAAAGGCCCGGAACACTGAACGCGAAATCATCCACCTTGAGCGGATGATACAGGAAAAGGAAAGTCAGTACGAGGCAACACGCGCTCTAATACGGCAAGTTGAAGAGGCAGCAACGCTGGATGAATTAAACATCCTGGGTGTTGGCACGGTTGCATTCGAACGTCGCGGCGAACCGACCACTCCCTACCGGGAATATGAGCACATGGGTTTTAGGATTTGGGTAGGGCGCAACGCAGAGGCCAATGACAAGCTGCTGCAACAGTATACAGCCAAGGACGATCTGTGGTTGCATGCCCGGGATGTGCCGGGATCGCACGTAATCGTGAAACATCAGTCGGGAAAGAAATTTCCGCGGCCGGTGATCGAACGGGCGGCACAGTTGGCAGCTTTCCATTCGAAGCGACGAAATGAAAGTCTTTGTCCCGTGATCTATGTTCCAAGAAAGTATGTGCGAAAGAAAAAGGGAGATCCTCCCGGAACGGTTCATGTCGACCGCGAGGAAGTAATCCTTGCCACTCCCCTGGCGTAAGGATTCCTTACTATTTAACGATATTGATCTTAATGGTATTCGTGCGTTGCTTTTCCCGGATCGGCATGCTGGCCAGCACGACGAAAACGTCACCGGGAACCACGTGTCCGTCTCTTTTTAGAATTTCTTCGACATCCGCGATGGTTTCGTCCGTGGAGTTCGTCTTATCGTAGTAGTACGCGCTGGAACCCCATACCAGGTTGATGCTTGTGAGCAGCTTGCGGTTTGCCGTGAACACGAAGATATTGACATTGGGACGGTGCGACGATGACTTGAGCGCGGTGTATCCTGTTGCCGTCATGCCTACTATCGCCTTCGCGCCCACTTCCTTTGCCAGCTTACAAGCCGCGAGCACCACGCAGTCGTTGATATAGACATTTGACTCGGGATCAGGATTGTGAAAGTGATAATAGATCGACGGATTTTTTTCCACGGATACGATGGTTCGTACCATGCTTCGGATCACCTCGATGGGATATTTCCCGGCGGCGGTTTCCGCCGAAAGCATGAGCGCATCGGCGCCGTCCATTACGGAGTTGGCGACGTCATTCGTTTCCGCGCGTGTAGGCCGCGGGTTTTCGATCATGCTTTCCATCATCTGGGTTGCGACGATGACGGGTTTGCCGGCAGCGTTACACTTCTCGATGATCATCTTTTGCACCATCGGAACTTCTTCCAGCCATATTTCTACGCCCAGGTCGCCGCGGGCTACCATGACGGCGTCAGTGAGTGCGATGATTTCGTCGATGTTGCTCAGCGCTTCCGGCTTTTCGATCTTGGCGATGATCTGCGCTTTCGAGTTGTTCCGTACCAGGATCTCGCGCAGGCCCTGGATGTCGGACGCTTTTCGAACGAACGACAGCGCAATCCAGTCGACATCGTTTTTTATTCCAAACTCCAGATCGGTGAGATCCTTTTGCGTAAGCGAGGGTGCGGAGACCTTCGTGAAGGGGAGGTTGATACCCTTGCGTGATTTAAGTGGTCCTCCGTGTACGACCTCCGTTACAATTTCCTCATCGCGTATCTCGGTAACCTTCAGTTCGATCTTGCCGTCATCCACGAGTACAAGATCGCCCACCCTAACATCGCGGGGCAGGTCGGTGTACGATGTGCTTACGATTTCATGGTTACCTACGAGCTGACGGGTGGTGATGATAAGTGATTGGTTTCGTTCGAGGACGGTACCGGGTTCAACTTCCTGAACTCTGATCTTCGGACCCTGGAGGTCCTGCAGCAGGGATATGGCCGTTCCGAGTTCGTCGTTAAGTTCCCGTACGTAGTCTATTACTTTCTTGTGGTCCTCATGCGTGCCGTGTGAAAAATTCAACCGGAACACATCCACACCTTCCTTGATGAGGGCACGCAGCATCTCTTTGGAGTTGGATGCAGGCCCTACAGTCGCCACTATTTTGGTCTTGTTGAATGAAATCCTCTCAGGCATATGTGAACTCCAGGCTTAAGGCTAGAAAAACGTGTAAATGACGGTAAACATCTTCAGAACACAAAATTGCTTTTCGACTTTAATTCCTCCCTTGCAACCGAGGCCACCAGTTCTACGGAAGGAATTTGTTTGAGATGTTCCAGTATGCTGTCGCCATCGTGAAAGCGCGACAGTACGATGAAGTCGAAATGCGGGAACTCCGGTGCGAGAAAAAATCGTCCCTGACCGTCGGCCGGTTTGTTACGAAGTAGCTTGAGCGTGCTTGCGTGTGTCTCAAAAGAATAATGGGCAAAGCTGATGTGAACGTTCTTTCGGAAACCAACCGTGATGTCGGGTTCCTTCACAAGGTGCACACCGAGATGCTGGTTAAGCTCCCAGGCCAGCCGGTAGCCCTTAGCCGACGAAATGATCCCGTACACATCGAAATCAAAATCATACTCAATGACGAGCTTCCTTTTCTTCATTTTTGATGCGCTATGAAGGGGTTTCGGCGGTCCGGGGCCCAATCAAAAAAGTTTGACAATATTCAGGTAAATATCTTTCTTTGCAAAGATTTTTAATCGTCTAAACCTCAAAAACATGTCCGA
>DASVCT010000279.1:0-8766 GCA_036381475.1 Cyclobacteriaceae bacterium
TTCACAGGTTTATTGAATGCATATGACTGGTCGATCCGTAGTGTTGTTGCTGAGCTTTGCGTCTGTATCGCATTGCGGGGCGCAGACGTTGGGTCATGATCTCTCCGGCTCTGTATGGGTGAAACCGACGGAATTCTGTACCGACAGCCTCCGGTTTGATTCGAAGGTAAAGTACCGTGAGTACTACTGTGAATTTCAGGAGGACATGGTGGGTGAGTATGAGATAAAAGGAGATACCCTGACCCTGGTTGAGTATAACCTTTCATCGCAAGTTCCAGGGAGCAATTCGAAGATTGTTCCAAAAATCGGGACTCGATGGCAAATTGCAGACCGATTTCGTATCTTGTGTAGCCCATACGTTGGGATATTCTGCTCCATACGGTCAATGAGTAACGTATGCTCTGTCTTATTGCCGGCCCGGTCTTAGGACATGTACTTCTTCTAAACAATCCAGTCATGATGAATGCGGAAAATAGTATTCTGGGCTGCTTCGTTTCTGGCCCTGCGTTGTACTACAATGCGACCGAGGATCAAAGAAAAGCTTCTGAGGATCAGGGTAGCTTGTTTCGCTCGTACATCTGGGGTCCGCGGGGCATTTCGGACCCAATGAAGAGTTTGCAACGTGAGCGTTACGGAGAGGACATGCAATTGATATTGTTTCAGTTTTACCTTAATCCGCTGCCAGAGGAGCTTCAATACCTGAAGCCGATCGAGAACTACCGAAAAAGTGAGAAGTCAATTGGTGTACCGATTATCGTTACAAATGAAAACTTCTATAATAAGGCAGAGGAGGATCGAAAAAAATTCCTTGAGAACGCTATTCTGGAAAAGATGAACTTGCTGGCAGAGGTGGTAAAGCAGAAAAAGCTGGATACGAAAGTGGATTTGTTGCGGGAAGACCTTCGAAATGTCTTGACAGAACACCTGTTAATGATGTGATCCATGAGCACGGAAAAATTTGGGCGAAAGGTGCTATTGACTATCACTACGCAACTCAGCGAGGCTTCCGCGATCGTGTACCTGAACTTACGCCATACGCTGGTGGATACTTTGGAAGAAAGGGGCATTGGAGATGTGATTGACGAGGGAATGGGCGAGGACTTTATGGATGTTGCCTTGGAAATCGTGTTTTCGAAAGAGAAGGAGGACGAAATCAGGTCGATACTCAGGTCGCTGGGAATCCTGGAGTCCAGCGAGCTCACGTATAGCCAACTGGAGGACGATTACTGAATGAAGTCGATAATAACATGATAAGATTAAATGATTATGGCGTGCCATTTAAAGCTGAACTCCAGAAAGCAACAAACCTGTTTATAATAATCGTCCCCCTCATTCCCACCGCACGCCCTTACATCCCTAAAGGGACCCACCGCGCGGGTACGCCGCCGATTACCTCTCGTTATTCACCCACACCGTACCCCGATCCTCAATCGACTCGTTGCGCGCCAATAAATGATTTGCTCTGATTAAGATTCCCTGTGGCGCGCGACCCATCTTCCGACATTACCCCGGGGCTGCGCCCCGGGCTACAAACATTCAGCCCCGCTGGGGCTGGTTCAGGGGTACCAACCAAGGGGTTCACGGAAGGAGATGATGGCGTAACCGATCACCGATTACCGGATTACCGATTACCTGATTATCGATTACCGATTACGTCATACCCGTCATTCCCACCGCACGCCCTTACATCCCTAAAGGGACCCACCGCGCGGATACGCCGCCGATTACTTCTCGTTATTCACCCACACCGTACCCCGATCCTCAATCGACTCGTTGCGCGCCAATAAATGATTTACTCTGATTAAGATTCCCTGTGGCGCGCGACCCATCTTCCGACATTACCCCGGGGCTGCGCCCCGGCCTACAAACATTCAGCCCCGCTGCGGCTGGTTCAGGGGTACCAACCAAGGAGTCCACGGAAGGAGATGATGGAGTAACCGATCACCGATTACCTGATTACCGATTACCGATTACGTCGTCCCCGTCATTCCCACCGCGCGCCCTTACCTCCCTAAAGGGACCCACCGCGCGGATACGCCACCGATTACCTGATCACCGATTGCGATTACCTAGTGCCACCCACCTGTACCGGAGGCGGGCACATCAACACTTTATTTATCTATCTTGGGCCATGCACCCATGGTACCGCCTGTCCGTAGAAGAAGTTCTTCAGAAACTGGATGCGTCGCCTTCCGGGCTGCGAAGCGGCACGGTCTCCGCCCTCCAAGAGAAGTACGGACCAAACGCCCTCCGCGAAGCGCCGCGAAGAAGCAAGTTCGCTATCCTGCTGAGTCAGTTCAAGGATGTTATGATCGTCATCCTGATCGTGGCAGCGGGCGTGTCCATGGTCGTCGGCGAGGCTACTGATTCGCTGGTAATCCTGGCGATCATCGTCGTCAACGCATGGATCGGGTACAGACAGGAATACAACGCCGAAGAATCAGTGCGCATGCTGCAGAAGATGGCCGCCCAAACCGCTACCGCCATCCGCGACGGCAACCCGGTAAAGATCGACACCGCGGAACTCGTACCCGGCGACATCGTCCTGCTGGAAGCCGGCGACATTGTCCCCGCGGATGCACGACTCCTCAGCGCCCATGCGCTGAAGACAGAAGAAGCCGCCCTCACGGGCGAGAGCGTATCCGTTACCAAAATTACCGACGCACTTCCGGAAGAAGACCTCCTTCCCGGGGATCAGAAGAACATGGTCTTCAAAGGTACTATCGTGAGCAACGGTTCGGCGAAAGCGGTCGTCGTTGCCACGGGCATGGATACCGAAATCGGTAAGATCGCCCAACTCATGGATGTAGAGGATCAAAAGACTCCGCTCCAGAAACGACTCGCCGTATTCAGTAAACAACTCACCGTAGCCGTCATCCTCATCTGTCTTGCTGTATTCTGCTTCGGACTCCTGCGTGGCGAGGAGATATACATCATGTTCCTTACCGCGTTGTCGCTCGCCGTAGCTGCATTGCCCGAGGCGCTTCCTGCGGTCATCACCATCGCCCTCGCCCAGGGCGCGCGACGCATGGTAATGCAAAACGCGCTCATCCGAAGACTTCCGGCTGTCGAAACGCTCGGTTCGGTGACGTACATCTGTACCGACAAAACAGGGACACTAACCGAAAGCATCATGACGGTCGAGAAGGTCATCGCCGAACCGGGCAAAGAAGAACTCCTCCTTCACGCCATGATGCTGAACAATGAAGTACGATTTTCAGGGGACGGCGAAATACTGGGTGATTCAACAGAAAAGGCCCTGGTAAACTATGCAAAAGGTCAGGGACTGTCATACGAAAGTTCGGCCCGGCAATTCCCGTTCAAAGGCAAAGTACCGTTCGACTCCGACCGCATGATGATGAGTACGTTGCACGAAAGCAACGGGGAATGGCTCCTCTTCGTCAAGGGAGCACCGGCGGTGATCGCGGCTGCACTATCTGAACGCCACCACGACAAGGTGGAGAACTGGTTAAACAAAAACCGGGAATGGGCTGCCGACGGCCTGAGGGTGTTGTTCTTCGCAATCCGCACATTTTCCGAGAAGCCCGGAAACCTCACGCCTGAACTGGAATGCGACCTCGACTTTCTTGGCATGGTGGCTATGATCGACCCGCCCCGCGAGGCCGTCATGGACGCCATCGCCGAATGTCAAACGGCAGGCATCCGTACCGTCATGATAACGGGAGATCAGATGCTGACGGCAAAAGCCATCGCCCGGCGCCTTGGCATGGGCGACGACACGCTGGAAACGCGGACGGGGAAGGATCTTGCAAAGGTGACGTGGGATCAGTTCCTCCAAAAAGTCAAAGACGTCGTTGTCTATGCACGGGTGTCACCCGAACAAAAGTTGCAGATTGTGAAGGCGTTGCAACAAAACAACCAGTTTGTTGCCATGACCGGTGATGGCGTCAACGACGCGCCGTCACTCAAGCAGGCCGACATCGGCGTGGCTATGGGCATCACCGGAACTGACGTCTCCAAAGAGGCATCGGATATGATCCTTCTTGACGACAACTTCGCGACCATCGTTAAGGCCGTGAAGGAAGGACGACGCATATATGAGAATATCAGGAAGTTTATTCTCTATGTGTTGTCGTGCAACCTGGCGGAAATACTCACCATCTCCCTTGCTCCCGTGCTGGGTATGCCGATCCCCCTGTTGCCCATACATATACTATGGATAAACCTCGTAACCGACGGACTGCCCGGGATTACCCTTACCGCTGAACCCGCGGAGCCAGACATCATGAAACGCCCGCCCCGGCCTCCCGGTGAGAACCTGTTCGCCGGTGGCATGACTTTCGACATCATCATTGCCGGGATAATTCTCGCAGCTGCTGCCCTGCACACCCAATACCGACTAGCGGCAGAGGGTTACGATATCGTCGTCCAGCAAACCGCGGTCTTCACGGTGCTGTGTCTCGTACAACTCGGCAACGCACTCTCTGTACGAGCCGTGAACCATCCCCTTGTGGGGAGAGGCATGTTCTCAAACCCGGTTATGTGGGCTGTTGTGTTGTTCACCATCGGACTACAAGCCGTCATTGTATATGTGCCTGTGCTTCACGACTTGTTCAAAACCACGTCGTTGGAATGGCCGGTGTTGCAATGGGTCCTTATAACCTTGGTAGTGTGCCTCGTGCTTCTGGAAGTTGTACGGGTTGTCCGGAAAAAAAGAATCGACCGAACATTGAAAACGATTGCATAACGCACCCACTGCGTTGCCTTTCTCGTTTAATTACTTGCCGGTCTGCTGCGCAGTGTTATTTTTGCGGACCGAATGAACGTTCAGTCTATCCTTAGCGTTTTCAGACCATACTTGTTTTTGTGGAAAGTATACCCGAGAAAAAGCGACTCATACTGGAAAGCACGATGGCCTTGATCCGCGAGCGTGGATTTCATGGGACGACCATGAGCCTGGTCGCCGACCATGCGGGTGTCGCAGCGGGAACCATCTACCATTATTTCCGCGGTAAAGATGAACTTATCCGCGCACTGTACGCTTACAATAGCAATCGCATTCGGACGGTTACGGCGGAAGCCATCGCTTCCGGCGATACCCGCAAGCAACGCTTTCTCAACACCTGGTACCGCCTATACGAATTCTATATCAGGAACGAGGCCGTGCTCCCGTTCTTTGAGCAGTACCTGAATTCCCCCTATTATTCAGAACGGCCTTCGGGACAGTTTAGAAATCCCCTTTTCCGGCTACTCCAGGAAGGCATTGCCGCCGGCGAAATCCGGGTTATCAAACCTGAACTGTTGCTGATGCTCGTCTTTGGCGGCGTCAGTTCCGCGGCGAAGCTTAAACTGTCCGGCAAAGTGCGCATCACCTCCACGGATCTGCGCGACGTGGCGGAAGCGGTGTGGGCGGGAATATCGTCAGGCGAAAAAGCAAAACCCGTGCGTGCAAGAAAATCCGGCGTCAAATCAACATGAAAATTCAATTCAGATGAAGTTACCGATCCGTACAGGACTCCTGTTAACACTCACTTTCCTTTTTTCATGCAATGGCAATCAACCGGGGCAACAAGCTGGTGGGCCAGCCCCTTTCCCGGTTGTTGAGGTTCCCGTGAAATCCGTCACGGGGCATTCTGCCTTTCCCGCCCGCCTGGAAGGCATTGTCAGCAGCGAAGTGCGTGCCAAGGTGGCCGGATATATCACACAGGTGTTGGTCGACGAAGGACAAACCGTAAGAAAAGGTCAGCCCTTGTTCAAGCTTGAAACGCAGACGCTCATTCAGGATGCCGGTGCGGCGAAAGCCAACGTCGACGCAGCGCGCGTCGAGGTGAACCGCCTCAAGCCGCTCGTGGAATAAGGAATCGTTGGCCAGGTGCAGCTTGAAACCGCCCAGGCCCGGCTTGCCCAGGCGGAAGCAGTATATAATAGTATAGGTGCTAACATCGACTACGCGACAATCCGCAGCCCGGTAGACGGTCATGTAGGGGCTATCAACTTTCGTCAGGGGGCGCTCGTCAGCGCCGCGGACCCGATACCGCTCACGACGGTTGCAAACACAGAGCGGATGTACGCCTTCTTTTCCATGAACGAGCGCGAGTACCTGGACTTCATCAAGTCGACACCGGGAAAAACGCTCAATGAAAAAATAGCGAATTTTCCGCCCGTCCAGATCAGGTTGGTCAATGGTGAGATCTATAGTGAAGAGGGAAAGATCGAGACGGTCACCGGGCAGGTCAATCCTTCTACTGGATCTGTGGCATTCCGCGCCATCTTTCCCAACCCGAACCGGTTGCTCGCCAATGGCAACAGTGGTGTGATACTCATCCCAAAGACATATGAGAACGTACCGGTCGTACCGGAAGCTGCCACTTTCGAACAGCAGGGCATCACGTATGTGTTTCGTGTCAAAGGTGACACGGCAGTTTCCACACCGCTCGAAGTGGCCGACCGTATCGATAACCTCGTAATCGTAACGTCGGGTGTGTCGCCTGGCGACCACATTGTAGCATCGGGAGTGGCCAAACTACGTCACAATACGCCGATCCAACCCCAGCTTGTACCTTTTGACAGCGTCGCCAGCGAGTTACAAACCGTATTTAAATAAGGAGCTATTTCATGCTGAAGAAATTCATCGACCGGCCGGTTCTATCCACTGTCGTTTCCATAATCGTACTGATCCTTGGCCTTCTCGGTCTGGCTACTCTGCCCGTTACACAATATCCTGACATCGCGCCGCCGACGGTGCGGGTGGCAGCCAACTATCCGGGCGCCAACGCCGAAACGGTTCTTGAAAGCGTGATCATACCACTGGAAGAACAGATCAACGGCGTGGAGGGGATGAGTTACATCACGTCTACCGCCAGTAACAACGGCGGGGCAACAATCCAGGTGTTTTTCAAACAGGGTATCGATCCTGACATTGCCGCCGTCAACGTACAGAACCGGGTGTCACGGGCGCTGCCGTTGCTTCCGAGGGAAGTAACCCAGTCGGGCGTGGTCACTCAGAAGCAGCAGACCAGCGCACTCATGTTCTTTACGGTGATGTCGGAAAACCCCAACTACGACGCAACCTTCATCCAGAACTATCTCAACATCAACGTGCTGCCCGCACTGAAACGCATCGATGGCGTGGGTGATGTCAACGTGTTCGGGGCGAAGAATTATGCGATGCGCATATGGCTCCGGCCCGAAAAACTTGCAGCATACAACCTGATGCCTTCCGACGTTACGGCCGCCATCAACGAACAAAGCCTGGAGGCCGCGGCAGGGTCGTTGGGTCAAAACAATGCGGAGGCTTTCGAGTATGTCATCAAATACGGCGGTCGGTTCAAGACTGAAGAACAATACGAAAACATCATAATCCGGGCGATCGGTAACGGTCAGTACCTCCGCCTGAAAGATGTCGCGGATGTCGAGCTCGACGCGGAAGGATATAGCGTCATTTCGTACACGAACGGACTCCCCGGCGTCAGCATGGGGGTATATCAAACCCCCGGCTCCAATGCGCAGGAGATCATCGAAAATATACACGCTACGCTGAACGAACTCGACGATAACTTCCCGCCGGGTCTCAGCGTCATCATCAACTTTGATACAAACGAATTTCTGACCGCATCGATAAGGAAGGTTGCTGGCACGCTGGTCGAGGCATTCATCCTCGTGTTCATTGTCGTCTTTATTTTTCTGCAGGACTTTCGGTCGACACTCATTCCGGCGATTGCCGTGCCGGTTTCCATCATTGGTACGTTCTTTTTCCTGGGACTATTCGGTTACTCGATCAATCTGTTGACGCTCTTCGCGCTTGTGCTCGCAATCGGTATCGTGGTGGACGACGCGATCGTGGTCGTGGAAGCGGTGCACGCGAAATTGGAGACGGGAGCGAAGTCGGCCCTCGAGGCGAGCCATTCTGCCATGGAGGAAATTACGGGCGCCATCATCTCCATAACCCTCGTGATGGCTGCGGTTTTCATTCCGGTGACGTTCATCACCGGACCTACCGGTGTGTTCTACGAGCAGTTCGGTGTAACGCTAATTGTCGCCATCGGCATTTCCGCAGTGAACGCGTTGACGTTAAGTCCTGCGCTCAGCGCGTTGTTCCTGAAACCGCAGCATGAGGAAAAAGAACGAAGGGGGTTTGTGAAACGGTTTTTCACTGCCTTCAACACGGGATTCCACGCGACGACACAACGTTATGTTCGGAGCCTTCGCTTTATGAACCGGCACAAATGGATTACGCCGATCGCAATCATCCTTGCGGTCGTGGGCATTTACTGGGCCTGGATGTCGACGCCGACCGGGTTCGTTCCCAACGAGGACCGCGGAATCATCTTTACAAACATCGAGCTGCCTGCCGGTGCTTCGCTCGACCGTACGGTACAAGTTACGCAGGAACTCCAACGCCGACTCAATGAAGTACCCGGCGTAGTGGGCGCATCGCTGGTCAACGGGTTCAGCTTCTTCTCGGGCGCCGGTGGCAACTATGGTCTTGGTTTCATCAAGCTGGCTCCCTGGAATGAGCGCAAGGACCCTTCGATGTCGGCCGATGCTATTATGGCACGGATGTTTCAGGCAGCAGCCGGCATCACAGATGCAAACATTCTGTTTTTCGCGCCACCCAGTGTGCCGGGCTTCGGCGTGTCGGCGGGTTTCGAGCTCCAGGTACTTGACCGGATGGGTGGAAACTTTTCTGATCTCGACCAGGTAACACAGGAATACCTTAACCGGCTCATGCAGCGCCCGGAGATCCAATACGCACAGAGTTCTTTCCACACCAACTATCCTCAGTATCAGATCGACCTGAATGTT
>DASVCT010000280.1:0-4324 GCA_036381475.1 Cyclobacteriaceae bacterium
TATTGACGATCGTGAAGCCGAGACTGCGGCGAATGGTTCGAAGCGCTATGGTAAGATAATTCCGGATCATTCTGCTCTTAACGTATCCACCGGGTTGGCGAGGCCTGCTTTGACAGACCGGTAACTGACGGTAAGCAACGCGATAATGAGCGTGGTCATCAGACCAACGACAAAGACCGACCAGTGAATGTCAATGTGGTACTCGAAGCTTTCGAGCCACCGGCTCATAAGATACCAGGCAAGCGGCGCGGCGACGATGAAGGAAATGACCACCAGTCGCACGAACTCTTTCGAGAACAACAACACAATGCTGGAAACCGAAGCACCAAACACTTTTCGTACACCGACTTCCTTCGTTTTTTGATTCGCCATGAAGGAAACGAGTCCCAGCAATCCCAGGCAGCCGATGAAGATCGAGATGCCGGCAAAAACTCTGAACAAGACCAGCTGACGTGCTTCCTGGCGGTACAGATCGTTGATGTGGTCATCCAGGAACTCGTAGTGGAAATAATACTCGGGATATACTTCCGTCCAGGCCTTCTGGATGAAGTCAATGGTCTCCTGCATGTTCCCTGTCTGCATGGAGATGCCGGCGCTGAAGTACAGCGAAGGATAGATCATCAGGACAATCGGACCTATAGGATCGCGAAGGGAAGACGTATTGAAGTCTTCCACAACGCCAACGACAGGAGCGGTTATGTCGCCAAGGCCGACAGTTATCTTTTTGTTCAGGATTTCCTCCGGGCTGGCGAATCCGAGACCCCGCACTGCCTCCTCGTTCACGACAAATACAAAGCGGTCGCTGGCTGCAATCGTCGTGTCGGAGGCACGTCGTTCCTCGCTTTCGTTAAACCACCGGCCGGCTTTCAAATGGAGCTTGTATGTGTCCAGGTAATGGTAATCCACTGTTTTAATGCCCACCTTTCGCGAAGAGGTGGGTCCCTCTTCGGGAAGATAGTAGCCCGTGCCTATGTTGCTTCCAGACGTGGGCGCGCCTACGGCAAACGACACGTCTCGAATGTTGGCATTCGACTGCAACCGCGTTCTTAACTCGTCGAGCAGGTTCTTATCGTTTGCCGGCAACGGAACGTTTACAACCGCTTCGCGGCTGAAGCCCAGTGGCCGCGTGATAAAATAATTCATCTGGTCGGAGACCACAAGGGTGCCAATGATCATCACCTGGGCAATAAAGAACTGGAGGACGACCAGCAGCCTTCGCACAAAGGAGCCTCCGCCGTGTATTGTAATCTTATTTTTCAGTACGGCTGCCGGATCAAAACCGGAGAGGATCACCGCCGGATAAAAGCCCGAGAACAAGGTCGCAACGCCTATCAACAAAATCAAAAAGATCAACAGCGCGGGATTGGAAAACAGATCCATGTAAATTTCCTTTTCCACAAAACCCCTCAACCACGGCAAAAGCCATTCGGTGAGCCCGAGTGAAATAAGGATTGCGACCATCGTCAGCAAAAATGTTTCGCTGAGAAAATAAGTCGCCAGCTGGCTGCGCCTTGCTCCCAGCGTTTTCCTGATGCCAATTTCCCGCGACTTCCTGACAGCAAGCGCCGTCGCCAGGTTGATGTAATTGATGCAGGCAATGATAAGAATGAAGATGCCCAGAACGGCCATGACCACAAGCTGCGCAACGCCGATGCTGCCGGTTTCGGATGGTGTACCGGCATAGCGGGTGTCGAAATGAATTTCACTTAGAGGCTGAAGCTTGTATGTCTGCCTGGCTCGCTCCGATTCGTTGTAATACTTATTGACAAACGCCGGGAAGCGCTCATCGATGCTTTCGGGTGTCGCGCCATCAGGCAGAACCAAATAACTGAATCCCGATGAGGTTAGCCCCCACGAGTCGATCGGCCATCCAAAAAAATCAGACGTAAAGCTGGGCATCGAAATGACCATCGTGAACTGGATGTGCGATGAAGGCGGAGGATCCTTGACAATGCCCACGACTTCCAGGTCGAGTTTATTGCTCATCCTAAAACGACCACCAGTGGTCAAGCCAATTTTCTTTGCAAGCGACTGGGTGAGAAAAGCCTTATTGGGTTCGCCAAGGTCGACTTTCGGATTACCGGAAATCACCTCGAAATCGAATACATCGAAGAACAGGGAGTCGACAAACAGCACGTCGTCGACTTCATATTTTTCGGTTCCTACTTTCAGGAATCCCTCAGACTGAAAGTGCAGCTGCGTCATAAGGGGTACGTCCGGGAAGTCGTTGCGAAACGCACGGGCAAACGGGTAGGGCGTTGCCGCATCATACTCGATGCCGGATGCACTCTCAACGTCACGGACAACCCGGTAAATGTGGCTATAGCGACTATGGAACTTGTCGAACTTCACCTCATACGAGATGAGCAGAAAAATGACAATGCAGGCGGTAAGCCCGATCGACAGCCCCAGGATGTTGATCAGGCTGTAGTTTTTGTTCCGAAGGAAATTCCGAAACGCTACGGTCAGATAATTGCGGATCATGATACATGCACTAGCCAAACGGCATGCCATAGCCGTATGGCATTGATTGTTAGGTTATTATATTTAGATATGGCATAGTTTCGGCCTCAACAGTGTATCAAAAGCATTACACACGAGTGTATGTTTTCGATACATATTGGTAGCTTTGAAGCTAATGGATCAATCGAAAATACTGATTATAGATGACGATCGTGACGTTCTCGAGAGTGCCAGGATGTTCCTGAAGCAGCAATTTGCTACCGTACGCATCGAAAATGATCCCACGGGGATACCCCATCTGCTGTCCGAACAGGAATACGACGTGATCCTGCTGGATATGAATTTCAGAAAAGGCGTCAACGACGGCGAAGAAGGATTCTACTGGCTCGATCAAATTTTGACCCTGGATCCTCAGGCCGTCGTCATCCTGATCACGGCGTATGGCGAGGTTGACACTGCGGTCAAGGCCATGAAGAACGGGGCAACAGACTTTATCCTCAAACCCTGGAAGAATCAAAAATTGTTGGGGACGATCCTGGCATCCCTTCAGCTACGACGATCGAAAAAGCAGGTCGAGCAATTGAGAGTGACGCAGGCCGCATTGCGGAATGACATTGACGTCAACTATAGCGATTTTATCGGACAGTCGCCCGCCATACAGCGCATTCAGGATATGATCGATCGTGTCGCTGCCACAGACGCTGATGTGCTGATTCTGGGCGAGAACGGTACGGGCAAGGAACTGGTGGCGCGGGCGCTGCATCGCAGATCCAACCGAAGGCACAACGTTTTTATCAGCGTCGACATCGGCGCTATTGCCGAAACCCTGTTCGAGAGCGAACTCTTCGGTCATGTCAAGGGCGCTTTCACAGATGCGAAACAAGACAAACCGGGACGATTTGAGATCGCCTCGGGGGGTACGATCTTTCTTGACGAAATAGGAAATCTTTCGCCGCCGCTGCAGGCGAAACTGTTGACGGTGCTTCAACAGAGAACGGTGCAACGGGTAGGGTCGAATCGATCCATTCCCATCGATGTGCGGCTCATCAGCGCCACCAACATGCCACTACATGAAATGGTTGGAGAAAAGAAATTCCGACAGGATCTCCTTTACCGGATCAATACCGTAGAGATCCGGATGCCGGCCTTGCGGGAGCGCAGCGAGGACATTCCCTTACTGGCGGACCACTTCCTCCGCCAGTATGGAAAAAAATACAAACGGCCCGGAATGAAGATTGACAAGACGGTAATGACCCGATTAATGAAATATCACTGGCCGGGCAACATCAGAGAGCTGCAGCATACCATCGAACGCGCCGTGATTCTCAATGAAGGCAACGTGATTCGGTCAGCAGACCTGCTGCTTGGCTCGACCGGGCAGGCACCCAGAACCGAAAAGCCGGTCACGCTGGAGGAAATGGAAAAACAATTTATCCTTCAGTCGCTCGATGAAAACGACGGTAACGTCAGCCTCACCGCCCGCGTACTGGGCATGACACGGACGGCGTTGTATCGGAGAATGAGGAAGCATGGGATATGAATGTGTTGACGTGTTGATCTGCTGATGTGTTGAAGTGGTCCTTCGATTGAGATATTGAAAATATCGCAATACGCTGTAAACAGATACGCTTGCGTTAAATTTGTACGAATCCACATCAACACATTAACACCAACACATCAACACATCCGTATGCGCCGTTTCTCCCTCCTGGTCATTATTCGCGTGTTGTTGTTGGCAGCGACTACGTTCACTTTTGCCTTCATCTTCGGGGATGAACGCCTTCTTTTCAATCATATCATCCTGGCGGCGATTATCTTTTTTCAGATTTGGGAGATGATTCACTTTGTCGGTCGCACGAAC
>DASVCT010000281.1:0-42441 GCA_036381475.1 Cyclobacteriaceae bacterium
ACAATTCCGGACGGTATCGACGCGAGCAAGCCGACGATGCTGAAAAAAATAAGCGGCACACAAACCCAATGGATCGTCTTGTTCGTCTCATCCTTGTGGCTATTGCCATACTCTTCCAGTAGCTGGTCGATCTTTCTCATGGGTGTGTTGATGCGTTGATGTGTTGATGTGTTGAAGTTGTCGCGTCCTGCTTTGTGACTGCGACCGCGACAGTACCTGCACCTTATTTCTTTTTACTCATTTTTCTTCGAAACCCTTGCGATGCACTTCCACGTGGCCCTCCCTCGCCCCTTAATCCCCTAAAGGGGCCCCACGCGCCCATATACCCTCCTATACCCTTATTTCCTTATTTCCTTATTTCCTTATTTCCTTATTCCCCTATTCCCCTATTCCCTTATCTCCTTATTTCCTTATCTCCTTATTTCCTTATTCCCTTGTTTCCCAATTTCCCCTTTTCACATCTTCCGTCCCGGAAAGTAGGCCGTTTCGCCCAATTCTTCTTCGATGCGAAGCAGCTGGTTGTATTTGGCCATTCGGTCGGAACGCGATGCAGAGCCGGTTTTGATCTGGCCGGTGTTCAGGGCCACGGCAAGATCGGCGATCGTGCTGTCTTCGGTTTCACCCGAACGATGCGACATGACACTCTTGTACGAATTGCGCTTTGCAAGGTTGACGGCGTCGATGGTTTCCGTAAGCGATCCTATTTGGTTTACTTTGATCAGGATGGCGTTGGCCACTCCCGCGTCTATTCCCTTCTGTAAGCGCTCCACGTTGGTCACAAACAGGTCGTCACCGACGAGTTGAACCTTGTCGCCGATGCTTTCCGTAAGCGCCTTCCAACCGGTCCAGTCGTCTTCTGCCATGCCGTCCTCCAGCGAGATGATAGGGTATTTTTTTGCCCAGTTGGTCCAGTACTCGACCATCTGCGCGGGTTTCAATTTCTTGCCGGATGACTTTTTGAAGTGATACACCTTGGTTTTGGGATCGAAGAATTCGGATGCCGCAGGGTCCAGCGCGATGAAAATATCCGAACCGGGTTTGTAGCCAGCCTTTTCAATCGCCATCAGCACAACCTCAATCGCTTCTTCGTTCGATTTCAGATTTGGCGCAAAGCCTCCTTCGTCGCCAACGTTTGTCGACAGCCCCTTATCGTGCAGCACCTTCTTCAGCGTGTGAAAAACTTCTGCCCCCATGCGTAGCGCTTCTGAAAACGTATCCGCACCCACGGGCATAACCATAAATTCCTGGAAGTCGATCGCATTGTCGGCGTGGCTTCCGCCGTTGAGAATATTCATCATTGGGACCGGCAGCGTCACGGCGCCGACACCGCCGACATATCGATACAGCGGCATGCCCGCATCGGATGCGGCAGCGCGTGCGATCGCAAGTGAAGTTCCAAGGATGGCGTTAGCACCGAGTTTCCCTTTGTTCGGCGTGCCGTCAAGTTCGCGCATGATCTTGTCGAGTAGCGTCTGTTCAAAGACGCTGATGCCAGTGATTTCCGGAGCGATCTTCGTATTGACATTGTTGACTGCCTTCAGCACGCCTTTTCCCATGAATCGCTTTTTGTCGCCATCGCGCAATTCCACTGCCTCGTGCGTTCCCGTGGATGCGCCGGAAGGCACCGCAGCGCGACCAAAAGCGCCGCTCTCCGTGGTAACATCGACTTCAATGGTGGGATTTCCGCGACTGTCCAGAATCTGGCGCGCGTGTACACTTTCTATTAAACTCATATTCGGCAAAGGTTGATAAACGTTACTTGGAGATAGTATGCATTTGGTTCTCCCGAATGAGGGCGACGAAGTGATCGAAGAGGTAGTTCGAGTCATGGGGTCCGGGAGAGGCTTCGGGGTGATACTGGACCGAAAATGCCTTTCGATCCTTCCGCCGTATTCCCATGATGGTGTTGTCATTCAAGTGGAGGTGTGTCACCTCGATGTTCTGATTCTTCCCAACGTCGTTTTCCACCACGGAAAAGCCGTGATTCTGGGAAGTCATTTCGCCCTTGCCCGTGATCAGGTTTTTGACGGGGTGGTTAAGTCCCCGGTGGCCGTGGTGCATCTTGTAGGTATCCAGTCCACTGGCTTTTGCCAGCAGTTGATGACCCAGACAAATACCAAACGTAGGCCGGTCGGCGTCCAGAATTTCGCTCACCGTTTGAATGGCATAATCCATGGCGGCGGGGTCGCCCGGCCCGTTGGAAATAAAATAGCCGTGCGGTTCCCACGCTTCCATTTCACTGAAGGACGTTCGTGCGGGGAAGACTTTGACACGACAACCGCGTTTCACCAGGTTGGTGAGGATGCTGCGTTTGATCCCCAGGTCAAGGGCCGCAACACGGATGGGGGCATCCTCGTCGCCCACAACATAGGCTTCAGGAGTGCTCACCACGGACGACAACTCCAATCCCTCCATCGACGGCACCCGCGCCAGTTCTTCCGTCATCTCCTCGGGCGACAGAACCGACGAAATCAGGGCATTCATGGCACCTTTGCTTCTGATGTAGCGCACCAGCATTCGGGTATCCACATCTGCAATGCCGACAATATTGAACTTCTCGAGGTATTGCTGCAGGCTTTCGCGCGCTGCACGTCTGCTGAATTCTTTTGAAAAATCGTTCACCACGACCCCGGCGATCTGCGGATTCAGCGACTCCTGTTCGTGGTCGATCGTCCCGTAATTGCCGATATGTGCCGTGGTGTTTACGATGATCTGGCCGTAATAGGAAGGATCGGTGTAGATCTCCTGGTAGCCTGTCATTCCGGTATTAAAGCAAATTTCGCCGCCTGTAGTACCGATGTGTCCGATGGCCGTGCCCTCCACAAGCAGGCCGTCCTGGAGGAGGAGGTAAGCTTTTTTCTGCATTTCGGCTACAAAAATAAACCCTGATTATTCATTATGAAAGTTAGATCCCGTTTCCGGGACCAATAAAAAAGGGATTGCCGGAAGTCCGTCAATCCCTTTACGTGTAAGGTGGAACCTGTCACTCTTCTTTTTTCTTTCCTTTCCGGGCTGCAGTCTTCTTCGCAGCAGTTTTTTTGGCAGGTTTTTTTGCAGGCTTTTTCTCCGCTGCTTCCTGGGTTTCCGCTGCTTCCGCGGCTTCAGCTGCCGGCTCTTTCGCTGCGCCGGCTGCCTCGGCTTTCTTGCTTCCGCGGCGGCTGCGTCTCGTTTTCGCCTTCTTCACGGTGCCTTCCTTGGTGTACAGGTCGTTAAAATCGACCAGTTCGATGAGACACATTTCCGCGCTGTCGCCAAGCCGGGTCTGGCCGAGCTTGATGATGCGCGTATATCCACCCGGGCGCTCCGCGATTTTCGAGGCTACCTCACCAAAGAGGGCCTTTACCGACTCCTTATCCTGCAGATAGGAAAAGGCCATCCGACGCGAATGCTGCGTGTCGGTCTTTGCCCGTGTGAGGATCGGTTCGACAAAACGGCGAAGTGCCTTCGCCTTGGCGACCGTCGTGGTGAGGCGCTTATTGACGATAAGGGAAGACGCCATGTTGGAAAGCAGCGCTTTCCGGTGGCTGGCGGTCCTGCCCAAGTGATTTACCTTGTTGCCGTGTCTCATCTCTCAGTTCTCAGTCTTCTTCCAGTTTGTACTTGGAAAGATCCATTCCAAAGGTCAGGTTCTTTTCCGCTACGAGTTGTTCCAGCTCAGCGAGTGACTTTTTACCGAAGTTCCTGAACTTCATCATGTCGGATATTTCCAGCTGCACCAGGTCGCCGAGCGTCTTGACATCAGCAGCCTTGAGGCAGTTGTACGCCCGAACCGAAAGGTCGAGATCGTGCAACGGCGTTTTGAGCAGTTTGCGCATGTGCAGCATTTCTTCGTCCACTTGCTCGATCTCGGCGTCTTTTCCGGTTTCAAGTTCGATCGACTTGTCGGAGAAGAGGCGGAAGTGCTGGATCAGGATATGCGCAGCTCCTTCGAGTGCCTTCTCGGGGTGGACCGAGCCATCCGTTTCAATGTCCATCAGGAGTTTTTCATAGTCCGTCTTTTGTTCCACCCGCGTATTCTCGACGCTAAACTTGACGTTCTTGATGGGTGTGAAGATGGCATCAATAGGTATGAATCCGAAAACCTGTTCGCTGGGTTTGTTTTCCTCAGCGGGAAGGTATCCGCGTCCCTTGTCGACAGTCAGTTCGATTTCAAAGTTTGCCGACTCATCGAGGTTGCAGATCACATGGTCCGGGTTGAGGATCTCGAACGCCGAAGTGAACCGCGTTATGTCACCAGCAAGAAATTGCTTTTGCTTCTTTATGGTAACCGTGATCTTGTTGTCGAAGCTTTCGGAAATCTTTTTGAACCGCACCATCTTGAGGTTGAGGATAATTTCCGCGACGTCTTCCACCACACCTTCGATCGTCGAGAATTCGTGAAGAACGCCCGGGATCTTGATACCCGTGATCGCATAGCCCTCGAGTGAAGAGAGGAGGATCCTTCTCAGCGCATTGCCGATCGTAACCCCGTAGCCCTTTTCCAGGGGTTTAAAGGTGAAAAGGCCGTGAAAATCGTCGGCTTTCTCCATCACGACCTTTTCCGGCATTTGAAATGCTAATATTGACATAGTTGAATCTTATCTGTTACTAATTACTTCGAGTACAATTCAACGATCAGCTGCTCGTTGATGTTCTCCGGGATATCCTGACGCAACGGCAGGCTGATCATCTTCCCGGCCATTTCGTTGGTATCCCATTCCAGCCAATTGTACTTTCTGGCGCCCTGGAGGGATAGGCTGTTTGTTATTACTTCGAGCGACTTGGAGCGTTCGCGTACGCCAACGATCTCACCGGGCCGAACCGCGAACGACGGTATGTTGACCACCTCACCGTTTACGGTAATGTGTTTGTGAAGCACCAACTGACGGGCTGACCTGCGGGTAGGCGCAATTCCAAGCCGGTAAACCAGGTTATCCAGCCTCGATTCCAGCATCTGCAGCAGCACCTCGCCGGTAACGCCCTTCTTTCTCGAAGCATTGTCGAACAATTTGGCAAATTGCCGCTCCAGCAGTCCGTAGATGTATTTGGCTTTTTGCTTTTCCGCCAACTGTATCGCGTATTCGGATTGCTTGCGTTTCTTGCCTCGTCCATGCTGCCCCGGTGCATAGTTCTTTTTCTGCAGCGCTTTGTTCTCACCCATAATGGGCTCGTTGAACCGCCTTGAAATCCTGACCTTAGGGCCTGTATACCTTGCCATATTTGACCTTGATTACCCCTTATTTTTGGCGAACTACCGCCTCTTTTTACTTCTTACTTCTTACTTCTTACTCTTTATCTCTCACTGACCGATTGCCGATCACCGATTACCATGTACTACACCCTCCTCCTCTTCGGTGGGCGGCAACCGTTATGCGGCAGCGGCGTAACGTCGCGGATGGCGGTGACTTCTATGCCGGCGATCTGGATCGTTCGTATCGCCGATTCGCGGCCTGCGCCGGGACCTTTCACAAAGACTTCCACTTTACGCAGTCCCAGTTCGAAGGCCTTTGCAGCGCACTCCTGTGCGGCGGTTTGCGCCGCATAAGGTGTGTTCTTCTTTGACCCACGGAAGCCCATCTTCCCTGCAGATGCCCAGGAGATTACCTGGCCAGCCGTGTTGGTCATGGAGATAATGATGTTGTTGAACGTAGCCCTGATGTGTGCCTGGCCTACAGCCTCAACATTCACTACCCTTTTTTTCGCCTTGTCTTTGCGTTTATCCGCTGCCATTACAAACTCGTTTACTGTATTGTATTAACCCTTGGTTGCTTTCTTCTTGTTGGCGACCGTCTTGCGTTTACCCTTACGCGTGCGGGCGTTGTTCTTGGTGGTCTGACCGCGAACCGGCAGACCTTTTCTGTGACGCAGGCCACGATAGCAGCCAATGTCCATGAGGCGTTTGATGCTCAGCTGGATTTCCGACTTGAGCACGCCCTCGATCTTGTACTTCTCGGCTATGACGGAGCGGATGACATTCGATTCCTCATCGGTCCAGTCCTTTACCTTCTTGTTCCAATCCACGTTGGACTCGGCCAGGATTTTCTGGGCAGACCTTCTGCCAATGCCGAAGATGTAGGTAAGACCAATCTCACCTCTCTTGTTATCCGGGATGTCAACACCTGCTATACGTGCCATGTTATCTTCAATTTCTCTTGTTGCAAATTGATCCTTTGTTCAAAGACTATCCCTGTCTTTGCTTGTATCGCGGATTCTTTTTGTTGATGACGTACAGTTTTCCCTTCCGCCTGATGATCTTGCAATCCGCGCTTCGCTTTTTGATGGATGCCTTTACTTTCATCGCTTCTCTTATTTTAACCGCCGGTTATTCCGGCGTCGGTTTTCACTTGTATCTGAATACGATCCTTCCCTTAGTCAAATCGTATGGAGACATTTCCAGCCTTACACGATCTCCCGGAAGAATGCGTATGTAATTCATCCTCATCTTTCCCGAAATGTGCGCCAGGACCTCATGTCCATTTTCCAATTGCACCCTGAACATCGCGTTCGAAAGTGCTTCGGTGATCGTTCCATCCTGTTCTATTGACCTTTGTTTCGCCACCTGTAGGTATAATTTTCTTCGATATACTTGTGCGTTGTCAATATTTCAGCTCTTTCTTTTCCAATTGCTACCGTATGCTCAAAGTGCGCGGACGGCTTCCTGTCGGCCGTACGGATCGTCCACCCGTCCGGATCCTGCAACACTTTTCTCGAGCCCTGATTCACCATTGGTTCGATGGCGATCACCATCCCTTCCACCAGCTTGGGCCCTTTGCCCCGTTTACCATAGTTGGGTACTTCCGGGTCTTCGTGCAGGCTCTTGCCAATCCCATGTCCTACCAGCTCACGAACCACGCCGTAGCCAAACTGCTCAACGTGCGTCTGGATGGCGTAGCTGATGTCGCCCATCCGGTTTCCTACCCTCGCCTGGTCGATCCCAAGGAAGAGGGCTTCCAGCGTCCTTTGCAACAACAGCAGCGTCTCCTGTGGCGTTCCCTCCGTGGGATAGGTATAAGCCGAATCGCTGTGATACCCCTGAAGGTTGACACCACAATCTATGGTGATGATGTCTCCTTCCCGCAACGTATACTGACCCGGAAACCCGTGCACCACCACGTCATTGACTGAAATGCAGAGCGACCAGGGGAAGCCGTTGTAATTCTTGAACGAGGGCGATCCACCGTGATCCCTGATGAACGTTTCGGCCACACGATCCAGTTCGATCGTCCTGATGCCCGGCTTTATCAGCCGTGCTATTTCGCCGTGGGTTCGTCCCAGGAGGTCCGCACTCTGCCTGATCCGTTCAATCTCTTCCGGGGTCTTCAGATGAATCATCCCCAGGAATCAGGCCGCAGCAAATTGAGAACGTCCTTTTACTCTGCCCGATTTCATCATGCCCTCGTAGTGCCGCATGAGCAGATAGCTTTCGACCTGCTGGAGTGTGTCGAGAATTACCCCTACCATGATCAGCAATGAAGTGCCACCGTAAAACTGGGCGAAATTCTGACCCACGCCTGCCCGTACCGCAAAGGCGGGCAAAATGGCGATAATGGCCAGGAATATGGAACCCGGCAAGGTGATCCGGGAAAGTATCGTATCAATGAAATCGGCCGTTTGCCGACCCGGTTTGATGCCCGGGATGAAACCGCCGTTCCGCTTCAGGTTGTCCGCGATGTCGTTCGAGTTGATCGTGATCGCCGTGTAGAAGAACGTAAAGATCAGGATCAGCACAGAAAACAGCAGGTTGTACTGCCACGACGTGAAGTCGGAAAACGTCGACCCGATGTATGCCCCGATATCACTGTCACGCCAGATACCCGCGAGCAGTGCAGGTATAAACATCAGTGCCTGTGCGAAAATGATGGGCATTACACCGGCGGCATTCAACTTCATCGGGATGAATTCCCGCTTCCCCCCGTACAACTTGTTGCCAATGACCTGTTTCGCATACTGTATCGGTATCCGTCGCACGGCCTGGGTCAGCATAATCACTCCGACCACCACTAGGAACAGCGCCAGAAATTCAACAATCAGGATCAGCGCGCCCGCGACTTGCTTGTCGACCGCCTCCGCGATGATGGCACCCGGGAACCGGCTGATGATACCGATCATGATCAGCATGGAGATCCCGTTTCCAATCCCCTTATCAGTGATCCGCTCGCCAAGCCACATGCAGAACATGGTGCCGGCGATCAGGATGACAATGGACGAAAAATAGAAAAAGAACCCCGGCCTCAGGATCGCTTCCGCGTCGATGGTACCACGGATATAGCCATACGACTGAAACCCGGTAATTACGATCGTCAATACGCGCGTGTACTGGTTCAGCTTGCGGCGTCCTGATTCACCTTCCTTTTGCATTTTCTGGAACGGCGCAAATGCCACGGTGAGCAACTGCACGATGATCGATGCCGAGATGTACGGCATGATCCCCAGGGCAAATATGGACGCCCGATTGAACGAACCGCCCAGGAACGTATTGATGAGATCGAAAATCCCGCCGGTGCCACCTGCATGGAGCAGGTTAGGATCGATACCGGGAAGGACGACATACGATCCGAGCCTGAAAATCATCAGGTACCCGAGCGTATTGAGGATCCTCACACGAAGATCTTCGATCGAGAAAATGTTCTTTATGGTATTTAAGAACCGCTTCATTATTTCACCGTTGTCGCCGTACCGCCGGCACTTTCAATAGCCTTTACGGCGGTGGCTGAAAATGCGTGTGCTTCCACGCTGAGCTTCTTCTTCAGTTCTCCTCTCCCGAGGACTTTCACGCGGTCCCTTTTCCCAACAATACCGTTTTCGACCAGCGTTTGTACATTGACGCTTTCGGCACTGATTTTTTCAGCGAGACCTTCCAGCACATCCAGGTTCACTGCCTTAAAGTATTCCTTATTGGGGTTCTTGAACCCGAACTTCGGAACACGCCGCTGCAAAGGCATCTGACCGCCTTCAAAGCCGACTTTACGGGAGTACCCCGAGCGCGACTTGGCCCCCTTGTGACCGCGGCCTGCAGTAGAACCACCGGAACCCTGACCACGCCCGCGGCGCTTGTTCGACTTTACCGATCCCTTAGCAGGTTTGAGTGTGTGCAATTTCATCTTCAAACTTCTTTTACCGTGACCAGGTGACTTACTTTACGGACCATGCCCTGTATCTGGGGGGTTAACTCAACCTCAACAGAACGGTTGATCCGCCCCAAACCCAAAGCCTTTATGGTTCTTACCTGCGTCTCAGGCCGGCTGATCAAGCTGCGAACCTGTGTTATCCTGACTTTACCCATCGCTCTAGCCGTTAAATACTTTTGCCAATGGAATGCCGCGATTACGCGCAATGGTGTGCGCATCCCGCATGCTCGTGAGTGCCCTGAAAGTCGCCTTCACGACGTTGTGAGGATTGGAAGATCCCTTCGACTTGGCCAGCACGTTGTTTACACCCGCGCTTTCCAGTACGGCACGCATAGCGCCACCGGCAATTACACCGGTACCGGGAGAGGCGGGTTTCAGCAGCACGAAGCCGCCACCGAATTTACCGATGGCCTCATGGGGAACCGTGCCGCGAATGATCGGCACCTTCACCAGGTGCTTCTTTGCGTCGTCGATGCCTTTGGTGATCGCATCGGTGACTTCGTTGGCCTTGCCCAGGCCATAACCGACCACACCGTTGCCGTCACCCACCACCACGATGGCGGCGAAGCTGAAACGGCGGCCACCCTTTACCACCTTGGCGACACGCTGGATGGCAACAACCCGTTCCTTCAGGTCGATCTCGCTTGCCTTTACCGTGCTGATGTTGCTTACTGACATATCCTGTAATCCAATCCTGGTATATTCAACTATTCAATTCTTCAACTCTTCAACTCTTCAATCTTTCAGAACACGAGTCCCCCCTCGCGCGCACCGTCGGCGAGCGCCTTCACGTTGCCATGATAGAGGTAACCGCCGCGATCGAACACAACCTTTTCAATGCCGGATGAACGCGCCAATTCGGCCAGCTTCTTGCCAACCGCCTTCGACGTATTAACGTTCAGCACCTTTTCGCCGATTGCAGCAGTGGACGCCGCCGCCAGTGTTACACCTCTCGAGTCGTCGATAAGCTGGGCGTAAATACTCCGGTTGCTTCTGAACACGGAAAGTCTGGGCCGATCAGTGGTTCCGTTCACTTTCTTGCGGATACCGTACCGGATCCTTTTTCGCCTCGTGAGTGACTTGCCTGCCATAGTAAATTCTTATGCTTTATTATTTAGCTGCGGCCTTGCCTGCCTTTCTACGTACCTGCTCGCCCACAAACCGGATCCCTTTACCCTTGTAAGGTTCCACTTTGCGGAGGGACCGTATCTTGGCTGCCATCTGGCCCAGCAACTGTTTGTCGATGCCTTCCAGCATGATCGTCGGGTTCGACCCCTTTTCCTGCACCGTTTTGACCTTGATTTCCTCAGGAAGCGCCACAAAAACGTTGTGCGAGTATCCGAGGCTGAGTTCCAGAACGTTGGACTGCACGCTGGCTTTGTACCCCACGCCGACAAGTTCCAGGTCCACTTTAAAGCCTTTGGAAACTCCTTCGGCCATATTCGCGAGCAGCGCACGGTACAAGCCGTGAAGGGCCTTATGGCGCTTCTGGTCCGTAGGCCGCTTAACGCTCACTACGCCATTGTCCTGGGTAATGGTAAAATCAGGATCTATAGCCTGCTTCAACTCGCCCTTGGGCCCCTTCACGGTGGCAACGCCATCTGCCATGGTGAGGGTCACTCCAGCGGGGAGGGTCAATTCCAACTTACCTATTCGCGACATGCTGCTGGTTCCTTAATAGACGTAACACAATACTTCTCCGCCGACATTGAGCATCCGGGCCTCTTTGTCGGTCATTACCCCCTTGGAGGTGGACAAAACCGCGATACCAAGCCCGTTCATAACCCGGGGCATGGAGTCAACGTTGGCATACCGGCGCAACCCCGGCGAACTGACCCGCTTGAGCTGGGTAATTGCCGGCTCACGCGTCTCAGTATTGTATTTGAGGGCGATCTTGATGTTGCCCTGACCGTGGTGCCCATCCTCAAACTTGTAGTTCAGGATGTATCCCTTGTCGAAAAGGACCTTGGTGATCTCCTTTTTCAGGTTAGACGCCGGGATGTCCACCACACGGTGTCCTGCCTTTATTGCGTTCCGCAGCCGGGTTAAATAGTCAGCGATCGGATCAGTCATTTTTTACCCTTATTTAAAAGCAAACCCGTCAAAAACGGGGCTGCAAAGATATTCAGTTATTTCCTTTTATTCAAAAGCGTACGCCCGGCTTACCAGCTTGCCTTGGTCAGCCCGGGGATTTTCCCCTCATGGGCCATCTCCCGGAACACGTTACGGCAGATGCCGAATTTCCGCATATAGCCCTTGGGCCTGCCAGTCAGTTTACAGCGGTTCTTGAGCCGCACGGGCGATGCGTTGCGGGGCAGCTTGTCGAGCGCCTCGTAATTGCCCGCAGCCTTCAGCGCTTTCCGCTTCTCCGCGTACGTTGCGACCATTCGCTCCCTCTTCAATTGCCTCGCTATTACTGATAGTTTCGCCATATTCCTTAGTTTTTGTTTGCGAAAGGCATTCCAAAGGCCTTCAGCAGTTCAAAGCTTTCTTCGTCTGTTCTTGCGGTCGTTACGAACGTAATGTCCATACCGCTGATCTTATTGACTTTGTCGATCGAAATCTCAGGGAAGATAATCTGTTCCTTGACCCCGAGGGTGAAATTTCCCCGGCCGTCAAAGCCCTTGTTGTTTACGCCACGGAAGTCGCGCACCCGCGGCAGGGCGATATTCATCAGTCGGTCCATAAACTCGTACATCCGGTCTCCCCGTAGGGTGACGCGGACGCCGATGGGCATGTTCTCACGCAGCTTGAAGTTCGAAATCGCCTTCTTTGCCTTCGTGGGTACGGCCCGCTGGCCCGTAATCGCCGAAATCTCCTCGATCGCAACGTCGATCAGTTTCTTGTCTGCCACAGCGGCCCCCATTCCCTTGTTGATACAGATCTTTTCCACCTTGGGGACTTGCATAATCGATTTATACCGGAACCGCTCCTTCAGAGCCGGTACGATATCCTTGAGGTATAATTGCTTTAACCTGGGCGTTGCCATCACTTAATAAATTCTCCTGTTTTCTTCGAGTACCGTTGCAGCTTCCCCTTGTCGTTAAGCTTCCGGCCAATGCGCGTAGGCTTTCCGGTAGCCGGGTCGATGAGCATCAGGTTGCTGATGTGTATCGGCGCTTCCGTCCGCTTAATGCCCCCTTCGGGTTTTCCGGCAGAAGGCTTCTCGTGACGGGTCACCAGGCGCACGCCTTCGACGACAGCGCGGTTCTCCCGGGCGAGCACTTCAAGCACAGTGCCTTCCTTGCCCTTGTCGTTCCCGGCAATAACCTTGACCTTGTCGCCCTTCCTGATGCCAAGCTTTGGTCTCTTGTTATACTTTCTTTCCATAATTATCAGAGCACTTCAGGCGCTAATGAAACGATCTTCATAAACTGTTTTTCCCGAAGCTCACGGGCCACGGGACCGAATATCCGCGTGCCACGCGGCTCGTCCTGGTTGGTAAGCAATACTGCGGCATTGTCTTCAAAGCGAATGTAGGAACCATCCTTACGCCTCACTTCTTTGGTGGTGCGAACGACGACGGCCTTCGAAACCGTTCCCTTCTTCACCTGGCTGCTCGGCATAGCCGACTTCACCGTCACCACGATCTTGTCGCCCACGGTAGCATAGCGCTTGCCGCTGCCGCCCAAAACGTGCATGCAGAGAACCTCCTTAGCTCCGCTGTTGTCGGCCACGTTAAGCCGGGATTCCGTGCGTATCATATTCCTGTTTCTTTAGCTCGATTCCGATGTTACTTCGCCTTTTCCACGATCTCGACGAGGCGCCAACGCTTTTTCTTGCTCAGCGGCCGGGTCTCCATGATCCTCACCGTGTCGCCAATGCCTGCGGCATTCTCCTCGTCATGGGCCATGAACTTCGTGGTACGGTTGACAAACTTCCCATAGATCGGATGCTTAACCTTGCGGTCGACAGCGACCGTGATCGACTTCTGCATCTTATTGCTGACGACCTTGCCGATCCGTTCCTTCCTGAAATTTCTTTTGTTTTCCATCCGGTTATCGTTGTTGGGATTCCTTGATCGTAAGTTCCGTTTTCAGCCGGGCCAGCAGCCTCCTGGTTTCCCTGATTTTCATCGGGTTTTCGATAGCGGAAACCTGGTGCGCAAAGCGAATCTTCCGCAACGCTTCCGTTTCGCTTGCGATCTTCTCCCGCAGTTCAGCCAATGTCAACGCTTTGATATCTTCTTTCTTCATAGCGATTAGCGATGTTATTCAACGTAGTCCCGCTTCACACAAAACTTCGTTCTGATCGGCAGTTTTCCGTCGGCCAGCCGGAGCGCCTCGCGCGCAGTGGCCAGGTTAACACCACCTGCTTCAAAGAGTATCGTTCCGGGTTTGACGACAGCCACCCAGTATTCGGGCGCACCCTTGCCTTTACCCATACGAACTTCCGCAGGCTTCCGCGTTATGGGCTTGTCGGGAAATATCCGGATCCACACCTGGCCTTCACGCTTCATGGCACGCGTAACAGCGATACGCGCCGCTTCCAGCTGACGGGCTGTAATCCACCCGCCTTCCAGGGATTTCAACCCGAAAGACCCGAACGCAATGGTATGCCCACGGGTCGCCATTCCCTTCACCCGGCCTTTCTGCTGCTTTCTGAATTTTGTACGCTTCGGCTGTAACATCTCTGCCTGACTTTAAGATTGTCTATCCTTTACTACTTACGCTTTCCGCGTCCACGACCTTCTGCACGTGGTCCCGGCCTTCTGGGCTTGTCGCCCTTCACACCTCCCGGTGCGTTGCTCACCAAACCAATGTTCGGCGACAGGTCGCGCTTGCCATAAATCTCTCCGCGGAAGATCCATACCTTGATCCCGATTTTTCCATATACCGTTTGTGCTTCCGACACGGCATAGTCGATGTCGGCGCGCAACGTATGCAGCGGAATCCGACCTTCCTTGTATTGTTCGGTTCGGGCCATATCCGCGCCAGCAAGTCGACCGGATACCTTCACCTTAATTCCTTCGGCTCCTACGCGGATAGCGGAGGCGATGGCTTGCTTCATTGCCCTCTTATAAGAGATCCGCGCTTCGATCTGCTGGGCAATGGCTTCGCCCACCAGTTTTGCATCCAGCTCAGGCCGCTTGATCTCGAAAATATTGATCTGCACATCCTTGTGCGTCAATTGCTTCAGTTCTTCCTTGATCTTGTCCACTTCGGTGCCGCCCTTACCGATCACGACGCCGGGCCGTGCCGTATGAATGGTGAGCGTGATCCGCTTGAGCGTTCGCTCGATCACCACCTTGGCGATCCCACCCTTGGGGATACGTGCGGCCACATATTCACGGATCTTGTGGTCTTCAACCAGTTTGTCGGAGAACGACTTGCCTCCGTACCAGTTGGAATCCCAACCGCGAACGATGCCCAGGCGCAGACCTACAGGATTGACTTTTTGTCCCATTTATTCCTTGGTTTCCTTTTCTTCTTCTACCGCTTCCGTCGCACTGGCCTTATTCATGCTGTCGAGCACCAGTGTTACATGGTTTGAACGTTTACGAATCCGGTGGGCTCTGCCTTGTGGCGCAGGTCTCAGCCTCTTGAGAATCCTGCCGGAGTCAACCCATATGCCGCTGATGTAAAGGTCGGCTTCTTCGATCCGGCCATCAGGGTTCTTTGCTTCCCAGCTTGCGATGGCCGACAACAGCAGCTTTTCGATTTTGGCGGCACCAGCCTTCGACTCATACTTAAGAAGGCTCAGCGCTTTGCTGACGCGCTGTCCGCGCACCAGGTCGGCCACCAACCGCATCTTACGCGGTGACGTCGGCACATTCCTCAGGCTCACTTTCACACTGCCGGTGCGTGCAGCTTCTTTGCGCGCCCGAATCTTCTCTTGCTTCAGTACCGACCGTTTCGTCTTTTTTTCGACTACCTCTGCCATGGTTACTTGGGTTTATTGCCTGAGTGGCCACGGAACACCCGCGTCGGAGCAAATTCCCCCAACTTGTGCCCAACCATATTTTCAGTTACATACACCGGTATAAACTTGTTGCCGTTATGCACGGCGAACGTGTGACCGATCAGCTCCGGCACAATGGTCGACCGCCTGGACCAGGTCTTAATGACCGACTTCTTGCCGGATTTTTCCATGGTCTCTACCTTGTTCAGCAGGCGGAAATCACAGTACGGTCCTTTTTTAATCGAACGTCCCATTATTTTTTCCTCTTGGCTATAATGAGTCGATCCGAATGCTTCTTCGGATGACGCGTTTTCTTTCCTTTGGCATACAAGCCCGTCCGCGACCTGGGGTGGCCTCCGGATGCGCGGCCTTCGCCACCACCCATTGGGTGATCAACCGGGTTCATGGCAACACCGCGCGTGCGCGGACGTATGCCGAGCCAGCGGCTGCGGCCTGCCTTGCCCCAGCTCTCGTTCATGTGGTCAGCGTTGGATACCGTTCCGACCGTGGCCATACAGGTATCCTGCACGTTGCGCATTTCCCCGGAGGGCATCTTTAGCGTTGCCATACCTCCCTCACGGGCGAGCAACTGAACGAACGACCCCGCGCTGCGTGCGATAGCGCCGCCCTTGCCCGGCTTCATCTCCACGTTATGGACGATGGTACCCAGCGGTATTTTGGCCAGGGGGAGTGCGTTGCCCACTTCCGGTGCAATGTCAGGACCCGACACCAATTGCTGTCCGACGGAAACACCTTCCGGCGCCAGGATGTAAGACTTCTCACCGTCAGCGTAATACAAAAGAGCAACCCGCGCGGAACGGGTAGGATCGTATTCAATCGACTTGACGGTCGCCGGCACGCCGAACTTCCGGCGCTTAAAGTCGATAATGCGCATCTTCTGCTTGTGACCACCGCCCATGTAGCGCATAGTCAGCTTGCCGCTGTTGTTCCTTCCTCCCGATTTCTTTAAGGTCTTCACCAGTGACTTCAAGGGCCGGGTGGCTGTGATCTCGTCAAACGACGCCACCAGCCTGTGCCGCGATCCGGGAGTTACCGGCTTGAGTTTCTTCAACGCCATGATCTATGAATCTCGGTTATACGTTGCTGTAAAAATCGATCACTTCACCATCCGCCAGGGTCACGATCGCCTTCTTGTAATTGGGTCTCCTGCCAATCTGGAGGCCCGTCTTCGTGTAACGGGCTTTCACCTTACCCATCACATTTATGGTGTTTACACTCTTCACGTTTACACCATACATCTTTTCAACGGCCTTGCGTATCTCTACTTTGTTGGCGTTGATATCGACAATAAAGCCGTAGCGGCCTTTCTCATTCAACGCCGACACCTTTTCTGTAACCAGGGGCTTCTTGAGAACGCTCATTGTTCCTTATTTAAGAGGTTCACTACTTTTTCCACCGAGCTCTCCACGAAGATCAGGGCGTCGGCATTCATGACGTCGTACGTGTTGATTTGCTCAGCTGTCGTCACCATCGCACGCTGCAGGTTGCGTGCTGACAAGGCGACATTCTTGTTTGCGGCGGGAAGGATCAGAAGTGTTTTTCTGCTGTCGAGCGACAGCGAAGAGAGCAACTTGATATAATCCTTCGTCCTGGGTGCCTCCAAAGAAAAGTCTTCGAGCACCGCGATGGCGTTGTCCTTCGCCTTGTAGGCAAGGGCCGACTTCCGGGCGAGATCTTTTACTTTCTTGTTCAGCTTGAATGAGTAGTCGCGGGGCTGCGGACCAAACACTCTTCCGCCTCCTCTGAACAACGGGTTCTTGATATTCCCCGCGCGCGCTCCGCCGGTACCTTTTTGCTTTTTCAGCTTCTTGGAGGAGCCGCTGATTTCATTGCGCTGCTTCGACTTATGTGTCCCCTGACGCTGGTTGGCCAGGTAGCTTTTCACATCCAGATAGATAGCGTGATCGTTAGGCTCGATGCCGAATACCGAATCGGCAAGCGTCACCTTTCGGCCCGTATCTTCACCACTGTATTTTACAACTGATATCTCCATTACTTCACGAGGATTACCGTTGAATTCTTTGCGCCAGGAACTGCACCACTGACAACGATCACGTTCTCTTCAGGAAGGATCCGGAGCACACGAAGGTTGGTGACCTTCACCCGACTATTACCCATCCTGCCGGCAAGCCTTTTCCCTTTCATGACCCGCGAAGCAAACGAGGCGTTACCCATCGAACCCGGGGCGCGAAGCCGGTTGTGCTGACCGTGCGTCTGTTCACCCACGCCGCCAAACCCGTGACGTTTCACAACACCCTGAAATCCTTTACCCTTCGACGTGCCCACCGCGTCAACGTAATCACCTACCACGAACACATCCTGAACTGAAATCTGAGCACCCAACTCCACCTTGCCATCAAACTCCGCCCGGAAATCCCGGAACTCAAAGACCTCGCGCTTGGGACCGGTACCGGCCCTCTTGAAGTGCCCTATCTCCGCCTTGTTAGCGTGCTTCTCCTTCTTATCTCCATAGGCAAGCTGAACGGCGCGGTAGCCATCCGAGTCGGCATTCTTGACCTGCGTTACCACGCAAGGGCCAGCCTGAATTACCGTGCAGGCAATGTTTTCTCCCTCCGGGCCGAATACACTGGTCATTCCTATCTTTTTTCCAATAATTCCAGGCATGTCCGATACCTTATTTGTGCTTGTTTCTCAGGATTCTGCGCGTGCTTCGCGCAAAAAGGACTGCAAAGATATGAAAGAGGGTCTAGGAACCAAACCTGGACTTTAAAATTTTTGGATTTTGAGCCAGTAACGCGGTTTTGCAAGGTTAATCCCTAAAATTGGACAGTGTTTTTCGAAGCCCAAACTGATCGATGATGCCACGCCCGGGAAAAAGCATAAAGCCTTGGCTCCTACTCCTTTTTTCCCTCCTTGTTCTTACTGTGATCAATCTATCCTACGGGAGCGTTCCCATACCCGCCCGGGAAGTACTGCGTGCTTTGTCCGGCGGACAAACGACCGACCCAATTTGGAAAGACATCATACTGGATTTCCGTCTGACAAAGGCGCTGACTTGTATCATCGCGGGCGCAGCGCTCGGTGCCGCGGGCCTTCAGATGCAGACGCTCTTCCGGAATCCTCTTGCCGGGCCCGACGTGCTTGGCCTCACCTCCGGCGCAAGCCTGGCCGTCTCTTTACTCCTCCTCAGGAGCAACCGCCTCGCCGAGTTGCCCGGGCCATGGTCCATAGCCGTTGTCGCCAGTGTCGGTTGCACCATCGTATTCCTTACCGTCCTCCTGTTTGCGCGTCGTCTTCGCGACCCGGCCTCGCTCCTTATTGTAGGTCTCATGATCGGCGCGCTTGCCTCGTCCATCGTAAGTGTATTGCAGTTCGGAAGCCGCTCCGACGACCTCCAGCTCTTCCTCATCTGGACCTTCGGCAACGTCAGCAGCCTCAATTGGCCTGAAATCGGCGTGCTTACCTGGATTTTGGCAGCCGGCCTGGTTCTCGCCTTTGCCCTCTCCAAACCGCTCAACGCCTGGGTGCTGGGGGACAACTACGCACAGAGCCTGGGGATCCGGCTTCAGCGCTCCCGCGTCCTTATTATTCTGTCGGCAAGTCTGCTCACCGGTGGGGTGACCGCGTTTTGCGGACCCATCGCGTTTGTGGGACTTGCCGTACCCCACCTGACCCGCCTGCTAATACCGACCTCCGACCATCGGATCATGCTTCCCAACGTGGCGCTGGGCGGCGCCATCCTGGTCCTGCTGTGCGATATCCTTTCGCAGTTGCCCCCAGGCCCTGAAATCCTTCCGCTCAACGCCATTACGGCGCTGTTCGGAGCTCCTGTCGTTATTTGGGTGGTGATCCGAAGCAAGATGATCCGAATATGAACAGCCCGGTACTTTCGACTATCGACCTCAGCGCAGGTTATCGTACCCGGGCCGGCGAGAACGCGCTGTTCCGTAACCTGAACGTGGCGCTGCACCCGGGAGAACTCATTTGTCTTATGGGCCCCAACGGCTCGGGAAAGTCAACCCTCATCCGAACGCTGGCCGGATTGCAGAAACCGCTGTCCGGCACCATAAACCGCCAGCCGGTGTCTGAGCGGGATACCGGTAATCCCATTCCATTCTCCGTTTCGGTGGTGCTCACCGACCGGATCTCATCAGCAAATCTTACCGTGGCCGAGCTCATCACATTCGGACGATATCCCTATATCGACTGGAGTCTTCGCCTGACGGAGAAAGACCGGACTATAATAGAGTCAGCCTTCCACGATCTTAACCTGGAGCCCCTGCGCGACCGAAAGGTTTACGAATTGAGCGACGGGCAGATGCAAATGGCTATGATCGCACGCGCCCTGGCACAGGATACGCAATTGATGCTCCTCGATGAACCGACTGCCCATCTCGACCTGAATAATCGGGTGGAAATCATGGCATTGTTGAGACAGATTGCCCACCGGTCACAAAAAGCAATTCTCCTCGCCACCCACGAACTTGACCTGGCCCTTCAGAGTACGGACGGGATATGGCTTGCGGGAAGCAACCGGGAGATCGTTGTCGGTGTACCGGAAGACCTCGTGCTGACCGGCGCATTCGATGAGATATTCCAGTTCAAGGGTTTCGACCTGAAATCGGGGAAAATGCAGCACAAGCCCTATCGAGAGATGGTGGTTGCCCTGCAGGGGGAAGGGCCGGTATACCTCTGGACACGGAATGCCCTGGAGCGCAACGGGTACGTCGTGTCGACGGAATCGGCTCACATCGAGGTGCGTATTCTTTCGGAATCAGCATGGCAGGTACGGAAAGGCGAAGAGCTGCGCACCCTTGGCTCGATCGGCGAAATGCTTCAGCTTCTTCAAGCGTTTGAGGAGCCAACGTAAGATTGTTTTCAATATTCCCTGATTTCAGTCACTTCAATTTTGTTAGTTTGGCCGCTTTTACAGCGAGCCTAACCTACAACCATGATCAAAGCTGACAAGCTGTTCCCATACACGTTCAACAAAAAATACAGCAAGACTACGGCCTACTTTTCTATGGAGTTCGCCATAGACCAACCGCTCAAAATATACTCCGGCGGTCTCGGTTTTCTTGCGGGCTCCCACCTCCGGAGTGCCTACGAACTCAAGCAGAATCTTATTGGCATCGGCATCCTCTGGAAGAAGGGCTATTACGACCAGGACCGCAACCAGGACCAGACGCTCCGCGTAACCTTCCGCGATAAAGACTATTATTTTCTTAAAGACACAGGGATCGTCTTTCCCATCACCATACACGGCGCCCGCGTTTATGTAAAGGCATTGCTCCTGGAACCCGAAGTTTTCAAGACCGCACCTTTATTCTTACTGACGACGGATATTCCCGAGAATGACTATCTCGCGCAAACCATCAGTCATCGCCTTTACGATCCAAATGAAACGACGCGCATCGCACAATCCATCCTCCTCGGAATCGGAGGCGCCACGCTGCTCGACATCCTCAAATGCAAGGTCTCCACATATCACATGAACGAAGGGCATTCCCTGCCCCTTTGTTTCTATCTGCTCGACAAATACAAATCCCTCGACGAGGTTCGTAAGCGCGTCGTGTTCACCACGCATACCCCCGAGAAAGCGGGCAATGAAGAACACAGTATCCCACTGCTTCACAGCATGAGCTTCTTCAACGGTCTCACGCCGGAACAGGTACAGCAGTACGTCTATCCCGAAAACGGCGTACTGAACTACACGCTCACCGCACTACGCATGGCGAAGAGAGCAAACGGCGTCTCGAAACTACACGGCGAGGTGGCGCGCAAAATGTGGAATTCTTACCCGGGCATATGTGAGATAACTTCAATCACGAATGCCCAAAACAAAACCTATTGGAGCGACGCCCATCTCGATAATGCTCTCACCGCTGATGACGATCACGCTCTTGCCGACCGAAAGAAGAAGCTTAAACAAAAGCTGTTTCGCGTCGTAGCCAACCAGACCGGCAAATTGTTTCGCGAAGACTGTCTTACCATTGTGTGGGCGAGACGATTCGCCGCTTATAAACGTGCTTCCTTGCTGCTGACTGATTATGACCGTTTCCTGAAAATCGCGAAGAACGAGAAGTATCCCGTTCAGATCATTTGGGCCGGCAAGCCTTATCCCGAAGACTTCAATTCAATAAATGTCTTCAATGAGATTTACTGGAAGACGAAAGACCTTCCGAATTGCGCGATCCTTACCGGGTATGAACTGTGGCTCTCCGGCTTTCTCAAAAAGGGGTCGGACGTCTGGCTCAACAATCCCCGTCTGTTTCACGAAGCTTCGGGTACGTCGGGCATGACGGCTGCCATGAATGCAACCCTGAATCTCTCCATTCCGGATGGCTGGATACCAGAATTCGCGCGGCACGGCGAAAACTGCTTTATCATTCAAACTGCACCGACCGGCGTGACACCGGAGTCGGCCGACAAAACGGAGGCTAACAACCTGTACGAAATTCTGGAAAGGGAAGTGATCCCCACCTACTACGACAATCCTTCGAAATGGTGGACGATGGTACGCGCCAGTATGACCGACATCGTGCCGTTCTTTGATTCGGGACGGATGGCCCGCGAATACTACGAAAAATTGTACTGTCCCTAAACGGGACTCGGGTACAGGCCGCCAAAATTACCGGGCCGGAGGTTCGTGTATTACAACCTATTGCCCTAACTTACGGAAGAATCGGCGAGCAAGCGTGTGGAGGAATTTTCCATGGACAAAAATCTCCTGGTCATTTTTTACACCGATCCCTCCAGGGAAACAAAGCCCTTGTTGACGTCTGCCATTGGCAGTGAAAAAACGCAGGCGGTATGCGAATACCTGGTTGAAACTGTGCGTACAATGGTCGACGGACTTCCTTTCGACAAAGCCGTATTCTACGAAGGCTCGGTATCCACAGGTGATCGGTGGGATGACGCCGTCTACATCAAGCAACTTCAGTCGGGGAAAGACAGGGGGGAGCAAATGCAGAATGCCTTTTCGTGGGCATTCTCTTCCGGCTACAGCAACGTTTGTCTCATAGTAACCGATTGCCACGGGCTGACGAGCGAAATCATTACAAAAGCATTTGAGTTCCTCGATGAAGGCGCAGATGCCATTATAGGACCGGCCAAGGATGGGGGATTTTACCTGCTTGGATTGAACCGTCTCTATCCGGAATTATTTATGGACAAGACCTGGGATTCATATACCGTTCTCGATGACACGCTTCAAGACTTCGACCGGCTGGAACTTCAGTACGGAAAACTGCCGGTCCTCGTAAAGGTGAACGAGAAACGTGACATCCCCTCGCGACTCCGTTTCTGACTATGATGGTGCGACGCTGAATCCGGTTCGAGAAAAGCAAGAGAAATAACGGCATAAGCTTATGCTGAAACTAAGTGAAATCTGGACCTACCCTGTGAAATCCCTCGGCGGGATCTCGGTGCAATCGGCATCAATCCTGCAGAAAGGATTGGAGCACGACCGCCGGTGGATGCTCGTCACCGACGATGGCGCGCTCCTGACGCAACGCACGCACCCGCGCATGGCGTTATTCAGAACGTCGCTGCGTAACGACCATCTGGAAGTCTGTTACACGGGAGAGACACTTCACATCCCATTCGAAATTCCCGATCACGATGCACGACGCGAAAGAATCTGGAAAGACAAAGTTCTCGTCATTCCCATGGGGGACGTTTACGATCGCTGGTTTTCAGAGAGGCTGGGTGTCGCCTGCCAGCTCATGGCATTTCCGGAAGACAATCCCAGACCGGTTGAAGCAGGATACGTTGACGACGAAATGCACGTCCGGCTGCAGGATGCGTTTCCGTTTCTCGTGATCGGGCAGTCGTCGCTGGATGAGCTCAACAGAAGGCTCGATACGCCGGTGCCCATGAATCGATTCCGTCCCAACCTGGTTTTTACCGGCGGCGAGCCACACGAGGAAGATACGTGGAAGGAGATCAGTATTGGCGGACTCACGTTCACGGGGATGCGACAATGCGTGCGATGCACCCTTCCTGGCGTAGATCAGGAGACCGGCATCCAGGGAAAAGAGCCGCTACGAACCCTGGCCACGTACCGCAAGACAGGAAACAAGGTGATGTTCGGCATGAACCTGATCGGTCCGACGCGTGGCGAGCTGCACGTGGGCGATGAGATTCGGGTGCTGGTTGCCGAAAATATCCTCTGAAACTGTTGCCTTCAGCTTTCCGGCTGCGCACTTTTGCCGACGCATGACATTCCTCTATCTTAAAGCAGTCCACATTGTATTCGTTGTCACGTGGTTTGCCGGACTGTTTTACCTGCCCCGCCTCCTCGTCTATATCACTGAAGCGCATGCCAAACCCGAGCCTGAGAAAACCGTACTGAGCCGCCAGCTGTACAGCATGGCTCGCCGCCTGTGGTACGGCATCACATGGCCTTCGGCAGTGATAACACTGGGAATGGGCGTTGCCCTGCTGGTCGACCAGCCGGCGTATCTGAAAATGGACTTCATGCACCTCAAACTGGCCCTCGTCGTGCTGCTATACGGGTATCACTTCTCGCTGCAGCATCTTATGAACCGCTTCGGAAAAGGAATTGTTAGGTATTCGTCACAGCAGCTTCGCGCCTGGAACGAGGTCCCGACGCTGTTTCTCATCGCGATCGTATTCATCATCGTCGTGCGGGACAAAATCAGCGTCGCCTGGGGGCTGGCGGGATTGGTGATTGTGACGCTGGCTATTTTGGCAGGGATCAGACTATATAAAAAATTCAGAAATGACTAACGTCAATATTCGCTTTCAAAACCCTCTCTTGTCTTACGCCACAGCCTTTCTTCTTCTTCTCGCGGCAGCGTGTTCACCGTCGAAACAAGAGGAGAAGCTTCCGATACTCGGTCAGCGGAACGTGGAGGGCAACGACACGATCTATCATACTATCGCGGATTTCCGTTTTGTCGACCAAGACAGCAATATTGTCACACAGGAGACTTTCAAGGACAAGATCTACGTGGCCGACTTTTTCTTCACATCATGCCGCACGATTTGTCCTATCATGAAAACACAAATGCTCCGCGTCTACGATTCGATAAAATCCGATTCCGACGTGGTGCTGCTGTCACATACAATCGACCCGGAATACGACACCGTCGGCCTGCTGCACGACTATGCAAATCGACTGGGTGTAAAAAGTGACAAATGGCACTTCGTCACGGGCAATCAGGATGACATCTACAACATCGCGCAAACCAGTTACTTCGCTACCGCCATGGCGGACAACACGGAGCCCGACGGCTTTATTCACAGCGGCGCATTCCTCCTCATCGACAAGGACCGGCGCATACGCGGAAAGTATGACGGCACGAAGGACGATGACGTAAACCGCCTCCTCCGCGATATCGCCCGGCTGAAAAAGGAATATGCGAATTAGGCGCTCCGTTCCGCCGCTGCTGCTCACAACGGTTCTTCTTGCTGCCGCATGCACGGGGCGCAACGGTGGTCCCGCCGGAACCGACTCTCCGAAATTTGTCCAGTATTACCGCCAGGGCGAACAACTCTACATTCAACACTGCGGCAACTGTCACCAGCACGATGGCAGTGGATTGAAACAGGTTTATCCCCCGCTCGACACTTCCGATTACATGCGCAACAACCGCGACGAGGTGATCTGTCTTATGCGTTACGGCACCACCGAACCACTCGTCGTCAACGGCATCGAATTCGTTCAGCCTATGCCCGGAATCCCCTCCCTCACCGACCTGGAGATTGCGGAAATTGCCACCTACATCTATAATACGTGGTCTTACCAGGAGGGAATTATTGACGTCAAGAACGTGTCGGAAGCATTGAGGGGATGTGAAGGCAGAGAAGTGGCGGGAAGCCGCAGGAGGTAACCGTCGGCATAAACATGCGCCAGGTCTGTTTTTTTCCCGGGGCCATATTGTTAACTTGGGTCATGGGCAAAGGGAAAACCTTCCGCATTTGCCGCAATTTTAGCAGCAACACGAAACCTAAAGCGATGAAAGAGTTCAGAAGCATTGTTGAAGCATACGGGAAGCTGGACTTCAACGCACGCCAGGCTGCCCTGGCGACGGTCGTGAAGGTCCGGGGTTCCTCATACCGCAGCCCTGGTGCCCGCATGCTGATCACCGACGATGGCCGTTGGGTTGGCAGCATCAGCGGCGGCTGCCTGGAAGGCGACGCGTTGCGCAAGGCGCGCAAGGTGATTCTGGAAGGAGTGCCAATGGCGGTGACCTACGACACGCGGGAAGAAAGCGACCAGAATCTCGGCATTTCTCTTGGATGCAATGGTGTCATTGACGTGCTGATCGAACCGATTGACCATAACGATCCGGCTAATCCCGTTCGAACCTTTGAAACGTTTACTCAAACACGTGAGCCTGTCGCCCTCGCTACTATATTCCGAAGTGGGAACGAGAGAATAACGGGACAGAAACTTCTCATCGACGCTTCCGGTACGGTACAGGTGCGGGAAGCGACTGCTGCACAGCAAGCATTCGCCGATCAGGAACTTAGGGCACGCATAACGGATGACTTGCTAAAACTGTTTGAAACCCGTACGTCGGAAACGCGCGAGTACGAATGGCAAGGGTCCACAGTCGAAGTCTACCTGGAACTCATTCCGCCGAATATTTCCCTAATAATTTTTGGTGGTGGATTTGATGCGCGACCGGTGAGTCAGCTTGCCAAGTCGCTCGGCTGGGAAGTCACGGTCACCGACGAGTGCGCCGCACACATTGCCCCGCTGTTCTTTCCAGGGGCAGACAACCTTTCCTTGTGCAACCGCACCTTTATCGAACGTGATTTCGACATCACACCTTATACGGCCTGCGTGTTGATGTCGCATAACTATGAGTACGATCGCGATGTACTCCGGACGTTGCTTAAAACACCGGCACCATACATCGGTATACTTGGCCCACGAAAACGCTTCGACAGAATGCTGGAAGAGTTCGAACGGGAAGGCATTGTTCTTTCGGCAGATGATGCGCATCGGATCCACTCGCCGATCGGTCTCGACATTGGTGCGGAAGCGCCGGACGAAATCGCAGTATCCATCGTCGCTGAAATTCAAGGCAAGTTTACGTGTCGTTCAGGTGGCTTTCTCAAGTATCGCCAGGGACCCATCCACAAGCGTGGCCCGGGGAGCGACCAGGTATTCAAGGAAGTACATCTGAATCCGGAACTGCGTCGGACGGCCCAGAGGTAGCAAGTACACTCAGGTAAATCGAACGTCTCCGTCGGAGGTCAGTAGCCGCAACAAACGCAAACCCATACCAGCACTTATGACAACGGATCGTACGGACATCATAACTGCGATCGTCCTTGCCGCCGGCGCATCGTCCCGGTTGGGCCAGTCCAAGCAGCTTCTCCAGGTGGAGGGCGAACCCCTGCTCCGTCGGATTGCACGTGTTTCCTGTGAAAGCAATGCCGATCGTACGCTCGTCGTGCTGGGTGACAATGAGCGAGAACATGGACGGATCATTCGCGACCTGCCGTTGTATATCTGCATCCACTCGGACTGGGAACGGGGTATGGGAAGTTCCCTGAAGGCAGGGATGGAATTTATCCAAAGCTTTTTGTCCGACACAACGGCAGTTATTGTGGTGGTATGTGATCAGCCTCTGCTTACGACTGACCACCTGAACCATCTCATCGATAAGTACAAAAGCACCAGAGCGCCGGTTGTTGCATCCGCCTATTCCAACGTCCTGGGTGTGCCCGTCCTTTTTGATGCTTCACTTTTTGATGGAATCCGGCGTATTGACGATGCACATGGCGCCCGCCAGATCATCGACAAAAACAAAGCCAACGCCCAACGGGTCGCCTTCCCGGGAGGGGAACTCGACATCGATACGCCGGAGGACTATCAGCGTTACCAGGAAAGCCTCCGCGTGCAGGAGGAAGTGCGACACACATAGCCATAGTTTTTGCAGCATGTGCTGAACACTCATACAACCGAAGAGACCCAGACGGAAATCTTGTCAGGCCTGAGAGCTATCAGGAATAAGCAAGGGTAAAGGCGAGCATCACGATGAGAATTCCCGTAACAAGAAATACAAGGAACCTCGCGGTTTTCCTTAGCGCAGTCCCTTCCTTCCTAACCCACTTGACACCCAAAACGTCGGCTATCCAAAGAAAAAATCCGGCAATAAGTTCCATATCGCGGTTTTTGTTGTTGCTGACAATCTATATCCCTTTCGGAGAGTCATTGAATATACATAAGTCCCCCACGCCGGGCAAAAATTACAAGATGTAGTGCCTTTCTTGCCGCTCACGCCGGCTTACTCCCTATTTCAGTTCGTCCAGGAAGGTCTTGATCGCGGCAATCTCGCCGCCGGCATTATCATGGGTTATGAAATGACCTGCGCCCGGTACAATCACCAGTCGGGAACCCGGCGTCAGGCTTTGGTAGTAGCCGACTGTGGAAGGCCGGGCCGCGTCGAATTCGCCCGCGATGTAAAGTGTAGGTACCGCTATCCGACCCAGATCGGCTGTGCGGTCGAAATCCTTCAGCGTGCCCATGGCATAGAACTCGTTGTTTCCCCACATGTATTGGTATACATTCACTCCCATCTGCACCGTTGAAGAGTCCAGCGAAGGCGACACGGGTTTTTTCCGTGCATAGTAATTGTCCATGTAGGTGATAACGGACGACGCGAGCCGGGCGGAGTCTTCCACGACGCCTTCGATGCTTTTTTGCAGGATCGTCCGGACAGAATCGGGAAGCTGCGAAATCAGTGTATCCGCATCAGCCATCCATCGCTTCGCGTCAAGGCACGGACCGGTAAAGATCAACACCTTTACGTTGTCGCCATGTTTCAAATAGTAATCCATGCCCAGCATGGTTCCCCAGGAGTGTCCGTACAGATAGATTTCGTTAACATTCAGAAACCGTAGCAGCCGTGTGATTTGGTCGATATGGGCGTCGATGGTCATGAGCGTCGTATCGGTTATCCTATCGGACCGGCCGCAGCCCAGCTGATCAAAAAATATTACGGGGCGCTCGTCCGAAAGTTCCTTCAATGGATCAAGATAATAAGAGGGGAACGAAGGGCCGCCGTGAAGAACAAGCAGGGGCGTCTTGTCGCCCTCACCCACAACGCGATACCAGATTTTTCCTCCGTCGACATCTACAAATCCTTCCTGTGAATGAAGGCTCTTCTTTGTATCACAACGACTCATGACAACAAAAAGAAGAGCGCATGCTACGAATCTTGCAACGTACATGCTTTGGAATTTAGGTTTTACTGCGCGGCACCGGCATACTGGAAATGACCAATGATCTTGAAATCAAACAAGCAATCCTCAAGGACCTGTCCGGCGCCAATGTTATGGACAATAAGAAAGCGCTTGCCGTCACGCGATCGTCTTGATGAAACGATACCTATATGTGTCACCCCGTTGCCCAGATTCCAGCAAACGATGTCACCGGGGCGATAGTCATCCGCTTCCTGAGAAATAGGCTTGACCGTCCCGTGTCTCGTAAAGAATGTCATGAGGTTCGGAACCCTTCGGTGATCAATGTTTCTGTCGGGTTGGGACAGTCCCCAAAGTTTGGGGTACACATCGAAATTGGCTCTCATGTCTTCATGTACCTCTCGTTGCAAATCAATCCCCCGTTTTCGGTAAGCACGAATCACGACGTCGGTACAGACACCCCGGTCGGAGGGGACATCGCCATTCGGATAGGGTATTGAGAAATAAGATGGGTCATAGCGGACCCGCTGGCTGGTCAAATTCTCGGCGGCGTGTGCGAGATCCACTAAGAACGTCGACTGGGCGACGGCACGTCCCGACACAACTACAAGAACCAGAAGGAGAATAAGCCTTCGTATTTCCGTCCTAATTATGGGCAAGACCATCCACGGAAGGTAATTATACGGCTTGGGGTTTCAAAGGATATACAACGTTTTGAATCTGGTAGGTGCCACCTTTCTCGGGGAGAATGTGGGGACTTCGGGGGAATGTAGAGACGTAGCATGCTACGTCTCTACTATTACACAGATCTCAATCTCTTCGTCTGCTATTTATCGACCACCTTAATCAGCGTTCCCTTTTTAATCCTGTCGTTCAGCGCAATTCCATTCATAATGGCGAGCTCTTCCATCCGCGCTGACGGTATACCGAAATGCTCGAATGCGGCCTGGGCGGTCATGTCTTGTGGAACGGTCTTAATCCGGATAACATCTGGTTTTCGGTTAAGCTTTTCGGAATCCGTAAGCTGTCTGAAGTCGCGTATTGTGGACAAGAAGGTGGACTGGTAGTTCGGGAAGCGGGACAATTCTGAAATACCCATCAGGTTATAGACGATTCCGCCGTATTGGATCAGTGCCGCCACGAGCCGTATGGTACCCTGCTCCTGCTTCTGATCGGCCACCATGAGTATGGAGTTTAGTCCATGGATGCTCTCTTTCTTCGACTCAACCAGTGTGAGATTGTATTGCTGAAGTAATCCATTGGCGGCGTCTTCCAACGAGCCTTTTCCGGCAAGTGTCAGGATGAGAAGCGCTGCTCCGTCGGACGGCGTCATTTGCACTTGTTGCGGCGTGTTCAGAACGCTCCACCCCGAAGGTGTTGGGAATTGAAATTTCAGCACCGGGTGATAGAAAGTGTTGTTCTCCACGAACCCCTGTCTGGGGTCTTCACCAACAACGAGGCCTTCGATTCTCCTCAGATAGCTTTCACGATTGATCTTGAGATCGGCCTGCTTCAGCTTTGCCTTCCATTCCTTTGCCAATTGGGCGACGGTCGCATTGCGCTCTTCGGGACTTGGGTGCGTGGACAAAAACTCCGGTATCTCCTCACCTCCTGCGGCTTTTCCCTGACGCGCCAGGGTTTCGAAGAAGCCCGCCATCTCTGAGGCATCGTAGCCAATGCGTGAAGAATATTCCACACCAAGTTCATCGGACTGACGTTCTGCATCCCTACCAAAACTCATGAGCGCGAGCTGCATTCCGGCCGAAAGGGGTTCCATAAACTGCGATAGTTCGGGTACCAGGATAACACCTGCAATTATTCCCAGCTGGCCGAGCGTGGCGTTGCGTTGTTGGATAACCGCGTGCCGGGCAGTAATGTGACCGATTTCGTGGCCGAGTACTCCCGCCAATTCTGCCTCATTGTTAAAGTGGGCCAGGATGCCCCGGGTAAAGTACACATACCCGGGTGTCGCAAATGCGTTGACGACCGGCGAATCCACGATTTTGAATTCATACGTGAACTTTGACCGGTGAGAAACCTTCACCATTTCCTGCCCTTTTTCGTTGAGAAACCGTTGCAGCTCCGGATCCTCATACGCGCCGAAATACGCCATGATCTGCGGGTCGGCTTCCTTGCCCATGGCCAGTTCCTGGCTTTCAGACATCAAAACGAGCTGCTTCCTCCCGGTGACCGGATTCGTTGCGCAGCCGGAAGTGAAGAGCATGAGACAGACGATCAGGGAGGGTTTTGCGATGGCGGCAAGCGTTTTCATATGATGGGATGATGCTTTTGTCGCCACCAAATATTGATCCAATGTTTAACCCACAGGTAATTGTAGAGACGTAGCATGCTACGTCTCTACATACCGGTTATCGATGAATACGTTGAAGACGCACAGCCGTGCGTCTCTCCGTGGCATCACCTCCGATCATCCAGGGACCTTGGGAGACGCGCGGGTCACGCGTCTCTAGCTTTCTCCTATGTGCCCTATCTGATCTATGTGGTTCAAGCATCACCACGTCCGCTTACTCATAATGGTATCCAATTCTTCACGCGTCATCGTCCCCAACTCCGGATGTTGCTTCAGCCATCTCAGAAAGTCGTTCTTTATCGCATCCGTCCATTGGCTATCGATCTCTCCTGTACTGTATTTCCCGGAACGCACCATTTCAAAGCCAAACTTGTCCTTCCTGACAACGAATTCCGCTACGCTGACCACATACTCTGCCATGTGGGCAGGTACAAAGAGCACACCTTCCATGGTAGCGATCACCAGGTCGCCCGGCAGGACAATAGCCCCTCCGATGCGGATGGGAGTGTTAAGCCCCATTAACACCATTTCTTCAGTAAACGAAGGATGGAAGTCGCGTACAAACGCATTGAATCCTTCTATGTTGGTGATCTCCTGAAGGTCCCTGGCGGCACCGTCAAACACAACACCGTTGCCGGATTTGGCATAAATGGAATTCGCCAGCGTAGCACCCATAATGCTTCCTCCGCTGATCTTACCGTATGCATCGGCGACATACAGATCGCCCTTCGTCAGTATGTCGATAGGCCATGAATTGGTATTGCCCTTTCGTCCTTGTTTCGCGCCACGCTCCTTAATGTTCCGCTCCACGTCCGGCCGACTGGGCAGATACATGGCCGTTACCGCCCTGCCAGTCATTATGGTGTTGTTCACGGTCTTCCATCCCCCTTCAAATTGATTGACGTATCCTTCATTCTTCAACACCGTCCACGCGTCGTCAACCATAATGTGCTTGGCGCGCTCGAGGAGGTCGTCCGGAATTTTCGGTCGTCCGTCCGGAAAGCGTTCCCCTTTCCACTCCGACGTCAGGAATATGAGTTCCTCGCGCGAGATGGTCTGCCCACTGACGGGCATAGTTGAAACAGCGATCGACAAAGTCAGAATTGCAAGAATGATCCTCATACCATTTAACTGATTAAACTCCGCAACGATAGTACATCATTCGACGATTCCGTACAAGTAAGTTGTTTCCGAGACCCGGCTATCGCTGTTCAGTCGGCCGGGGATTCGATGCCACGGGTTGCAAGACGGATCCGGAGGATTTGATGGAGCGTTTTACTCAACCTTCCCTTCGAACAACCGCAAAAGCCACACCGCGTACGTCCATGTGATAAGCACGACGACCAGATTGAAAAGGATAGCTATTCCGAAAAATTTAACCCTTAACGTGCCCACAAGGTCCCATATCCAAAAGGCGGTGAACGCATAGGCCAGCAAAGGGACCACTAGCCCAGCCGGGTTTCCCCGCCGGTAGGAAGGCACAAAGTCGCGTGTCCCAACAACTATTTTGGTCTTCTTTATCAATGCCGCGATAAGAAAGACTATTAGCACTACCAGGAGGACAACCGCTCCTTCTATGCTTAATATGAATGCGCCAGCCATAGCGACCATAGGTGTATCGGCATTTGGCGACAACTGCAGGGACTGCATAAAGTCGCCATCTGAAAAGAGCTCAAACGCCGCTAATTGATATATGTAGCATCCCAGCCCGGAAAGTACCAGACTGAAAATCCAAAAAATCAGAATATTTATTCTCACAAATCAATCCATTCAAACATTGTGACAAGGCTTGCAGCAATCACAGGTATACAACGTTTAAGAGCGAATGAGTTGCAGTGTAATCAGGATCAATGCTCCAAGTAACACGACCGACAATAACAAGACAAAAAGCTGCCGACGCGTCTGCGTTCTCTGATCTCTTTTGATTGACCGTCTGAGCGCATCCGCTTCGCCGGTCGTCAGTGCGTGCTCGTCGGGCAAGGTCGTTCCGCGGCCGGATGCGGAATACCTCTTGCCAGTCTTGAAATAATTCAGTTTCCTAAGGTTTTCATTTTCCCTTAGTCGCTTAATCATATCAAAAGCATGTGTTCCCCCGGCCATGGTGTCTAATTTAAAGGGATTGCGCTCGTTAAAACAAGATAGGCAATTATACTAACCTAGGCAATACGCGGCGGGTGCCTCAAACCATTTACTTAATCCCTCACCAACGATACTTTTACTCCCTGCCTGAGCGTATTGTGAACCTCCGCCACTTTATCTACGTCTTTTATGAGCTGGAGGATTATCTCGCGAGGCTGCTCCGATTGGATATCCACTAGATACTTGATGTCTGACGCCGGCTCGCCTTCCTTCCCGAATGTTCCGGATACCTTAACGGTAACCGACTGAATATCGATTTGCCTGCGCCGGGCTTCACGATACAGATCGTTACAAAAGCAAGTCGCCAGCGACAAGAACAGCAGTTCACCGCCGTTCACGGAAGAGCCACCCCCCTCACGGGCTGGTATGTGAATTTCGTTCGCGATACCGTTGGTTTCCAGCATGATCTCATTTGTCTCAAGTGCGTTGCTGATGGTAGCTGATATCACCATTTGATTCAGAAATTTTCCGCCGAGCGATATCCCAAGTTAAGAAAAAGATTCCCTGGAGTGACACTTCTTTGCTTAATTGCAGCTATGCTAATCCGGTATATCACACTATTGCTTTTGCTGACCATTTGCTTCCATGCACCGGCTCAGCAAGTAAAAACTTCATTCCTGGTATGTGGTGATCACCAGGTTCTTCTTGTCGACTATGACCAATCCAGCGACACTATTCCAAAAATCGTGTGGACATGGGATGCGCACAGGGCAAACGACCTGCCGGAAGAATACCGGCTGAAAAAATTCAACACTGTGGATGATTGCAAATCCATCAAGAATGGGACCAAGGTCCTGGTTTCGTCTTCCTCGGGAGCGGTGGCCATCGTCGACAGAAAAAGCAGCGCGGTTGACTTCCATGCACCGGTCCCCAACGCCCATTCGGTGGAACTTCTGCCCGGCAATCTACTCGTCGCTGCGGCATCGACCGCAGATGATGGAAACCGTATCATGGTCTTTGATCTGAAAGACCGAAGCAAAGTTTTATATACCGACAGCCTTTATTCAGCACACGGGCTGGTTTGGAACGATCGTCGCAAGAGCCTTTTCGCACTGGGGTACGATGTATTACGGGAGTACAAACTGGCCCCGGGCGGACACTTGCAATTGAAAGACCATTGGAGGATTCCCGGCATAGGCGGTCACGATCTGCAACCTACACCCGATGGAAAGGGCCTTTTCGTTACCGAACATGAAGGCGCATGGAAGTTTGACTTCGATACACATCGCTTCGCCAAGATCGCTGGCTTTCCCGATACGAAAAACATCAAAAGCGTCGGTCAAAATCAAGCGGGGCAATACATCTTTACCGTCCCGGAACAAAGCTGGTGGACGTTTCATGTTAATTTTCACAGTCCCGAAAGACGGTTCGCGTTCCCTGACATGAAAGTCTACAAGGCGAGGTGGTTTTCAAAGTAGCATATCCATCGACCTCTTCCTCCGTTATCCCAATAGTGACCGTGACATGCATTTATGGGCGTGGGGCCAACGTCATTTCGCCGGCTTATAATAACAGACCAGGGCGCCACATCTGAAGGTTTTCGTCTTCACCAGGTTAAGGTGAATTTTACTATCGATATTACTGAATAGCGACAAGCCGTTTCCAACTATCACGGGGTGAATACAGAGCTGGAATTCATCAACCAGCCCCTCGTTCAACGATTGAACGACCAGACTGCGACTGCCGATCAGAATATTCTTGCCAGATCGCATTTTCTGTTCGCGAATTTCGTCCGCCAGGCTTTGCTTTGCAATTCTTGCATTGCGCCATCCCACCTGATTCAGTGTTCGTGAAAAGACGACCTTATCGGGAATATCGTCAATTGTCCGGGCAAAAGCATCCATTGCCTCGTTGCCACTGGGGTTCTTCACCAGCTCTTCCCAGAACTGCATTAACTGAAAGGTAATCCGCCCGTAAACGATCGTATCCGCGGTTTCGAGGAATTCCTGGTAATGGCGATGGATTTCATCGTCGGGATCGACTGCCGTGTGGTCACAAAAACCGTCAACGGTCGTGTTAATGGCTGCTATTACTTTTCTCATGCGTATCGTTTAACGTTTGACGACCGCGTCAAATAAGGGTATCTGAATATTTTATCGATTTGTGTCAATAAGGAAATCCTTCATCGCCCGCCCGTCACGTCTACGAAAGAGCCGGTCGAGTATGAAGACTTGTCCGACGCAAGCCAGAGAATGGCCTCCGCAACCTCCTCCGCCAGCCCGCCCCTTTTCAGAGGAATGCTGTCCTTAAGGCGCTCGATTCGACCGGGCTCTCCTCCGGCCGCATGAATATCGGTATGAATGAACGCCGGCCGCACTGCATTCACACGTATACCTTCTTGGGCAACCTCCTTTGCTAGCCCCACAGTCAGGGAATCCAGCGCACCCTTGGTGGCGGCGTAATCGATGTACTCGAACGGTGCGCCCGACCGTGACGCAATGGAGGAAACGTTGACGATCGTCCCTCCCTGGCCACCGCTTTTGGTAGACATACGTCGAATGGCCTCCCGGCAACAGAGAATCTGTCCCACAATATTCGTATTAAAAACCTTTTCCAGGCGCTCGGCATCCATATCGATCAGTTTCGTCTGTCGTCCCAATATACCCGCGTTGTTTACCAGGGAATGAAGGGCTCCGAACACTCTGTCCACCTCGCCGAATAACCGGAGGATGTCGCTTTCCTTCGATATATCAGCCTGAACCGCTACCGCTTTGCCACCCGCCGAAACAATGCGGTCAACAACCTGCTCGGCTGCCTCCGCGCTTTTTAGGTAATTCACGACAACCGCATACCCCTTCGAAGCCGCCAATAGCGCGGTCGCAGCACCTATGCCGCGACTCGCACCCGTGATAAGCATTGTTTTCACCACAATAGTTCTTTCCTGAGTCTCCAATTTTTTTTGTTCGGCAAAGATGTTACCTACGGGAGGTGTCGGTGTAAAAGTAGGAAGTAAGAGGTAAAAAGCGAGGGAGCAAGTGGTAAGAAGCAAACGGTGACCGGTGACGATCGTCAGGTAGGGACGCACGGCTGTGCGTCCCAAAAAATCTCAAATCAATTACTCGGTGAGGCGTAATCTGTATTCCGTGCGACCCCCTATGTACCCTATACCCCTATACCCCTATACACCCCATACCTCCCAAACCTCAGTTCAGTTTGAGAACCCCATTCTTGATAGTAAAGCTGAAAAGCCTCGACGTATCAACACTTTTCTTATTCAACTTACCCGGAGTCCAGTTTTCGATGGAGCTGAATACCCTTTCAATTTGGCTGTCCAGTTCAGGCGATTTGGTCTTGTTGTCCATCTTACACTGGACCAATTTCCCCTTGCAGTTGATTATTAACCCAATCATCCCTTTGTCATCATACTTTGGATTGTCTTTCAGGAACTGGATCTCAGCATTAAGCTTGTCGTTCAACTGTTCCTTGCTCAGCGCACATTCTGCGGGTACCTGGCCCTTCAGGCCAGGGATCAATGCATACACAACCTGGTCACTACACAAACCAGGTATGGGTTCCTTGATCTCCATGGTAGCAACAAACTGGGCTGATGCTGAAGAGCAAATACCCGCAACAAACAAAAGCAAAGTAGCTGTTTTCATATTCTCATAACAGTTGGTTTCAGATTCTACAGGCCTTCTTTTCCCGGTAGATGAGGTATGGATGTGACCTATCCCCTTTCAATTCAATGACCCAAGCCAGCATCTCACCCAACACATTTCTGACGAACTGGTGGGTCAGGCTGTTATTTAGCTATCTCATAGTGCAATTCCACCATTCCATTTTTGTACGCTGTTGTGTCTTTGAGGCGTAATGACTGTTCCCGTCCAATGTGGTCAAAGAACAAAAGTCCGTCACCCAAAAGAATGGGCAGAATGCTTATTCGTATTTCGTTCGCCAAACCTTGCCGTATGAACGTCTTGACAAGTGCCGACCCGCCCACTACCCATACATTCCTATAATGTGGCTTCAATCTGTCGGCTACGAGCTGACTCAGGTCGCCGGAATAGAATTCTATATTTTCTCTTTCGCGCGCCAGGTTTCGCCGGGTCAGCACCAGTGTTGGCTTGTCGCCATAGGCCCATCCATAGGATTTCGAAAGTTCCACAGCGTGTTCATAGGTGTGAGAGCCCATTACATAGCAATCGATGGTCTTGAGAAACGCTTCGGAGTCCTGACCGGTAACGCCTTTCTCATAAGGGCTCGACGTCTCGAACCATGAGATGCTGTTGTCGGGCCTGGCAATTATACCATCGAGACTTGAAACCATGTGGATGGTTATGGTAAATCCATCGGTTGTCATATTTGGGATATCATTTCAAGATGGCACCCTTCGAAACGCACAGAACAGGAAATTCTGAGTCGTGTTGAACGGTGTGTGATGGTCTTCCGTCAAACACTTAATTTTTTTAAAGTCTTTACCTAGTTGTTCTCCAAGTGTAAGATCCGAATATCGTCTAATTTCCAATCCGCTGCATTTCGGGGGTCCATTCTCTGAAAACGTACCCATGGTCAGGAAGCCATCCCCTTTAATAAACCGTCTGGCTTTTCCCACATATTTTTCAATTTCCTCTTGCTCAGTCAGGAAATGAAACGTTGCCCGGTCGTGCCACACGTTGAACATTTTATCGGTTTCAAATTCCAAAATATCTGAGACGACCCAGGTGACCCTGTCGGCGTGCTCCCCTAGTCGCCGTTTGGTATGTTCGATTGCCTGTTCGGAAATGTCGAGCACGGTCACGTCTTCATAGCCCTCGAGCAATAACCTGTCGACGAGCTTGCTCTCCCCGCCCCCAACGTCGATAATGCTGGCGCTCCGGCTTAGGTTGAAACTGTGAATAAATGCCAGCGAAGTCGCAGGATTATCCTGGGTCCAACTGACCTCATGCGGTCCCTTGGTAGAATAAATCTTATCCCAATGCTCCTTTCTGGCCGGTTCCATTCCAGCAGCGCCTATTGATTGTGAAGTTGCTCTGCAAGTCCAATGAGGATTCCCTCCACGCCACGAATATAACACAACCGATACGCGTTTTCATACTGGACGATTTCGCCGACGAGTTCCGCGCCTTTGCTGGTAAGCCTGGACACCAATTCATCGAGATTGTCAACCCGGAACATGACCCGGAGGTAACCAAGGGAATTCACGGGGGCAGTTCTGTGGTCCGATATCGTCGCTGGTTTGATAAACCGTGAAATTTCGAGCCGACTGTGTCCGTCAGGAGTAACCATCATCGCAACCTCCACGGTCTGGTCGCCAAGTCCCGTAACTCGTCCTGCCCATTCACCTTCAATCATATACCGCCCTTCAAGGCTGAGTCCGATCTCTGAAAAGAATGCAATGGCGTTGTCGAGCGACTCCACGACGATGCCAACATTGTTCATTTCGATTAGTTTACTTCTCGTCATGATGCCAAATATATAAAGGCAGCGAACTCAGCTGAATGGTAAATTTAGTAAATCGATGCCGTTTTGTAGTCAGGGTGCCCTGTTGTACACGATCCTGTTTTTCACACCTATCAGGGTAGCATACCTGGATGCAATTGCCAGGACATATCTTTTCCCTCCCTCGTCCAGCTCCAGCATCGTCCTCAATGTTTCTGGGTCAACATCAACCTTGGTCAGCCTGAAATTCCTCTTACCACCAGAGGAGGCTATTTCAACCGTATTGTCGATATAACTAATGACAATTTTCCCGCTTGCCGGCGAATTATCGGTCTCTTTGTAATCCTCCGTTTTTTCATCGAAAACGGATATTGTGATTCCTTTGAAAGTGAATGTCTCCAATCCCTGTTGTGAGTAAGAAGTGAATCCAAAGAAGATCAAGGGAACGATCGCTATCAGATTGCCGTTCGTCATGTCAATGATGGCTATTACCTGCCGGATGGTTATGAGTATATCGCACTAATCATGGTGCGGGTGCCTGCTTGTCCAACTTCTTTAACTCGTACTTCAGATCATCAAGACCTATCTTGTTCATCACTAACTGAACATTGTCGTCTGTCCCAGTCTCAACGCCTCGCCGCGTCCACATAATATCCCCGTCGATCTTGTCAATTACAACCACGTCAATCGCGTACCCATTTGGCAGGTTCTTGACGGTTCCGTTCCCTTGCGCATCGAAGTCTATCCACACAACTGAATTGATGTCGGAAAAAACGAGGTATCCCAGGGGTTGACTGTACCATTCCAGCTTTAGGGCAAGGTCCACTTTGTCTGTGATGTCGATAAATCGATCACAATTCATCCAACCTAATTTTGTCACTTCGAATAAATAGTCATGGGGATAGCCCATTGCCGTGTCTACTGCGCCACTTTCCAGGCCAGCTCCATCCCAACCCTCTTCATCGTTAGCCACAAAATCCATATCCGTAGCAAATACTGTGTCCCCATTTGCAATGGTGTACTGTCTTCTCCTAACGGAATCCGGACCTCCGGCCAACGGTATAACAACTTCTTCCGCGATTGTCACACTATCCGTTTGCCCTGCGTATTGCCAGTTGAACGCACTGTCTGTCTCTTCACCATAGAACAATTCACCTCCATAGCCGCCTTTCTCGTTGGGTATTGAAATTGTAACAGAGCTGCCGTCACTAATTTTTAATTCATTGCCGTCAGAAGTTGCCCTCAAATAAACCATTCCAAAGGACTCTAGCAGGCGTCCATCAGATACCGTTGAGAGGGAATTCAGGATCATTTCCGATTTGTCAAAAACTTCCTTTACCTCCAGCTCTACAGTCCCATGTGCCTCGCGTCCATCGGCGAACACAAGTGTGTTCGGAGGGATAATGATCCTGGTGCCGTTGGGTGTTTCAATAGTGTCGCCTTTTTCACTATCGATCTCAAAATACTGAGACCCGTTGGTGAGCTTCTGAAGGTCTTCATTAATGGAGAGGGATTCTTTATCTGAGCACGTGGCCAGAAGGGCAAGGGCTATTACCCATAGAAGTTGTAGTCTCATTTGCAATTTTTATGTCGTATAATGTCGATAGGATTATTCTCACAAAGAATCCCTTGACTGGTCAACCAGTTGGAGTCGACCAACAATTGTGTTTACTGGCAAAATTGTACCGGGCGAAAGCACGGCATTTGCTCCAATTTTGCACCCATCTCCAACCAACGATCCGAATTTATCTACCGCGGTTCCTAAGTTTTTTGAGTTAAATCGAACAAATATTTCCTTTTCAACTTTATCATTATGGTAGTTCGCAGTCACGGAGCCAGCCTCAAAATTCACATTCGAGCCAATGATACTGTCTCCTATAAAGTTAAAATGTGCAATTGAACTTTGAGAACATATTACGCTTGACTTGATCTCGCACGCCGGCCCAATGGTAACAGATTTGTCAACGTAGACCCCACCTCTCAGGTACGCGTTTGCGCCAACAAAGGAATTTGGACCAACGATTACCGGGCGTTTCATGAACACTCCACTTTCAATGGTCGCGGTCTTATGAATTGCAATGCCATCAGAAACCTGATACTCGCTGTCCAGCGTCCCGATGATCTCTTCCAGGAGGGCGGGCAAGTTTCGCGTTATCTCCCACGGCGCGCTACCTTCCAATCCTGGAAGCGGAAATGCCTTAATGAAGTCGGTTATGGGTATCATTTGTGGTGAGTTCCATAGGCCTCCTCAAGATCTTGCTTTAGATTTCTAAACACAAACTCGTGCTCGGATTTCGGCTTGAACCACATAGAACATAGGGCACATAGGGTGCACATAGTGATTTGCGATTTTTGCTTATTTTTGTTTAGTGATTAGTGACTTTCGATTGGTGCGCCCAACTGAATCGAGAGTCAACGATACCAGCAAACGTTGTGTTACTATTCCGTACCTTTTTGATCCTTATTACTTTTATCAAAGGCTTTTCGATCAACTACCACAAGCCGATTTTTCTCACAGTCCCAAATGGAAACACTCTTCTCCGAAATGACCACATGCTGCTTCCATTTCGCGAACCCGGAATAGAGCATCAGAGTGCATATGTCAGTTGCTGTTATTAAGTTTCCTGTCTCCGGCGAGTGGTTATGCATTGCACCTGCGATCGAGTCACCATTCTCCGTTCCGTACGGAATGACAATGATATTCTTATGAAGGCGCCTTACATCCTTTACGCGATTATTCTTGCTAAAGGTCAATAAGTAGTCATTGCCAAACACAACAATTCCGTGCTTACTTGTTCCCGTCAATACATAAACCCTTTTTCCTTTCTCGTCGCTCAAAGGAATAAAATTGGGGTTCATATCCCTGTAAGACTTGAACAATGTATCCGTTTCGTACCGGGCAAGCGCGGCTTGTCGCAACAACCACAGATTCGTTTCAAAATCCGTGAAGTCCCTGAGATTACCATCGACGATTGCCGTTTCCGTGTTGTAAGTACTATCGAACGCAATCGTCGCGATTACTCTCGGCTTCCTGCTCTTCGAGAAGAAAACGCAGATCGATTTGTCACCCAATAAGTATGAAAAATAGCCACCTACGTCCTGCCGTTTGTCCGATAGACCTTCCAAAAAAATGTCCGTTCCATGCCATGAAGCCATTTCGGTCCGATAAAGCAGCGTTCCCTCTTTGACTACTTCCCGTTCTTCCTTTGAGATTTGTCCGAACGAAACAGTTGCAAACGTGACGGTCAGGAGTGCCAGGAAGAACTTCATTTCAGCATCTTTTGTGAAATAGGAATCAACGTACCAACTAATCTTTCAACAGCCATGCACAACTAAGAAAATCACTATTGGGATTCCGTGGGTATTTCCCGAAAATTTCCACGATAGACGGACTGGAAATGAGGGTGTCCAACAGGGCGAAGCGCCCTTGAACCGCATGGGGCCAATAGGGCACATAAAGGCTAATACGGTACCGGTATAGATACTCCAGACGACAATTTGGCATCCGTATATAATTCGAGTAGGTACTTAGTTTCGTTAGGATCTAAACCTTGGCGTAGCCCCTGGAACGGAGGCGTATCAACCCGGAAATACCAATCTGACACCCTCGGATGCAGGAACTTCGGCAATTCATATTGAAGAAATAACCCTGAAAAATCAATACTGTATTCATCGTAACGTACACGGAAAAAATGGATTGTGCTGTCGTACAATGGAACCGTAATTCTGTTTGATAGCGATTTCACATGCAACGTATCATCCGACTCCTCCCTGACATAGTCCACATTCAATTCAAACTGACTCATCTCGATCCCGTCTTTAATTAGAGAGACAGTCACCTCCTTGCCAGGATGCGCGTCGATAGAATTCTCTTTTACTCTTAAGCTGTCAAGGCGATCGTAAATCCACCGCCTTTCAAGAATATCCTTCTCGTCCCATGGAAATTCATTCTCGATGCTCATCGCATACCTTTTGGCGCCTGTCTCCGAAAAATCGATTCCAACCCGGCATTTAAAAATCTGTTTCGAGAACCTGTGCTTCACAAAAAAGATCAACTCACGTTCTGTCGAGTGCATGGAGTCCTCGCGGGTCTCAAATCGCGAGATAACATCAGCATCATACCTGTTGACCAGGCGCTCAATTTCCAACGAGTCCTTTTTATCGAGATATATCAAACAGTTCCTCCAAATTGCCTTTGTATTCCTGCATGGAATGATCCCCGTCTCTTCGATGTCCGCAGGACCTACGTCTTCACATTCATAGTCCATTTGGTAATATATCAACGTATCACCGATTTGTTTGCCAAATAGCGGAACGTCCTCAGGCATTTGCTCATATCCATCCCCAAGCAAGGCGGCTTCGGAAACGTTGTAATTAATCTCAAACGGATCAAATAACGGCTTTTCACTAGTTCGGATCACATTAATGCGAATC
>DASVCT010000282.1:0-8229 GCA_036381475.1 Cyclobacteriaceae bacterium
TCGACTACGGCGTTCGCCTCTCCGTGTTCCAGCAAGTTGGTAGGGGCGATATTTTCTTGTACGAGGATCCAAAAGACAACGTTCACATTGTCCGAACGGATACACTCCATTTCGAACCATGGGAAAACATCAAGACCTACGTCAACGTCGAACCTCGTGTGGGTATCCGATACACGCTCAAGCCGGGGCAGTCGCTGAAATTTTCGTACAACCGGATGGTGCAGAATACGCACCTCATCGCGTCGGGTACGGTTCCTGTGCCATTCAATACCTGGAGTCCCAGCGGGTACTACCTGAAGCCGCAACTCGCCGATCAGTTCGCGGCGGGATACTTCCGCAACTTTCTTGACAACACGCTCGAATTTTCTGTCGAGGCCTATTACAAATCGATGCAGCATGTCACAGACTTTGCTGATAACGCCCGACTCTTCTTTAATGAAGATTTGAGTACCGAATTCCGTCAGGGCGACTCGAAATCCTATGGCGTGGAATTTATGTTGAACAAGACCAGCGGAAGGCTTACCGGCATGGTGGGTTATACCTGGTCGCGCACCGTACGACACATCGAAGGCGTTAACCTGGGTCGTGAGTTTTTCGCCAACTACGATCGGCGCAACGTTATTAACATCACGGCTGCCTACGAATACAGCCCGAAGTGGACGTTCGGTGCCACCTTCACGTACGGGACGGGAAGGCCGATCACGCTTCCCGAAGGCAAATACGAATTCGGCGACTATAATCCCGATGTCATCACTGAGCGCAATGGCTACCGCCTGAACGCTTACCACCGCCTTGACCTGTCGGCGACGTTACGGCCAAGGGCGCGGGCCGACCGGAAGTGGCGGGGTGAATGGGTCTTCTCGCTGTTCAACGTGTACAATCAGCAGAATGCCTTCACCATCTACACGCGCACGAAACAGGATGACGACGGCAACATCATCGGCGACGGCACGGAGAAGGAAGCGCGCCTGATCTACTTGTTCCCGATCCTTCCGTCGGTTACGTACAATTTCACGTTTTGATATTATGAAACGAACGCTGTTCCTGCTTGCCTCATTTTTTGTCCTCGTGACGCTCGGCTCCTGCGAAAAGGAATATATTCTCCGCACCGACCCGTCGGATGCAAAGATTGTAATCGAGGGCCTCGTCACAGACAGGCCGGGTTATCAATACGTCAAGATCAGTCGCAGTACTGATTTTTACAGTACCGGAAAAACACCCCGTGTTACGAATGCCTCCGTAACCGTGACGGACGGCGATGGCATGACCACCGAATTTGTTCACAATCCGAACGGCCATCCTGATTCATCTGGTTATTACAAACCGGTCGTCCCCTTTGTTGGCGAACCAGGCAAGAGCTATCGCCTGGTCGTGACAGTTGACGGTCAGGAGTACGATGGCGAAGACACCCTTTACCCGGTCACCACGATCGATTCGCTTACGTATCGCATTAGTGAAGACGAGCAGGAGGATCCGGAATTCCCCGGACGGTACTATGAAGTGCTTATCTACACGCGGGAACCGCAAGAGACCCGCGACTATTACCTGTTCAACTTCTATCGTAACGACTCCCTGACACTGGCCGCTCCGGAGGACATCTATTTTACCGACGACGTCGTGCTGGCCGAGGCGATCAATGGGATCACCATGCCGATCTATTTTTCAAAGGGAGACAAAGCAACGGTTGAGGCGTTCAGTATTTCGCAGCATGCGTACGTCTTCTTCAACGACCTTTCCATCCTGCTCAGCAACGATGGTGGTATGTATAGCCCGCCACCCGGAAACTGTCGGAACAACCTCTCCAATGGCGCGCTGGGATTCTTCCGCACCAGCGCTGTCGAGACAATGGACATCATCGTAGAGTGACGCAACTGCGGCCTTTTTTTCCGGAACCGTTTGTTTTTCTAGGCGCGGAAGTGAATATTTCACACCCGATTAATCCGGTGGTGGATGAAGAAAACCCTTTGCCTGCTTCTGTTTTTCCTTTCGTTCATCGCGGGTTTTGCTCAAACCGTTCTGGAAAACAATCCGCCCCGGCTTTCCTGGTTCCAGATTAACACCCCGCATTTCCGGATCCTTTATCCGGAAGGGTTTGAAATGCAGGCACAACGCCTCGCAGACACCATGGAGCGTCTTTACCGCGCCGAGATACGGTCGCTTTCCGGTCGCCCGATCAAGACTACGGTAGTCGCGCAGAGCATGGCCGCACAGTCTAATGCCTTCGTGTCCATACTGCCGCGGCGCGCGGAGTTTTTTACCATGCCTTCGCAGAATTACAATTTTATTGGCAACAACGACTGGCTGGACCTCATTGCTGCACACGAATTGCGTCACGTCCTCCAATTCTCACACGCCAACCGTGGAATGACCCGCATCATTTATTATCTGGGTGGCAATTACGGACTGTCCGCGCTCGCGGCCGCTGCGGTCCCGCAATGGTTCTGGGAAGGTGATGCCGTCGCCACCGAAACAGCGCTCACTGCTACGGGCCGGGGCAAGATTCCAAACTTCGGACTTGTATTTCGCACCAACCTCCTGGAAGGTCGTGAGTTCAACTACCACAAGCAATACCTTAGATCGTACAAGCATTTCATTCCCGACGAGTATGTGTTGGGATACCATTTGGTGAGTTACCTGCGATGGAAAACAGGGGATCCGCTTGTATGGGATCGCATCACCGCCAACGCCTGGAAATGGTCGCTTATCCCATTCACGTTTTCGAACGCCGTTCGACGCGAAACCGGCATGCCGATCACGCGCCTGTACAAAGAAATGGCCAAGGACCTGAAGAACCTCTGGGAAGTACCCGATACGCTCAGGGAGACGCCGGCGCGAGGGGTAAACGCGCGCCATAGCAAGGCTTACACGGATTACCTGTATCCCCAGGTACTTCGCGATGGTTCCGTTCTCGCCTTGAAGAGTGGGATTGGCGATATCGAACAGATCGTTCAGATCTCCCCGGACGGGGAAAGGAAGTTGGCGGTTACGGGATTGTTGTATGAAACCGGATCCATTTCTGCAGGAGGCTCACGTGTGGTCTGGAACGAATACCGTTTTGATCCACGTTGGCGAAGGCATACCGCTACCGTAATTGTGGCTTATGACAAGAGAACCAAACGGATGTGGAATGTTACCGGTCCACGATCACGCTATTCCGGAGCCGCACTCTCTCCGGATGGCACAAAGATCGTAACCCTGCTATCCGATCCAGGCTATCATCATAACCTGGTACTTCTCAACGCGGATACGGGAACACAGATACGGATGTTCGACAATCCCGGCAACGCGTTTTATTCCATGTTTCGCTGGTCTGAAGACGGTTCGCTGATCGTGTCGTTAAAGACGACCTCCCGAGGAAAATCAGTGGTCACGATCGACCCCAACACCGGTGAGGAAAATGAAATCCTCCCGCCGGTTAACCGCAACATTGGTTATCCACTGCTCACCGAACGCTACCTCCTCTACAACGCTCCGGCCAACGGTATCGACAATATAGAAGTATATGACCTGCGGACAGGCGTTGCCCGACAGCTGACCCAGAGCCGTTATGGCAGCTACAATCCCGAACTGTCGTCCGACGGAACCCAATTGTATTTCAACCGGCAGGGAAGAGATGGCATGGACGTGGTGAGCATGCCGTTTCAGCCGGAGGCCGGAATACCCGTCGACACTACGGATGACCATCCCGATCCGCTCGCCGCGGCGTTGGTTGCCCAGGAATCGAAGTCGCTTGCAGAAGCAGATACAACATCGCAGCCCCAAACCTATCTTCCGCGGCCGTATTCGAAGTGGTCGGGAATCATAAATCCATATACCTGGGGGCCATACATTGACAACACTTTTTCGCAGGTCGACATCGGTATGACCTCGCAGGATGTCCTGAGTACGATGCGACTTTCGGCAGGTTACCGGTACGACATCAGCGAGCGAACAGGCGAGGTGCATGCAGATGTCAGTTTCCAGGGATGGTATCCGATTGTCAACGCCGGCATCCGGCACGGACGACGCGAGGATAAATCCACACTGGCGCTGACTTCCGAAGACCGAAGGCGGGTGGCGTTTGCCTGGGATGAAACCAGCGTCACGGGCGGCGTTTCCATTCCCTTACTGCTCACACGGTCGAAGTACCTGACCACCTTCACCATCTCCGATAATGTGGGACTGACCATGACGACGGACTTCGGAAGCACCGTCACGACCGGCAACGGAACCGTTATCCGGGGTTCGGACCGGTACGTTCCCGTCAATGACACGCTATATTTTCTTTATCGCGACATCACCGACTTCGGCCAGCTGATTTTCAACCACTTCTCAGTAGACTATACCCATGCGCTGAAGCAAAGCCGCCGCGACTTTAACCCGAAGTTTGGACAGTTCCTGGGATTCGAGATCTTCAGCACGCCACTCGGTGGTGATTACCAGGGAAGGCAATGGACGGCCTCCGGCACGCTGTTCTTTCCGGGTTTGTTTCGTCATCATTCGCTATATGTGTCGGGAGGATACCAGGAGTCGTCGAAGAGTTATGATCTCGACGTGTACGCCTTCCGCAATCGCCTGTTCAAACCCCGGGGGTACAGCTATCCGCAGAACACACAGTTTTTCACCATCTCGGGCAACTATGCCTTTCCTTTGTGGTACCCCGACATAGCCGTGGGGCCGCTGCTCAACATTCAACGCGTGCGACTGAATCTTTTCTACGACTACGGGGAGGGCGAGGGACTGGAACACTATTACAATTTCGAGAGTGCGCGCATATACACCCTTGACACCGGTACCCGTTATCAGAGCGCCGGCGCCGAGTTGTCCTTCGACGTGAATTTTTTCCGGACCTTGCCGCAATTTGAGATCGGAATCCGGGCCGTCAGGACGGAAAGCAACCTGTTTACCAATGGTGGCTGGGTGTATGAGTTTTTGATTGGAAATATTCCCCTGTAAATTGCGGCCGCTTGAATATCGACCTATTTCACCCTATTTTTGGCGGTATTCAATAATATAAGTCTTTACATACCAGCTCAATATCAATGGCAGAAATCGTCAGGATGCCCAAGATGAGCGACACCATGGAGGAAGGTGTTATCGCGAAGTGGCACAAAAAGGTAGGTGACCAGGTGAAATCAGGCGAGCTTATGGCCGAGATCGAAACGGACAAGGCCACGATGGACTATGAGTCCTACAGCGAAGGCACCATCCTGTATCTCGGCGCCAAAGAAGGCGAAGCCGTGAAGGTTAATGATGTCCTGGCTGTTGTGGGAAAGAAGGGTGAGGACTATAAAGCATTGCTGGAAAGCGCGGGCAAGTCAGGTGAAGCCGGCGGTAAAGCAGCGGACAAACCCGAGGCTGAAGCCCGGACCGAAGGCGGGACATCTGAAAAGAAATCGGAGGAGGCAATTGATACATCGAAGATAAAAGCAGAGATCGTCCTGATGCCGAAGATGAGCGACACCATGGAGGAAGGGGTGATCGCGTCGTGGAACAAAAAAGTAGGCGAGACGGTGAAGAAGGGCGAGCTGCTCGCTGAAGTAGAAACCGACAAGGCTACGATGGAATACGAATCGTATTCCGAGGGGACATTGCTCTACCAGGGTGCCGAGGCGGGAAAGGCCGTACCTGTCAACGGCGTTCTTGCCATAATCGGTGAGAAGAATGCGGACTGGCAGACGCTGTTGAAAGCGCATCAGCAGAAGGCCGAGGCCAAACCCGAAGAAAAGCCCGAGCCGGTAAAAGCAGAAGCCAAAGCGCCGGAACAGGGTAAAACTGCTGCCGCGGTGGAAAGTGCCGGTGAACCTGAGGGCGGACGAATAAAGGCGTCACCGCTGGCCAGGAGCATGGCACGGGAGAAAGGCATCGACATTTCACGCGTCAAGGGCACTGGCGACAACGGCCGCGTCATCAAGCGGGATGTCGAAAACTACAAGCCGGAGGCTGTGCCATCAACTGACAAGGCCGGTGCCCCCGTGATATTGCCTTCTGTTGTCGGCGAGGAGCGGTCGGAAGAGGTGCCTGTATCGCAAATGCGGAAGACAATTGCCCGGAGGCTATCGGAAAGCAAATTCGGCGCACCGCATTTCTACCTTACCATGGAGATCAACATGGACAAGGTGGTACAGGCGAGGAAGAGCATGAACGATGTGAGCCCGGTGAAGCTTTCTTTCAATGACATCATAATCAAAGCTACCGCAGCGGCTATTCGTCAGCATCCTGACGTCAACGTTTCGTGGCTTGGCGATAAGATCAGGAGGAATCAGCACATTCATATCGGCGTGGCTGTTGCCGTGAAGGAGGGTCTTGTGGTGCCGGTAATTCGTTTTGCCGACAACAAGTCGCTCTCCCACATTGCCGCAGAAGTGAAGGACCTGGCGCAGAAGGCGCACGACAAAAAACTTCAGCCTTCCGATTGGGAGGGAAGCACGTTCACCATATCCAACCTGGGAATGTTCGGCATCGAAGAGTTTACGGCTATCATCAATCCCCCAGACTCATGTATTTTGGCGGTTGGCGGAATCAAGGAGACTGCCGTTGTAAAGAATGGCGTAGTGGTTCCAGGCAATGTGATGAAAGTCACGCTGTCGTGCGACCACCGTGCAGTCGACGGCGCAACCGGCGCCGCGTTCCTCCAGACGCTGAAAGGATTGCTGGAAGATCCGGTGAGGATACTCATATGAGAAAAGAATTGAAGAATTGAAGAGCCCGCCTGCCCGGCTAAGATATGCGTAAATATCAAAGTAAGGGCAGGGCAGTCGGGCAGTTGAAGAATTGAAGAATTCACTCCCGACGAACCAGCGTCGGTTTATAAGTCTGACATCGAGGGAAGACCACTTTGTATCGCACTGAAAGTGGATCGGGGCCGACTTCAACCCGCCTGCCCGACTAAAGGCAGTCAAAATGTTTAGTTTACTGTTGGGCAGTCGGGCAGACACATCAACACATTAACACATCAACACACCAACACATCAACACTTTGAACATCCACTCCACAACCATACTCGCCGTCCTTCACGAAGGCCACGTCGCCATCGGTGGTGACGGTCAGGCGACGATGGGAAATTATGTTGCGAAGAGCAATGTCCGAAAAATCCGTAAGCTTCAGGATGGAAAAATTCTTGTGGGGTTTGCCGGCTCGACAGCCGATGCGTTTACGTTGCTGGACCGCTTCGATGAAAAGCTCAACAGTTACGGCGGCAACATGAAACGGGCAGCCATCGAGTTGGCAAAGGACTGGAGGATGGATCGCTTTCTCAGGCGACTCGAAGCCATGCTCATCACAGCCTCGCAGAATGAACTGCTCGTGCTGTCGGGTACGGGTGACGTCCTGGAACCTGATAACCAGGTCGCCGCCATTGGCTCCGGCGCAATGTATGCACAAGCTGCTGCCCTCGCTCTAAAAAAACACGCCCCGTCATTGTCCGCAGTTGAAATCGTCACAGAAAGTCTCCACATCGCAGCGGATATTTGTATTTATACAAACCACAACTTGGTGATCGAGACGCTTTGAGCGAAAATAAAATAAGGAATACAGAGGAAGTCGGTGACAGATAGCCGGAAATCGTAGTCTGCGGATACCCAACTGCCCACCCCCATTGCCATCCGGGCAACCTACTGCCCACCCCGATTGCATCGGGGCAAGCTGCCTACCGAACTCTTCCCAAACAGAGATTCCATCCAAATCATGAACCATCTCCCGGATTGAAAGCAGCCGTTTTTTCGTGTTGCAATTTTTTCCCGCGTCCTCTTATTTTTGGCGGATTTTACGGTTGCCTGTCGAAAAGTTTTTATATTATACTGCGTTAAATATACACAACCCGTTAAGCCGTGATCAACTACTACGCCATACTCGATATCGATCGGAATGCCAGTTCCACCGAAATCAGGGCGGCATACAAGCGGCAGGCCATGATCTACCATCCCGACAGGAATATGGGAGACAAGGAGGCCGAGGAGAAGTTCAAAATGGTGAACGAGGCCTATCATGTCCTGTCGGATCCTGTAAAAAAGGCGAAGTACGATTCGTGGCTCGATCCTGAAACGTCGGAAGAGTTTTCGTATGAATACTGGCGCGAAGTGCGAAAGCGCCGGTATTATGCATACCGGCGAGCACAGACATTCACCTACCGCATCGACAAGAATTATTATCGGGTACAGGCGCTGGCCTTTCTCGTATTCCTGATGCTGTCGGGGTTGTGTTTCGCGATGGTCCACACCGTCAACTACATCATCGATCTCCGGCAGGCC
>DASVCT010000283.1:0-6165 GCA_036381475.1 Cyclobacteriaceae bacterium
ATCTTCCTTCGTTGCATGAGGTGAAGAACCTCGGTGACAACCGCCACCATGTCGGTATCACCGTCGAGGTGGTTGGCCTCGTAAAAGTTTCCTTCGTTATCGCGTTTTGTGTTGCGCAGGTGTAAGAAATGAATGTGATCGCCCAGTCTCTTTACCATTCCCGGAAGGTCGTTGTCCGGACGTACACCGTAGGAGCCCGTGCAAAAGCAGAGTCCGTTGGCGGGCGATGGCGCTGCCTGGATCAGTTCAGTGGCATCTTTTTCAGTGCTCACCACACGCGGCAGCCCGAGGATCGGGTAGGGGGGATCATCAGGATGGATCGCCATCTTCAAGCCCAGTTCTTCCGCCACGGGCACCACCTGATTTAAGAAATAAAAAAGATTTTCCTTTAAACGCGCAGCGTCGATGTGCGCATAGGTTTTTAGCGCTGAAAGTATCTGTTCTTCGGTAAAGCGTTCCTCACTTCCGGGCAGACCCAGCAGTGCGTTCCGGTACAGCGTTTCTTTTTCTTGGTCGGTCATGCTGGCCAAGCGTGCTTTGGCCTTCGCAATTTCTTCTGGAGTATAATCTTTTTCGGCGCCCGGACGCTTGAGCAAAAACAGGTCGAATGCAATGAACGCCGCCTTCTCGAACCGCAGCGCCTTGCTTCCTGCCGGAAGGGTATAACCGGGGTCCGTCCTCATCCAATCGAGGATGGGCATGAAGTTGTAAGTCACAACCTTGAGCCCACATGCCGCAACATTTTTGAGGCTGACTTTGTAATTCTCAATGTATCGCTCGTATTGCCCGGAATGTTTCTTGATGTCTTCATGCACCGGCAGACTTTCGATGACGGTCCAGGTCATTCCCGCGGCCTCGATTTCCTTCCTGCGTTTGTCGATCTCTTCCACCGTCCAAACCTCGCCTACGGGGATGTGATGCAACGCGGTGACAACGCCCGTACAACCGGCCTGCCTGATGTCCTGCAGACTGACCGGATCATTCGGTCCGTACCACCGCATGGTTTGTTCCATTAAATACATGTGTTGGTGTGTTGATGTGTTGAAGTGTTGATGTGTTGATGTGTTGAAGTTGTCTGTTATCCGATTGAGTGCATCGAATAGGATGTGTTGATGTCGCCCCATTCACTCACTCATTCACTCATTCACTCATTCACTCATTGTCTACCATCTCGGTCTTATCCCTGGCGCGTAGGGGAACGACAGGTTCATATAGTATTCCAGTGAATGATCCGGTTGTTCCAATCCTTCCGGGATCGGCCGTCGTGAAAACGTCTGAAAATACAAAACGCAGCTGTTCCGCCAAAGCACAGCTTCCTTCTCCTGGATTGTTAAGAGCATCTTGACCTGATTAAACCGGTAGGGATCGATATGCCCTTCCAGGCTCTTCCACTCGCGTTGTAACCAGCGAACCGAGTCAACACCTGCATAATACTTATGAACGAGTCCATTCCACAAGGTCTCACCTGATTTCAACCGGTAGTCCCACGGTACGTGGTGGAACCAAAGGAGGTATTTCTCCGGGCATTGGTCCAGGCTGCCGAATTTTTTTGCAACGGGAGGAAAGTACTGTCCTACAGCGTCGCTTCCGGACGCCGTCCGGTCGAAGCCTATGCCCATCGAGTCGGCGCGGTGATAGTACACCGCAGTCCAGTCCGGGCGTCCACCTTGCACCCAGGGACCGGGCCCATAGTGATGGTTTCTTCCCATGATGTGATGCAGACCGAGCGGGGTCATGTAGCTAACGGTGATTTCACGCGAAGCCATCATCATCGGCAGGATTGTCCTGATCACCGTTTCGTCGTTGCCGAACGTCATCCGGATCCATTCTTCAGCGATCTCTTCCGATGTGAGGTCGTGGTTCCAGGCGAGCCGTCCGAATGAGTACCAGTTGGCCTGACCAAAAGGGTGCCCGCACCAGTTACGGTCAGTACCGATGTTTGCGACACCGGCCATCCCGGAGATCGCATGGCCTTCCAGCGATCCGTCGATAACTTTCGCCACAGTAGAACCAGGACCTTTGGCATAGGTATCTGAATCCAGGCACTCCTTAAACAATGGCGCCAGGTACACCAGGTGGGTGGCGAAGCCCAGGTATTCCTGCGTGATCTGGAATTCCATCATGAGGGGAGTTTTCGGCATGGCACCGAACAGCGGGTGGAACGGTTCACGCGGCTGGAAGTCGATCGCGCCGTTTTTCACCTGGATGAGCACGTTGTCTTTCAACGTACCGTCGTATGGTTTGAATTCGTTGTAAGCCTGCTTGTGCCGATCGTCCGGAACCTTGTCGTCATACACGAAAGCACGCCACATAACGATACCTCCATGCGGCGCGAGCGCTTCTGCCAGCATGTTTGCGCCGTCAGCGTGGGTACGGTTGTAGTTTTGTGGACCGGGCTGACCTTCGGAGTTGGCCTTCACCAGGAATCCGCCGAAGTCGGGAATGTAGCGGTAGATCTCATCGGCCTTGGCAGCCCACCACTCTCGGACTTCCGGGTCGAGCGGATCTGCTGTCGCAAACTTGTCGAGTTCCATCGGCGCATTAAACCGCGCGGTGAGATAAATCCTGATACCGTAGGGTCGGAATACGTTCGCTAGTGCCGCCACTTTCTCCAGGTAGGCGGGCGTGAGGACCAGCGCGTTGGCGTTAACGTTGGTTACCACAGCGCCATTAATGCCAATGGAAGCGTTCGCGCGGGCATAATCGCGATACCGCGGGTCGATGTAATCCGGCAACTTATGCCAGTCCCATATGGAAAAGCCGGCATATCCGCGTTCCACCGTTCGGTCGAGGTTGTCCCAGTGGTTTAATATGCGGTATTTGATTTTCGGGGCGCTGGCGACCGACACATCTTTCAGGTCTTTTTGCGTCTGCATGAGTCTCAGCAGGTGGAAAACACCATACAGCAGGCCGGCGTCTTCGTTGGCGGCGATCACGATAACCCGCTTTCGGTTCAGGGTTGTGCTGGTGATGATGAAACCTTCCGTGCCGGCACCTTCGAGCTGCTTGGAGAGACCTAGTGGTTGGAGAGCGGGATGCCCCGGCTTGCCGACAATGAGAATACCGTTGTCGTTAACGGACGATACTTCGGGAACCTCTGACTCCAGGAGTCCGGGCAGCGCCATCTGCAGTTCATCGCGCACGGCCTGCATCGTGGGGGAGTCGTGTGTGAGCCAGTAACCCCTCAGGTATTCGCGGTACTGTTTGAGCTTTGCGGCGTCGGTAATCTTGTCATAGCGCAGCCACAGGCGGTATCCATCTTCCGCATGCGTGGTATCGGCCATGAACACCACGAGGGCTATTAGAAACAGATTCTTTATCATGTCGTTCCGCATTGAGGTTGACGGCGCCCTTACGCATGGTTTACTCGCTGCGAGGACGGCCGGACAATCAGGTTATGGTCCAGGACAATGACGTTGGAAGTTTCCGCCGGGCCTCCATCCAGTTTGTTCATGAGGGTGCGCGCGGCGACTTCACCCATGACGTCGCCGGGATAATTCACGGTGGTTAGTCCAGGCTCGATCACGCTGGCTACCGGGTCATTATTGAAGCCGGCAACGGCGATGTCGCGAGGCACATCAAGCCCCGCCTGCTTCAACGCACGGATGACAGCAACCGCCGTGGTATCATTGGAGACAAAGACACCGTCGGGTCGTGCATCCATTTCGAGTATCTGCTTTGCCGCTTCCGTCCCAGCCTGTTCCGTCAGGTTGTTGGAGATCACTAGGGATTCGTCGTATCGTATTCCATATTCATCCAGCGCTTGCCGGTATCCCGCGAGCCGGTCAGCATAAACATTTCGGTTCAGGCTCCCGGCCAGGTGAACGATTCGGGTACAGCCCTGGGTCAGGAGGTGCCGTGTAACGTCGTATCCTGCCTGCCGATTATTGATGACTATGCTCGTGCAAGCGGGGTGGTCGATCACACGGTCAAAGAACACCAGGGGTATCTCCTTTTTAAGGAGTACCTCGAAGTGATCCAGGTTTTCGGTGTTATAGGCCAGAGATACCAGGAGGCCATCTACGCGGCTGTTAAACATGGTGGTCACGCCCGAGACCTCTTTCTTGTACGACTCTTCCGATTGGCAGATGATTAAGTTATAGCCCGCAGCGTTGGCTACCTTTTCGATGCCGGCAATCACCGCCGCCATAAAGTAGCTGTTTATTCTTGGGATGACTACGCCAACGGTGTTGGTTCTCTTTCGGCGGAGGTTGCTGGCAAACGCGTTATGGCGGTAACCCATTTCGCGGGCAGCCTCCTGAATTCGTTCGCGCGTTTCCTTGCGAAGACCGGGATGATCTTTCAAACCCCTGCTGATGGTCGCCGGGGATAGGCTGAGCGCGCGTGCAATATCATAGATCGTGACCTCTTTATAACTCATTTTGATTGGGTGGGTGCAAAATAATGATTTGGTTAACGGTTTCGGTCGGCTTAACAGGTTTTTATGCAATCGGTTGCAAAAATCGGATCATTTTGGCAAAATTGAGAGCTTTAGAACCTCTTTCATTACTGCCAAATTTATGATCACGTCCATTACCAGAACGCTCATCATTGTCGTAGCAACAACGATCGTCTGCCGCGGCCAGGTATATCTCGATCCCAATCAACCCCTGGACACCCGCGTCAACGACCTCATCAGCCGACTCAGCCTCGAAGAAAAGGTACAGCAAATGATGAACGCCACACCCGCCATTCCAAGGTTGAACATCCCGGCCTACGACTGGTGGAACGAAAGCCTCCACGGCGTAGCGCGCTCCGGTGTGGCAACCGTATTTCCCCAAGCCATCGGCCTTGGCGCGACCTTCGATGAAGACCTGATCTTCCGGATATCTTCTGCTATCTCGGATGAGGCACGTGCCATGTACAACGCCGCCATGGAAAAAGATTATCATAAGCGCTACGGGGGACTTACGTTCTGGACGCCCAATATCAACATCTTCCGTGACCCGCGATGGGGCCGGGGCCAGGAAACCTACGGCGAGGATCCCTACCTCACCTCCCGGCTGGGTGCCGCTTTCGTAAAAGGCCTCCAGGGTAATGACCCGGTTTACCTGAAGGCCGCTGCGTGCGCGAAACATTATGCCGTGCACAGCGGCCCGGAACGTCTTCGCCATGAGTTTAACGCTATCGCCTCTGCCAAAGATCTTCACGAGACGTATCTTCCCGCCTTCAAGGCGCTGGTCGATGCGGGCGTAGAGGCGGTGATGTGTGCCTATAACCGCACCAACGACGAACCTTGTTGCTCCAGCAATACGCTTCTTGTTGATATTCTCCGTAATCAGTGGGGCTTTAAGGGCCACATATTGAGTGACTGCGGCGCTATCTCGGACTTATACGCTGGTCATAAGGTTGTATCGAACCAGGCGGAAGCGGCCGCGCTGGCGGTTAAAGCCGGTGTCTCCCTGGACTGTGGTACGGAATACCAGTCGCTAATCGACGCCGTGAAGCAGGGTCTTATTACTGAAGAACAGATAGATAAAGAACTGGCGGTCCTGCTGCGCACGCGCTTTCGGCTTGGCATGTTCGACCCGAAGGGGAGGAACCCCTATGACCGGATTACAAGTGACGTCATCAACAGCGAGGAGCACAGGCAACTTGCCCGCGAAGCTGCGCTGAAATCCATTGTTTTGCTGAAGAACAACGGCGTGCTTCCCCTGCGCAACGACCTCGCCAACTATTTCATTACGGGGCCCAATGCCGCGAGCGTCGAGGCCTTGATCGGCAACTACTACGGCGTGAACCCTGAGATGGTCACCATCCTGGAGGGTATTGCGGCTGCACTGGAGCCCGGCAGCCAGCTTCAGTATCGTCACGGCATATTGCTTGATCGACCGAATGCCAACCCCATCGACTGGACGACGGGCAACACGAAGATCGCCGATGCCAATTTCGTCGTGCTCGGCATTACGGGACTGCTGGAAGGGGAGGAAGGCGCCGCAATTGCATCGCCCCATTTCGGCGATCGCCTGGACTACAACTTACCGCAGAATCAGATTGACTTCCTGCGGAAAATCTGCACCGACAACGACCGTCCCGTCATAGCCATTATTACCGGAGGTAGCCCGATGAACCTTGCGGAAGTTCAGGAACTTGCCGATGCCGTCCTGCTCGTGTGGTATCTCGGTGAGGAAGGCGGCAATGCTGTGGCCGATATCATTTTTGGAA
>DASVCT010000284.1:0-8805 GCA_036381475.1 Cyclobacteriaceae bacterium
GATGTGCTTCTCCGGCTGGAAACGATGCGGGCAAACACGCTTTCGATGCGACGGGAATCCATCGATGCGCGAAAGCGACGACTGCGGAACCTGAAACGCTGGATCCTGAAACATCAGGCCGAGTTGGAAGCTGCCGCCGCCGCCGACCTGGGCAAGCCAGCCATTGAGTTTGTCGCCGTTGAGATTCTCAACGTATTGGAGGAGATTCGTACCATCCTCAAAAACCTCAGGCAATGGACGCGACCTGTGCACGTTCCTTCGTCACCGACCGTCATGGGTACGCTCTCGGAAATTCGATACGAGCCCAAAGGCCTTTGCCTCGTCATTGCACCCTGGAATTTTCCCTTTCTCCTCGCAGCGGGTCCGCTGGCATCTGCACTGGGTGCCGGAAACGTCGTTGTCGTAAAGCCATCTGAAATGGCGCCTGCCATGTCGGCGACCATCGCGAAGATGGCCACGGAATGTTTCAGTTCCACAGAAGTGTGTGTCATTGAAGGTGACGCAGAGGTATCGAAACGGCTACTGGCCTTTCCTTTCGATCACATTTTTTTCACAGGAAGTCCGGTCATCGGAAGTATCGTGATGGGGGAAGCTGCCCGTAATCTTACGCCGGTAACTCTTGAACTCGGCGGCAAGTCACCCTGCGTTGTGACGGCATCGGCGCGAATCGATGAGGCAGCACAACGAATCGCGGTCAGCAAATTCACCAATGCCGGCCAAACCTGCGTAGCACCGGACTATGTTCTCGTTGAAGAAGCGGTTCACGAACAACTCGTCGACCAGCTTGTCCACCACACCAGGAAATATTTTTCCAATCAGGATCAGTATACGCGAATTGTGTCGGAAAGACATTTCACCCGGCTCATGGAGCTCCTGGATGCCTGCCGGGATGAAGGCGCAGTCGTTGCCCTGGAGGGACATGCTGACATTATCGGGCGTTACTTTCCTCCGGTAGTGTTGAAGGAGGTAACGGAGAATTCCACCATTATGAAGGAGGAGATCTTTGGCCCTATTCTGCCGATAATATCCGTTCGCGATTTGACGGTGGCTGAATCGATCATCAACCGCCTCCCGAAACCCCTCGCGCTGTACATTTTTTCCAATTCCCACCGGGAAACAGAAGGACTGTTGACTTCCACGTCCTCGGGAGGTGTCTGCATCAATGACTGTGCGATGCAATTCTTCCACCCCGGGCTCCCGTTTGGCGGGGTTGGACGCAGTGGCTTTGGAAAAGCGCACGGCTATGCGGGATTCGTGACCTTTTCCAATGAGAAATCTGTTATCAGACAACGGCACGGACTAACGGCAGCTTCCTTGCTGTATCCACCCCATACCGCCGGAAAACAGCGCCTGCTGACAAAGTTTATGGCGTTGTTTTACCGATAATACCGGAAGGTCCCCCGGAGAAATCAAACGCTTTTCACTGCAGTTGCTAATTTTGCATCATTTACCTTAGCCCTAAGACCATGAACAAAGTATTGAAATGGACCCTGATCATTCTGGGTAGCTTTTTCCTCATCATACTCCTGGCTGCGTTCATTATCCCGGTCGCCTTCAAGGATGATATCCGCAAGGCGGTAGATGCGGAACTTGCAAAGTCGGTCAATGCCGACATCGTTCTCGATACGGACGATTTCAGCCTGACACTCTTCCGTCACTTTCCGAACGTTACGGTACAAATGGACAACCTTGGGGTCATTAATCGTGAACCCTTCGAGGGCGAAGTGCTTTTCGCAACCGAGCGACTCGAAGTCGTGGTCAACCTTTCTGAGATACTCTTTGGGGATCAGTTGCGAATCAACGCCATTAATCTTGTTCGCCCAATCATAAACATTAAAGTCCTGGAAGACGGGAGGGCCAACTACGATATTGCCATACCCTCTGCCGACACCGTTGCCGAGGAATCCGGCGGCGAGTTTTCGTTTGGCATCAATCGTTGGGAAGTTATTGACGCGGATGTCGTGTATGACGATCGGTCTATTCCGTTTACCTTAACCCTTAAGGGCCTGAACCATGAGGGGAGTGGCGACTTTTCCAATGTGCAGTTCGATCTGACCACGCACTCCACCGTAGACACGCTTACCGTGGCCTATGATGGCACCGAATACATCACCAACAAGAAGGCTCAGATCGATGCCATTCTTGGCATTAGTGAAGAGTACTCCCTTTACACCTTCCGGCAAAATGTTGTAAAGATAAACGACTTCCTTACCACCTTCGATGGCTGGTTCCGGATGAATGAGGATAATTACGAAATGGACATTTCCTTTAAGACCCCGGAGAATACGTTCAAGAGCCTGTTGTCGCTGGTGCCGGGAATGTACACCAGCAGCTTTGACGGCATCGAGGCAGACGGGGACGTTGCCTTTAATGGAATGGTGAAAGGAACGTATAGCGAAAACCAGATGCCGGCATTCAACCTTGCCCTCCAGGTAAGTGATGGGAAGTTTAAGTATCCCGACCTTCCTCAACCGGTCGAGAATATCAACGTCGACCTCGTGGTCGACAACAAAGACGGCGTGGTCGAGAATACGTCCATCGATCTGAAAAAATTTCAGATGAATTTCGGATCCAATCCGGTACAAGCCCGCGCATCTATCGCCAACCTTCGCGATTACCGAATGGACGCGAACGTGGTAGCGCAGGTCAACCTCGAAGAATTGATGCGGGTATTCCCCATGGAGGGGCTCGAACTCAAGGGCAATTACTCACTCGACCTGAAAGCGAAAGGCGTTTACGACTCGGTTCGGAACATCATGCCTTCCGTCGACGCCCGCATGGTTCTTGCAAACGGTTATGTTAAGTCCGATTCGTTGCCGGCTCCCTTGCAGGATGTAGGGTTCAAGGCAACTGTGAGCAATCAATCGGGCAAGATGCAGGACACCCGCATCAATGTAGAGGACTTCTCCATGCTCCTGGAGGGAGAACGCTTGTCGGCCAATCTTTCACTTGAGGATTTGGTCGACTATAAGTGGGACCTTGAGGTCAACGGTGCTGTCAACCTCGCAAAGATGATGAAGATTTTCCCGCAGGAAGGTATGTCGCTTTCCGGAAAGGTCATTGCCGACATAACAACAAAGGGAAGGTATTCGGACCTGAAAGCGGAACGATATGACCGAATGCCTACCAGTGGCACGGCATCCCTTGAAGGGTTTACCTATGCTTCCAAAGATGTTCCCTACCAGGTAACGGTAAGTCGTGCGGCGATGAATTTTGACCCGCGGCAAATTAACCTGCGTGAACTGACGGGCACGATCGGCAACAGCGATTTCAGCGTCAACGGATCTGTGCTCAATTACATCGGTTACGTACTTGGCAAAGGCGAGACCATTCGCGGTGTCGTCAACTTCAGTTCGAAGTTGCTCGATCTGAATGAGTTCATGACGGATGGTGGCGAGACGAGTGCCGACACGTCCAGCTACGGCGTGCTGCCTGTGCCGAAGGACATCGACTTTGTACTGCATTCCTCCGTAGGGCGTGCACGGTTTATGGATTTCAATATCACCGACGCGACCGGCGATATCGTCGTGAAGGACGGCGTCGCCAACCTGAAGGGTCTGAAGTTCAAGATGCTCGGCGGTGCTTTCGCTATGAACGGGTCTTATGATCCCCGGGTCGCTACGCACCCGAAGTACGACGTGGACGTGAAGGTGGAGTCCCTGTCCATTCAGCAAGCTGCTCAGTCGCTTACCCTGGTGCGCACGTATGCGCCGATCGCGGGGCTGGTTCAGGGGAACTTTTCGACCGACTTCAAACTTAGCGGTGAACTGACACCGACCATGTCGCCCAACCTCGGTACCGTCAATGCCGATGGGCTCATACGCATTGCACAGGCCGCGCTTACCCAATCGAAGCTTATCGCGGGTGTGACCTCACTTACGAAGCTCGATAACACAGACAAGGTGACGTTGCGTGACGTCCTGATGTCGGCGACCATCACGAATGGTCGGCTGAGCGTCAAACCTTTTGATATCAAAGTGGGCGATTACAAGACTTCGGTAAGCGGAAGCACCGGTCTGGACGGTTCCATCGACTATACGCTCAAGATGAACGTTCCGGCAGGCAAAATGGGGTCGCAGCTGCAACAGTTTATCAACAAGAATACCGGTTCAAATAATCCGACGGATGTCATCCCGGTTACCATTGCCCTGGGCAATACGTACGACAATCCGCAGTTCCGCCTTATCGCCGATGAGCAAAAGGAACAGGTAAAAGAAGCCGTTGCAAGCGCCGCCAAAGAACAGGCCAGCAAGGCCATTGGCGAGGCGGTGAAAGGCACGGAAGCTGAAGACCTGGTGAAAGGCATTCTTGGCAACAAGAAGGACACAACCGCCACCGGTGCACAGGACACCGCTGCTACGAAAACACAGCCCACAGACGTCAAGGAACAAATCAAAGACGAAGCCCGGAAAAAGATCCAGGACCTGTTGAAAAGAAAGTAACCGGAGTTCAATTCTCTGTTTTTCAGGCACCCGAAAAACCGCGTTTTTCGGGTATTTTTTGGGGTTTTTCATCAGAGTAACCACCGGTAATAACCTTCCATCGCCTCCATCTTCCTCCTGTCGGCAGAAACCCCCCTCAAGCGCCACGATATGGTGTGTGCACCCTGGGGCGGGTATACAGTACAGACCAACCAACATGCCTATGAAAAGGTCATTTTACGTGCTGATTGCGTTTTGGCTGCTGTTTTCAGGTGCCGCCCTGGCCTCCGGTGGGGGCAATAAGAAAAAACACGAAAAATCGTGCGGCGAGAACGACTTCTCCACCCGCGTAGTGGAGGCGGAGATCAAAGACAACGGCTGTATTCGCTACACGCTGGAAGTAAGCTTTGACGGTAAGGTAGCCCATGCCCTTTCACACTATACCGTAGCAGTTTCATGCGGCAAGGTGTACCATGTTACAAACTCCGAGGGCTGGAAAATCGAGTACGGTTACGACCCCACGACCAAGCTGACCGGATTTAAGGTCGACGACATCCCGAACTTTGGCGATACGAATCTCAAATCATTTCGCGTTTCCTTTACTGTATGTCAGGATGATGGCCGTCGCTGCGCCACGAGAGAAGGCTGTTGTTATCCGATTGTCGCATACAAAGCTGGTCAGTGTTTGTACTACGATAAACTCGAAGGTGCCTGTCCGGTTCCCCCCGAAGATCCTCCGGCATCCGAGCTGAAGGCATCCCTCGAAGTAAAGAATGTCGATTGTAACGGAAACTCCAGCGGAGCGCTTTCGGTCATTGTTGAACAAGGCAGTGAACCCTACACATACGTTTGGTCGACTGGCGCCACTACGAATCACATCGAAGGTCTGAAGGCGGGCGATTATAATGTAACCGTTAAGGATGCCGCCGGATCTGAACTCCAGCTTTCCGCCACGATCACCGAGCCGGCAGCGCTCGATGTTGCCGGAACTGTTACTCCTGAAGGATGCGGAAACGGGAATGGGGCGATCGACATTACCGTCGCAGGAGGCACTGCCCCGTACACGTACGAGTGGAGCAACGATCAAACATCGGAAGATCTCACCGGCCTGCACGCCGGAGTGTACAGCTTGACGGTTACCGATGCTAACGGGTGCGCGGCGACACAAAGTTTTGAAATACTCAATCAGTCTCAACTTACCCTCACGGTGCAGCCTACGCAGCCTGCGTGCGGTCAGCAAAATGGGTCGATAACCGTGACCGTAAGTGGTGGCACGGAACCGTACGCGTATCTTTGGTCAACCGGCGCGACGACGAAGGATCTTACCGGCATAGGCCCCGGCAACTATAAGATTACTGTGAAGGACGCGAACGGCTGTACCGCCGAACGATTCCTGAACGTTAAGGAAAACAATACGCTGAAGCTGACCTGGATCGCAACGCAAACAACCTGTGTGGACGACGGGTCGGGCGCCATTGATCTCACGGTTGAAGGAGGCACAGCACCCTACACCTACGTCTGGTCTAACGGACAGACAACAGAGGACATTAGCGGACTGACTGCAGGTATCTACGACATCACGGTCGGAGACGCTGGAGGTTGTGAGATTTCCGCCAGGATCAGTGTTACGAAAAAGACTTTCCAGGTCAACAGCAAGGTGACGCAACCTGCCTGTGATGGCTCCTTTGGCGGATCGGTCGAATTGTCACCGGTCAACACGACGGAAACCTATACATATCAATGGTCGAATGGCGCCACGACAAGCACCATCTCCGGACTTGAACCGGGCATCTATGAGGTTGTCATAACGGATGGCACAGATTGTAGCCGCACGCTGGCCTACGTGATTACTGATCCTTCACCGATCACGGCCACCGCCACGGTAACCAACAACCAATGTAATGCCGAAGGCGCCTACCAGGTTGACCTTACGGTCAGTGGCGGTACCGGCCCATACCAATATGAGTGGTCGAACGGCAGCACAACGGAGGACCTCAATGGCGTAAATTCCGGCACCTACACGGTTACGATTACTGATGCAGGTGGTTGTTCCACCACGCAGGAAGTGGAGGTCATTGGCACGCCGCCTTCCTGGACGTGTACGATCAGTCCGACAGAAGACGAAGTTGACTGCAGTTCCACAGGCAACATTCTGAACTCGGCTGTTGAAGGTGCTGAAAGCTATCAATGGTCGGTGACCAGTACCGACAATCAATGGGTAATTACTTCCGGCGAGGGCACTTCGTCTGTAAACTATACGGCCGGTGGTCAGGGCAGTACTGCCACGTTTACGCTGACAGTCACGCAAGAGGGTTGTACGCAGACCTGTGAATACGTGATTGCGGCCTGCCAGGATGCTGACGATCCGAATGATCCCGGTGACAATCCGGATGACAACCCCGACGATCCAGGCGACAACCCTGATAATCCGGGCGACAATCCTGACAACCCGGGTGATAACCCTGATAATCCGGGCGATAACCCGAACGACCCGGGCGACAATCCGGACAATCCGGGTGGCGGAAACGAAACCTGCGAGGAATGTTTCTGGACGGAGTTAGTCAGCGTAGACTACGACGGCTATTGTCAGACCTACACGATGGAGGTAAACACCACGGGCGCATGCCGGTATGACCTCTCGCACTGGACCCTGGCGATTCCCTGTGGCAAGCCGAAGAATTACAGCAATTCCGAGGGATGGAAAATGGAGTATGGTAAAGATCCCACGACCGGACTGTATGGGTTGAAAGTAGACGACATAGACGGATTCGGGAAAATGCCCGATTCCTTTACCGTCACGTTCACGGTTTGTTCAGACGACTCTTACTGCAAGGACAAGCTGGCCGATTGGGATCCTGAAGTTGCTTACAAGGCCGGGCAGTGTGTAGCGTACGAGACGGTACAAGGTGACGATAGTGGTGGCTACGAACCTGAGGGTCCGATATGTAAGGCCTACCCTAATCCTTTTGCCGATAGGGTGACCTTCGAGTGGACTGCCGACCATGACGATGAGGTATGGCTGGACCTGCTCGACACGCAAGGCAATCACGTCAAGTCGCTCTATTGTGGCAAAGTGTACCGCGGCGAACGATACAAGGTTGAGTGCGGTGATCTGACACGGTCGATGTACATCTACCGGTTCAAGTCAAAGCAGAAAACGACTTACGGAAAGGTATGTAAGATCAGGTGATGATGGGTTGAGGTGAAGGGAAAAGAGAACCCCGACGATTGCGACGAAGCGGCAATACGTCGGGGTTTCTTATTTGTATCAAGCAAGTTGAATTTCCTCGCCTTCGCGGTTAAGGAATTTGAATTCGGTTATGGCAAGGGAACTGTCCCGTTCCATCCGCAACCATCGCTTGTATTTGAAGTACCAGCGCATCCGAATGGAAATGAAACCGTGCGTGAAATACGCGTAAAGGTATGGATGCAATGCCAGCAACAGGTAGCGTTCGTTTTGCTTGGTGATCAGGTGTTCGATGTACTTTTCTATCTGGTCGGACACGAGGATCGAAGCGGTGATCTTACCGGTACCGTTGCACGTAGGACAATTCTCCTTCGTGGTGATATTCATTTGCGGCCTGACGCGTTCCCGAGTGATCTGCATCAGGCCAAACTTGGAGAGCGGCAGCACGGTGAACTTTGCCTTGTCGTCCGCCATCTCATCCTTCATCGTCTTATAGATCAACTTCTTGTTCTCCGGATTTTTCATGTCGATGAAGTCGACGACGATGATACCACCCATATCGCGCAGGCGCAGTTGTCGGGCAATTTCGCGGGCAGCTTCGAGGTTTACGGAGAGCGCCGTCGTTTCCTGGCTTTCCTCGCGGTTGGATTTATTGCCACTGTTCACGTCGATCACGTGGAGCGCCTCCGTGTGTTCGATGATGAGGTAGCCGCCGCCGCGCAGGCTTACGGTCTGTCCGAACGCCGTCTTGATCTGGCGTTCGATTCCGAAGGCCTCGAAAATCTTGGCCTTGCCCGAGTAGAGACGGACGATTTTTTCCTTTTCCGGAGCGATGGTGCGGATGTACGACTTGACCTCGTCGTATATTCTCTTGTCGTCGACCTGAATGCTGTCGAACGATTCATTCAACAGATCGCGAAGCAGGGCAGACGTCTTGCTGATTTCGCCGATGACCTTGTCGCGGGGATTCGCCCCGACAAGGCGCCTTGTTCCTTCCTCCCAAGTCTTGACGAGGTTGCGAAGATCGCGATCGAGTTCAGCGACCTCTTTGTTCTCCGCCACCGTCCTGATGATGACCCCGAAGTTATCGGGTTTGATGGATTGCATCAGCCGGAGGAGCCGTTTACGCTCCTCATTGCTGGTAATCTTCTTGGAAACACTTACTGCATTGGAGAAAGGTACCAGTACCAGGTACCT
>DASVCT010000285.1:0-12137 GCA_036381475.1 Cyclobacteriaceae bacterium
CGAGCGTTATACGATGTAGAAGAATGGCTTAACAGCCGTCCTTTTGTAGCGGTGGGGGAGATTGGAACGGACCTGTATTGGGATAAGACGTATTGGGCTGAGCAACAGGAGGCATTCAGAGTACAGGTAGCATGGGCTAAAAAGCACGGGATTCCGGTTATCATTCACTGCCGTGAGAGTCTGCCACAAACCATTGACATGATGGAACAGTTGCAGGATGGAAGCTTGCGCGGGGTGTTCCACTGTTTTGGTGGGACCGTGGAGGAGGCTGAACGCATAACCCGGATGGGTTTCTACCTGGGTATTGGGGGTATCGCGACGTTTCGCAACGGTCTTCAGCCTTCAGTGCTCAAGTTGCTCGATCTTTCCCGCATCGTACTGGAAACCGATAGCCCTTACCTGGCCCCCGTTCCGCACCGCGGAAAGCGGAACGAGCCCGCATATATTCCCCTGATCGCAGGAAGGTTGGCGGAAGTTTTTGACCTTACGCCTGCGAAGATTATGGAGAAGACGACGGCCAATGCGATAGCGCTTTTTCGACTTTCCCCACCAACAACGGACAATTTGGATAATGAATCTTAAGAGATTGCAAGTTAATACCGCCAGCCCGGCCCGACCGAAGGGAAGCGTACTTGTTATCTACACCGGCGGAACGTTCGGAATGGCGTTCGACGGGTCGGGAACCCTCGTGCCGTTCGACTTCAGCCGTATCCTCGGCTACCTTCCGCCGTTAAAGCATCTCGCTCTCGAGTTGAATGTGGTGTCTTTTGAAACGCCTATCGATTCTTCCAACATGGGCCCCGATCACTGGCGTACGATTGCCGAGGTCATTCGCGATGAGTACGAAAAGAACGATGGCTTCGTCGTCCTCCATGGAACCGACACCATGGCATACACCGCATCAGCCCTGAGCTTTATGCTGGAAGGACTGACCAAGCCGGTTGTGTTCACGGGTGCGCAGTTGCCGGTGAGCGAGCCACGCTCGGACGCTCGCGAAAATCTTATCACGGCGATAGAGATCGCATCGGCGAAGCGGGATGGCAGAGCCATTGTTCCCGAAGTGTGTATATATTTTGATTACGAGTTGTTGCGTGGGAATCGGTCGCGCAAAGTGGAGAGTATGCAGTTTGATGCTTTCGACTCAGGTAACTATCCATTGCTTGCCAAGGCTGGTGTGAAGATCGACTACAATAATAGTGCGATACGCAAAGCACCAGAGGGGCCATTGAAGTTGCACACGCGAATGGATGAACGGATCGCGATTTTGAAATTGTTTCCCGGTATTACGCGAGAGGCTGTGCACAGTGTGTTGTACACGCCGGATGTTCGGGGCGTTGTACTCGAGACTTATGGGTCGGGCAATGCGCCAACGCTTCCCTGGCTGGTGGCCGAACTTGGCGATGCCGTTGCACGTGGTGTGGTGGTGCTGAACATCTCGCAATGTCCCGGGGGCATGGTCATACTGGGACGTTATGCTACCAGCAAGGAGTTGCTTCGGATCGGTGTTATCGGAGGGAGTGATCTTACGACGGAGGCAGCGGTGACGAAGATGATGATCTTATTGGGCGAGTACGAGCGAGAGCGTGTTGTGGAGTTGATCCAAAAGTCGCTGGCGGGGGAAATGTCGGTTTGACTGTTGCAACCGCCGTCATTTATTGATTACTTTGGGCGCTTTTTTGGGGCCTTTATCTTAAGGAGAGATGCAGGAGTGGCTTAACTGGCACGCCTGGAAAGCGTGTATACCCGAAAGGGTATCGAGGGTTCGAATCCCTCTCTCTCCGCAACCAGAAAAGCCTGGAAAGAGATGGCCTGTAAACAAATCCGCTGGAAGCCGCAGGCTTGCAAAAGGATTTGCTTACAGGTCATCGCGAGCGCAGCTCGCCAGGCTTTTCTGGTTGACGCGACCCCCTTGGGGATCGCCGTCAGGCAATCCCCGTCTCTTCATCTAGATTCAAACCCGATTCCTTTATCCGTTGGATTCTCACAGAATCCATAGCGCGCGCAGCGCGCCGGGCCTTGTTGGTTGACGCGTCCCCCTTGGGGATCGCCGTCAGGCAATCTCTTAATTGATCGTCAACATATTCCGGACAATCCCCCTTATCTTATCCGTTGGAAGCCGCAGGCTTAACACTCTCCACTCAGGGATCGCCGCAGGTAATCCCAAATTTCGACCGATAACCCTCCCTGAGGTCCCATCGGCAAATAATGATTTGTGTGAAATCTGTGATTGATGGGAAGTTGTTAATCTTTTGAGTGGATTTTGGCCCGATGTTAGCTACGGCGCCAGTCGGGTGAACGTGCCATTTTGGGGTGGAGTTTAGGGTGTGAAGTCGGCTGACCCGCGGCGGAATTTACGCGGGCTGCTTTGACGTTGGGTGCCGAATCTGTACCAACTTATCGGTTTATTCTCACCGATTTAGCCACAATTTTGTGACGAATCGGGGGGCTGTGAATTACGTTAGATGAGACGCCAAAGTTGCCATTGCGGGTAGAAAAATATTTAGAAATATGTTTACAAATCGACAAAACGTTTAATTTTGGCAACTTCAAAGCATTACTTAAACCTTACATTATGAAAAAACAACTCGCGATTCTTGCATTTGTGGGGGTACTGGCGTCCTCTACTCTCTATGCGCAGGATGATACGACTTCCCAGTCATCCACTCCTGCGCCGAGTGCAAGTACGTCTGTTACGCAAGCTGCGTCTGAGCCAGAAAATGAAGCGGATGCCATGTCCTTCCATGAAGTATTAAAGGATCAATTCATTCAGGGGGGACCCACGTTCATGACGCCGATATTGATATGTCTCATACTCGGGCTTGCCTTTTCTATAGAGCGTATCATCACGCTCAATCTGGCTACTACCAATACGCGGAAGTTGCTCGGTCAAATTGAAGATGCCCTTTCCAAGGGCGGTGTCAATGCAGCACTTGAAGTGACACGCAACACACGTGGTCCGGTAGCCTCGATCTTCACCCAGGGCCTTATGCGCTACTCGGAAGGTATCGACATGGTCGAGAAATCCATCGTAGCGTATGGAGGTGTAGAAATGGGTAAATTGGAACGCGGGTTGATCTGGATTTCATTGTTCATTTCCCTCGGTCCTATGCTCGGGTTCTTCGGCACGGTTGTAGGGATGGTGCAGGCGTTCGCCGCCATCGAGGCCGCAGGGGATATTTCGCCGAACATCGTTGCACAAGGTATGAAGGTTGCCCTTATCACAACGGTGGGTGGTCTTATCGTAGGTATGATCCTCCAGGTGTTTTATAACTACCTGGTGTCCAAGATCGACTCGCTGGTGAATTCAATGGAAGATGCTTCCATTTCACTGGTTGACCTTCTGGTAAGACACAAATTGGTTTCACACAAATAGAAACGGAAGCAAATGCTTGATGTAGGTTTGTATTTCTGCTACACTCTGCTGATCGTTGCAGCATTGTCGGCTATCGTGCTTCCACTGATAAAAGCACTGGGTTCGCCGCAAACGCTTCTGCGATCATTGTACGGAGTGATTGCCCTTCTTATCGTGTTTGGAATTGCTTATGCCTTGTCTGACTCGGCGGTGAGGCCGTCGTGGGTCGTTCTGGGTATCGGCAACAATACTTCCAAGCTCATTGGAGCGGGGTTGATTACGTTTTACACGGTTCTGGTAGTCGCCTTTTTAGGGCTAATCTTCTCAGAAATCAATAAAGCACTTAAATAATTAAGTTATGCCACGGCCGACACCTGATATTCCGAATGCTTCGATGGCAGATATCGCGTTCCTGCTGTTGGTGTTCTTCCTGGTCACCACGACGGTCGCGAATATCAAGGGATTGAGTGTAGGGCTTCCGCCGCCACCTGAGGCGCAGGAGATCGAGGATATCCAGATCCCCGAGCGCAACCTGTTCAAGATTCAGGTCAATTCCTTCGACAACTTGCTTGTCGAGGGTGAGCCCTGGACCGGAACGAACGATGCGCTGACGGAAGAAATCAAGAAGTTTATTCTCAATAACGGTGCGGACCCGAAGTCATCAGACAATCCCCGCGACGCCATCGTGTCGTATAAGACCGACCGGGGAACGAGCCACAAAAAATTCATCGAAATTCTCGACGTGATCCAAAAGGCGTATTACGATATATACGCCGAGCGCGTGGGAGTTACCAACGATAAGTGGAGAGAAATTGCCTCTGACCCGGAAAAGTCGCCCGAATACAAGGAGCTGTACGACCGAGGGCGGGGTAGGCTTCCGGACGGAAAGCTGGAGATACCCATGAACCTGTCCATCGCCGAGCCTACCCAGGTAGGGCAGTGATGCGAGATAGTTAACACAAGGAGGAACTGACATGTCTAAGTTCAAGAAAAAAGCAAACGTAAAGCAGGAAATACCGACGTCGTCAATGCCCGACGTGGTGTTCATGCTCCTGTTCTTTTTCATGGTGACCACGCAGATGCGCGAAACGTCCATTATGGTTCAGCAGCGTATTCCCCAGGCGACGCAGTTGCGGTCCCTTCAGCTGAAAACGTTGGTCAATTACCTGTACATCGGCGAGCCACGGAAAATTCAAGAATGGGGCAAGGAACCCAAGATTCAGGCCAACGATGTTTTCATCACTCCTAAGGAAGTAATTCACTGGGTAAACCAGGAAAAGTCGACCCTGGATGAATCGGAACGCGACCAGATCACGGTAGCGCTCAAGGTTGACAATGAAACCAAACGGGGAATTATCGCGGACGTCGAGACGGAGTTGAGGAAAGCGAATGCCAGAAAGCTTCTATACTCCACGAACATTAAGGCGGGTGAATTCTAATAGCAATCGCATAGAGTTGTTTTTCTGACAGAAAGAGCCCTCCCGGATATTCCGGGAGGGCATTTTCTTTTATTGTATTATGGAAGCTGCCGCCACCCTCAACAATCCAAGAACGGTTAGGGCCTGGTGCATGTACGACTGGGCGAACTCGGTATATTCGCTGGTAATCGCCTCTACCATATTCCCGGTATATTTCAAATCGGTGGCGGTCTCCACACCCGGCAGCGACAGGGTGCGGTTTTTGGGATACGAGCTGCCTAACGCCGTGCTCCTGACCTATTCGCTGTCGTGTGCCTTCCTCATCGTAGCCTTCCTGCTGCCCCTCCTCTCGGGTATTGCCGACTACGCCGGGAAAAAGAAATCGTTCATGAAGCTGTTCGTCTTTATGGGAAGCCTCGGTTGCGCCGGTCTGTATTTCTTTACAGGCGTCGAGTCATTAGCCTGGGGAATCCTTTGCACTATTCTGGCTACCGTGGGCTACTCAGGAAGTCTTGTCTTTTACGATGCCTTCCTTCCAGAGATTGTCACCGAAGACAACTTTGACGCGACGAGTGCACGCGGGTACTCCATGGGATACTACGGAAGCGTCATTATGATGGTCATTTGCCTGGTTATCATCATGAACTATGCACGCTTTGGCGTGTTCAGCGACGAGTCTCACGCCATGCGTTTTACGTTCGTCCTGACGGGCGTCTGGTGGCTCGGGTTCTCCACGATGGCGTTTACGATGCTTCCCAATACGGCCGCAAAGCGACACGGTAACCTTTTCACCAAGGGATATGAGGAATTGCTCAAGGTATGGCGTGCACTCCGAAAGTCGCCCGCCCTTAAGCGCTATCTCGTGTCATTCTTTTTCTTCAGCATGGGCGTACAGACCGTCATGTACCTGGCGGCACTCTTCGGCACGGACGTATTGCACCTGCCCGGAGAGCGCCTTATCCTTTCCATTCTTCTCATTCAACTGGTAGGTGCGGGTGGGTCCTGGCTGTTTGCGCGGGTATCCCAACGCATCGGTAACAAGTCGACGCTGGCAATCATGATCCTGCTCTGGATCGTCATTTGCCTTGCAGCCTATTACATTCAAACGGAAGTTCAGTTCTACCTGCTGGCTGTGATGGTCGGACTGATCATGGGTGGGATCCAGTCCCTCGGAAGGGCAACTTACGCCAAACTGATTCCCCGCGACACCGTCGACCTGGCGTCATACTTCAGCTTCTTTGACGTAACGTTCAATATCTCCATCGTGCTCGGAACGTTTTCCTATGGCCTCATCCACCAACTCACAGGAAGCATGCGAAATAGCGTCCTCGCCCTGGCCGTCTATTTCGTTATCGGCCTCGTCGCCCTCACCCAGGTTAGGGATGGGCGGATTGGGAAATGAGGAAATAAGGAAATAAGGGAATAAGGGAATAAGGGTATAAGGTGTATAGGGTATATAGGGGGTCGCAGATTGGAGAGTGGTGTAATTATAGACTCTAAGGAAGTAAGGAAACCATCAACTTAATCGTAGGGTGATAGGTAGAATTATTGACCATAACTATCGGTGAGACAGACTCCAACACTTCAACACTCCAACACTTCAACACATGAAGGGAAATAAGGAAATAAGGAAATAAGGGTATAGAGGTATAGAGGTATAGGGGCAGCACGGATTGTGGTTAAGGGTTATCGATTATCGTTTACCATCTTTAAATTCCACGCAGGTGCGCGCTGGACCACTTTAGGGGATCAAGGGGCGTGGGAGGGATGATGAAGGAAATAGGGAAATAGGGAAATAGGGAAATAAGGAAATAGGGAAATAAGGAAATAAGGAAATAGGGAAATAAGGGTATAGGGGTATAGGGTAACAGCACATTAACACTTCAACACATTCCAAAATGAAACTAATCCGTTTTGGCGCTCCGGGAATGGAAAAGCCCGGCATCATACATGAGGGAGAACGATTTGACGTCTCGGCTTTCGGCGAGGACTTCGGTGAGCGATTTTTCGAGACCGACGGATTGACACGCCTGGAGTCGTGGGTACGTGATAACCTCGATACGCTTCCGAAAGTTGATTCAAAGGTTCGCCTTGGTCCACCGATAACGCGACCGTCGAAGATCATATGCATCGGTCTCAACTATTCGGATCACGCACGTGAGACAGGAGCTACCGTGCCACCCGAGCCCGTCATTTTTTTCAAAGCAACGTCGGCCATAATCGGGCCAGATGACGATCTGGTGATCCCCCGCAACAGCAAGAAGACCGACTGGGAAGTAGAGCTTGCTTTGGTAATAGGTAAACGGGCAAGCTACGTGGACGAAGCAAATGCGATGGACTATATCGCCGGATATTGTCTGCACAACGACTACAGCGAGCGGGAATTTCAGATCGAACGCAGCGGTCAGTGGGTGAAGGGAAAAAGCTGCGATACATTCGCGCCGCTGGGCCCGTTTCTCGCCACCCGGGATGAAGTTCAGGATGTAGATAACCTTCGCCTGTGGTTGAAGCTCAATGGCGAAATCCGCCAGGATGGAACTACAGCTAACCTGATCTATAAGGTTCCTTTTCTAGTGAGCTACGTAAGTCGCTTCATGTCGCTGTTGCCCGGCGATGTCATCTCCACCGGAACCCCCGCTGGCGTCGGCATGGGCATGAACCCCCAGCGGTTCCTGAAAGCAGGTGATGTAATTGAACTGGGCATCGAAGGGCTGGGACAACAACGCCAGGTTGCCCGGCAAGGGTAAACGTCGACACGTGGAAAACGAATACGTCACCTACCCTGCGTCCTATCTTAAAACGTTCACCGCGTCTGTGTTCGAACACCTCGGTGTCCCTGCGGAAGATGCGTTGAAAGCAGCCGACGTGCTCTCGAAAGCGGATGTCCGCGGGATCGATTCGCACGGTGTAGCCCGACTACGGTCGTATGTCGACATGTTCCGGATCGGCAGGATTAATCCTAAGCCAAAAGTTACCATCGTGCGTGAGCACAAAAGCGTGGCGACCGTCGACGGGGATAGCGGACTCGGGCTCGTTGTCGGACCGAAAGCCAACGAAATCGCAATGGACAAGGCTGCGGAGTTCGGATCGGGATGGGTCAGTGTCCGAAATTCAAATCACTATGGCATAGCCTCCTATTATAGTCTTAAGGCGTTGGAACGCGACATGATCGGGTGGTCGATGACGAATTCATCAAGCATCGTCGTGCCGCTGTGGGGCGCGGAGCGCAGGCTGGGTACTAATCCGATTTCAATCGCCTTTCCCGGCTATACCCAACCTCCCATCGTGATCGACATGTCGACCAGCGTGGTGGCCTTCGGAAAAATCGAGCAGGCACGCCGGCTGGGAAAGGTGGTGCCCGTAGGGTGGATGATTGACAAGAAGGGAAATGCGTCGATCAATCCTGAAGATATTTTCGACAAGGGTGCTTTGCTACCGCTGGGTTCGACGCGCGAGTTGGGCGGGCACAAAGGATACGCTCTTTCCGCGATGGTGGACATCCTCTCATGCGTCTTAAGTGGCGCCAACTGGGGACCGTTCGCCCCACCATTCGCTCTCTTTGAAACGCCGCCGGAAAAAAGCGTTGGTAAGGGCATCGGCCATTTTTTTGGGGCGATGGAAATTGCGGGCTTTGAAGATGTCGACGCGTTCAAGAAACGGATAGATCATTGGATCGAGGTTTTCCGATCCACTCCGCCAGTACCGGGCCAGGATGCCGTCCTGATTCCCGGCGATCCAGAACGCGAAGCCGAAGAAGTACGTCTTAAGGAAGGTGTACCCTTGCTTTCGGCCGTTGTGAAGGACTTGCAAAGTATTTCCAAAGAAACAGGCATACCGTTTTGAGCGTTTTTGCACTTTATATCCGGTGATTTCACTGTTTTTTTTTATTCCTAAAAATATACCGATCGGTATATTTGGTTTTTTTCCTTACCTTTACATCATGAACAAAGCGGCGCGCACGCGACAACACATCCTGGAGCGCACAGCACCTGTGTTTAACCGGAAGGGCTATTCGGGAACTTCGCTCAATGACCTGACCCGTGCGACGGGATTGACGAAGGGTGCGCTGTATGGACATTTCCGAAGCAAGGAGGACCTGGCTCTTCAGGCATTTCGTCACGCCATGCAGCTCGTACGCACCGGCGTTCGTGGCAGTCTGGCCCACAAACGGAGCAGCCGGGAACGCCTGCTGGGGCTGCTGGAGTTTTACGCCGCCTATGTGCTCGACCCGCCGTTGCCGGGCGGATGTCCGCTGCTAAACACGGCTGTACAGGCAGATGACGACATAACGTTTATGCGTCGTGCCGTGCGCAAGGAACTCGACGCGACCGTCGACTTTGTGCAGCACCTTTTGGAGGAAGGTATCGCCAGCGGTGAATTCCGACCGGTAGCCGACACGCGCGCGCTGGCTTTCGTATTCTTTTGCTCCGTGGAGGGCGCCGTTATGTATGCGCGCGCGGTACGTTCGACCGAGGCCATGACGTATATCACTGAATACTGCCGACAAATTATCGACCAAATAAGCAAATGACTATGACGAAGAAAGTGGTAGTAACCGGAATGGGAGCCGTTACACCCCTCGGCAATTCCCTTACCGAATTCTGGAACAACCTGGTGGAAGGGAAGTCGGGGGCAGCAACGATCACCAAATTCGATGCTTCTAAATTCAAAACCCGCTTCGCCTGCGAAGTAAAAGACTTCGACCCGGCCAACCACTTTGAAAAATCGGAAATCCGAAAGATGGACCCCTTCGTGCAATATGCACTGGTATCATCCACCGAAGCCATACGGGACAGCGCCATCGACGTCGATACGATCGACAAGACCCGTGTTGGTGTGATCTGGGGATCCGGCAACGGGGGCTTTTTTACGTTTCAGCAGGAAGTCACTGAATTTGCCCGGGGTGACGGAACGCCAAGAATCAACCCTTTCTTCATTCCGAAGGTCATTGTCGACATCGCCGCAGGTTGGATTTCCATGCGCTACGGTTTTATGGGCCCGAACTTTTCGACGGTCTCCGCATGTGCGACGTCGTCCACAGCAATCATCGATGCGATGAACTACATCCGGTGGGGCAAGGCCGATGTGATTGTTACCGGCGGCTCTGAAGCACCGATCAACGAAGCCGGCGTAGGTGGGTTCAGCGCCATGAAAGCGCTTTCGACACGCAACGACAATCCACAGCAGGCATCCCGTCCGTTTGATGCAGACCGCGACGGTTTTGTTATGGGCGAGGGAGGATGCGCGCTGGTGCTCGAAGAATATGAACACGCCCGGCGACGTGGCGCCCGCATCTATGCTGAAGTAGCGGGTGGCGGTATGTCGGCGGACGCCTACCACCTCACGGCTACGCATCCCGAAGGAAAGGGTGCGATGCTGGGGATGCAATGGGCACTCGAAGACGCTGGACTGACTCCCGCCGACGTTGATTACCTTAACCCACACGCAACGTCCACGCCCATGGGCGACGTCAGTGAAATGAAAGCAGTGACAAAGGTATTTGGTGATAATCCCACACGCCTTCACATCAGCGCCACCAAGTCGGCCGTCGGTCACATGCTCGGCGCGGCCGGCGCCGCTGAAGCCATCATTTGTATCAAGGCCATAAGCGAAGGGCTCATACCGCCAACCATTAACACAACCAACCTTGATCCCGAAATGCCGAATGGTCTGAACGTCGTGCTACGAAACTCCATCCGAAAGGAAGTCAATGTGGCTATGAGTAATACGTTTGGGTTTGGCGGCCACAATGCGTCGGTGGTGTTCCGGAAGGTGAAGTAGGAACCGGTAATCGGTCCGATAACTCTTGACGTATTCCGACATTAAATGATGCCAACGGGTTCGCCGTACCAATATACCGCTTACGACAAATCTCTGTCAACAGCCTGTACGCAAAAATTAACGCACCATCTATCCAACTCGGACATCGATTACCGACAACCGATTACCGATTACCATTTGAGTACTAGAATCGCAACGTAAACACCGTCCTTACTCCCGGCTCCGACTCCACATTAAGCGTCCCGTTATGCAGCTGCATGATCTGCCGGGAAAGACTAAGGCCGATGCCGGAGCCGGATTTTTTTGTTGTGTAAAAGGGAACGAAGATAGACTCGAGTGCTTCGCGGATGATGCCGGGGCCGTTGTCGGCGACTTCTATCCGTACACCGGTTTCGTCGTAAAGACCGGCAAGCTCGATGTGCGGGTTTGGAGTTTCAGCTACGGCTTCGATTCCGTTCTTGATCAGGTTGATTAACACCTGTTCGATCATGTCGGCGTCAGCCTGGATGGTAAGGTACTCCGATGCACAGGAATGGCCGAAGTCTATACTGTGACGTCTCAGCTCGGGCTTCATGAATTGCGCCACCTTCTCGATCAGGTCTTTCAACAACACGGTCCGGATCGTCGGTTGGGGCAGGGAGGTGTATTCCCGGTATGCGTCGATGAACTTGATCAGTCCCTTGCTTCGGCTTTCAATGGTGGTGAGTCCTTCGCGCAGATCTTCTGCGCCTTCTTCTTTCAGTTCAAAGTGTCCATCCTTTTGTACCAGGTCATATTCGAGCACCTCGCGCAACGTTGAAGTCAGCGATGAGATCGGCGTGATCGAATTCATGATCTCATGGCGCAGCACGCGTGTAAGGTTCTGCCAGGCGTCCAGTTCCTGGCGTTGCAATTCCGGCTGGATGTTTTGAAGGGTGATGAGCCTGACGGTGTTACCGCGTATCCGCAGCTCGGTGGCCTGGATGGTCAGGTGCAGTTCGTTGTTGCCTTTGTAGAGGTTGCTTTTCCCGGGTTCAGTGTCAAAAATTGCCTTGTACAATTTGGGGTTCACCTCGAGGAGGTCTTCCACATTCTGGAGGCTTTGCATACCGAGGAACCGTTTGGCGTTGGCGTTGATGAGCTGCACGTTTCCCTCAAGGTCGTACGACAGGATGCCGGTCCGTACCTGCTGCACGACCGTGTTGAGGTATTGCCAGTGTTCTTCTTTTTCGGAACGTGCCTTGCGAAATGCCTCAAGCACTTCGTTGAATGCGATGTTAAGGTCTTTAAACGATCGTCCGAGTTTGTTATCGGCTGTGAATCCGGAGATAAAGTCCGAATACCGGACCGATTCCAGGAAGCGCGTGAGTTTTCTGTTTGTCTGGCTGACAAAGCGGAACAGCTCGGCAAGCTGTAGGCCTATGATCACCATCATCAGCATCGCAGCGAACAGCATGTTCGGATGACTCAGCATAAACACAACGGTCGCGATGGTCAGGCCAAGACCGATCACCCTGAACAAAACCCGCGCGCGAAAATCTTTGAATCCGAAAGACATCCCGAATGTGCTGAAGTGTTGGTGTGTTGAAGTGTTGAAGTTGCCCTTC
>DASVCT010000286.1:0-5684 GCA_036381475.1 Cyclobacteriaceae bacterium
ACGACGTTTTTAGTTCCTTTAACGATGCCGCTTCAGGGAGCGATTTGTAGAATGGATCAAGGGGGAAACATCCCGAGATCATGCCGTTGCGCGGGGCCGTGGTGCAGTCGGAGAACGTCCGGCACAGGCGATCCCGTCGAAGCGGCTTGCCTTCCAACACGTCCACCGGCATCTCCGGATAGGACAATACCATTCGACCCAGTCCCACTAGGTCTGCCATTCCGTGTTCCAGCACATGCTGTCCGACATGCGGCAACCATTCCTGCAGGTACGAATACGCCGATCCCACGATCGTTAATCCGGGAAAGGCTTTTTTTACTTCGGCCGTCGCGCGTATTTGTCGCGCTACCCCAACCAACGGGTCCTCCGGCGGCTGGTACCCGTCCGAGGGCGGGAACAAGGCTGGGCGCTGTATGTGTGGATTGTAGTAGGGGCTGCCAGCGGTGATGCACACAAGGTTTATGTCCAGATCCTGCAGTTTTTTCAAAAACAGAACCGGCTCGGTCAGATCGTAATCACCTTCTGCCCTTGGCCCCCCAAACGCGAACCGATAGTCCTCTTCATACACTTCCGGAATGCCAACATCGCCCGGACCTTTTTTGAAGGGTATCCAGTCGAAAACGCTCAGCCGAACCGCGATATCCATCCGGGACACTTCCGAGCGTATGCCATCGACAATGGAGGCTAGAAAACGCATCCGGTTTTCGAGAGGGCCTCCATAGCGGCCCTCGCGATGCACGGCGGACAGGAACTCATGACCGAGGTAGCCGTGACAGTGTTTGATGTCAACAAATTGGAATCCCGCTTCCGCCGCCCGCCGTGCCGCCTTTACAAAATCCTCGACGAGGTAGTCGACGTCGCTGTCGGTCATCAACGGATATTGTTCATCCAGGCTAACCCGACGGTCGAGCAACGGATGATGGTAGAGGATGCGCGGCTCCATCCTGCGCTTGTCATTGGGCTTGCAGAAACGCCCGGAGTGGGTGAGCTGCAGGCCGATGAGCAGGTCGTCAGAGTTGTCAAAACGGTCCTCGTGATCGCGGATCAGGTTCTCAAACAGCCATTTGAATTCGTCGTGATTCTTGTCGTTGATGACCAGCTGGTTCGGATTGGCGCGGCCATCATGCCTTACGGCAACAGCTTCGCATCCCCAAAGCAGTTTAGCCCCACTGATCGCAAAGTGATGCCACCGCCGCTTCGTGAACTCCGACGGTTTCCCATCGATAGTGCCGTCCCACCCTTCCATAGGCAAGATGCAAAACCGGTTCCCCAGGGTACGACCAGAAGGCAGCCTGCAGGGACTGGCAAATGCGGACGGCGATTTCAGTGTGGTATCGAAAGGAAGGTCCGCACCTACCGACGTGGCATAGGCAAGAAAATCATCCGCTGTTTTCAGTTGCGCGATTCGTTTGTATTTCGGTTTGTGTTTCGTCGTCATCTCTCAATTTCACGCTTCGCTAATGCCGCTGAAAAAAGTATAGTAGGGTTCGTTGTTCATCAAACGCATAAGGTAGAGCACCACCTCCCGGGCGTGATAATCGCCCCACATGCTGGATTCCCCACACGGAATGCTTTTTCCTTCTGGTACATAATCCCAGCCATTCGGTCGGTGGTAGACAGAATGAAGAATAAGGCCCTCATGATGCGCCTCTTCGGAAAGGTAGGGCGGTTCCAGGAGCGTTCGAACTACACGAAGGCCGGCTTGAAAGTATTTTCTGCTTGCCGCATCGTCGGTTTTCTCCAGGTACTTCCCCAGTCGGAGAAGACCTTGAGCGGCGATGGCTGCGGCAGAACTGTCGACGGGCTCATGGGCATTTTCCGGATCCGAAACACGCTCATAGCGCGGATCGAGTCTATGAAGTTCCGGTGCACCGGTATCCCAGTACGGTATTCCGTCTGCGCAAGTGTGTTCAATGTAGAAGTCAGATGTTGCCCTTGCCGCCCTGAGACTAATTTCGACAATGTCATCCGTAGCATATTCAGGAAATGCAGCAAAGAATTCCAGTTGCTCCGCGAATCCGCACATCGCCCACGCGAGGCCCCGCGTCCACGTGGTAAAACCACTGTATCCCTGTTGTGAATTAGGACACCTGTAGTTGCCGTCGTTGACGTTAAAAATGCTTTCATGCGCTGTTCGACCCCATACGTCGTACGCATCACGACCCTCTCCGTAGTACACCGAGTATTTCGCGGTTGCTGCCAGGTGTTGGATGGCGCGGTCGGCCAGCGATATCCTTTTGTCGTTCTCGCCCATCAGCACGTGACCCAGGATCTCGGCGAGCATGAGGATCCGGCACGAGCGGATGGTGTCCACAAAAAGCGAATGCGGACCGTTGAAGGAATACATGTATCCTCCTGACGGGAGCGAAGACCAACGCATGGCCTGCACCGCCCCGCTCACTTTGAGTGCCAATGTGTAGAAGTCGGCCTCCCGATCATTTTGCGGCACCTTCCCTTCTCTCATAAGACGAAGGAGATTGCCATACGTGCTGACGTTGTTGAATCCGTGATCGTGGACACCCTGATGCGTAAGATGGGGCGCCATACGCTCCATGGTATGCCGCCGCCCCAAATCGAGGAAGTATTTGTCTGCAGTGGCATCGTATTGAAGGAGCGCGGACCCGTATTGAAAACCCTGAGTCCATTCCGTCCAACCACGTGCCGCGTATTTTCCCTTCACGGTAAAAACAGGGGCGCCCGTTGACGGATCCCAGGATTTGTCGATAGCGCGAATTTTCTTGCCGGACAATTCCCAAAACCTGTCGATGGCTTGCTTAAAATCTTCTGGCTTTAACGTAGTATCGATGACCATTAGCTATCCAGCGGATTTGATGCGGGGACGACTTTCACTTTCCTGGAATGCCAGCCTGCGATAGCCAAAGTTGACACCAGCATGAACCCGTACAAAATTATATCAAGATTCACGACACCCACCTTCATCGGCAGAATACCTATTGTTGCCAGGAATATCACGAGGAGCGACAGCCCTGAAACAAACACGACCGCCCGGGGAGGCCGTTCGAAGATGACGGCACAAAGTACGATTGGCGCCATCGTCGCTGTGCCTGTAAAGCTAAGGCGTGCCAGCAAGGCGAGTTGGTCACTCATATAGACGGAGAAAACGAGTACGACAACGGAAAAAACAAATATCCCAAACCGGGTGTAACGCATAACGATGTTGTCTTCCCCTCGCAGCAGTGAGCGCAATTCGCTGCCAAGCGCAAAGATCTGTGCGTTGGTCGTCGACAAGCAGGCAGCAAAAAGGCCGACTACGGCGAGCGCCGCCACAGGATTCGGCTGATCCCAAAGCAAGGCTGATGCGATAAATGCCGGCGTCTCGGCATCGGGGTACCGTATCGCACCATACAACCCAATAAATACCGTGGGAAGGATTACGAGAATGGCAAAGATCCCCACAGCATAGGCCATACGGTGCACGGCCTTGAGGTCTTTCATTACCACAAGGCGTGTCGTAAGTTGAGGCTGGGTAACCGGGATCATCGTAATGGCGATCGTGGATCCAATGAGAAACTGAATCGTAAAAAGGCCATTCGGACCGGGGAGAGAAAGCAGTGCTGGATTGGTCTTTTCCAAACTTTCGAAAGTTGCAGTCAGCCCTCCAGTCTGGTTGAGGCAGAAAATTCCTATAATCCATATTACGAGCAGCAACAAAAGCGCCTGGATAGCATCACTGAACACAATAGCCTTCAATCCACCGATTTCGGCGTATATCAGCATGATGATCACGATAACCACCGACCAGCCCCAGTCGGACAGCGCGTTGGGAATGGTTGCGTCCAGGAAGATCGAGATGCCGCGTATCTGGATGGCCACATAAGGCACCAGGAATATGAAAGCTGCGACGAAGAAGACGTAACCTGCCCAAGGCGTGCCGAAGCATGCGCTCATAAGGCCGGACACACCTTTAAAACCTTTTGCCTTCGTACGTTTCCGAAGTTTGTAGCCAAACCACAAAATGAAGAACACCATTACGCCATCGGAGAACGCGAGAAATATCCAGGCGCCTACGCCGTGATTGCGGAAGAAGTCAGGCATACCCTGGAACGTGAAAGCGCTGAACAACGCTGCCGCAAAGGTGAGAAAGCCCAGGATCATGCCGATGTTGGATCCGGCAAGCATGAACTCGTCGGAGGTTCTGTTCTTTTTATATGACTTTACCGAAGCTGCGATGAGCAAGGCTACGAAGATTGCAAAGAATAAGATTAACCACCCTGTCATAACACTCAGTCTTCACGGTGAGGAAAATACCGGCCGCCTAAATACGTCAGCAAAACCAGGACGCCGGTGAGGAGTATGCCTGTCCAGAGTACATAAGGCAGCGATAAGAATTTTGGCCTGATAATGCCGGGGACGAACACAACGCCAAAGGCTGCAATAGTACATATTGCAGCAAGCGCGACGATAAGTTTCCATTTCATAGACTCAGGATCAGGTAAAAGCGAATATGGAAAATTTCAATCGATTTCAAAGGCAATTCCACATCTTTGATCCTGTGTAACCTTGCAGCCGGAATCAAAAACTGGTGGTACCGACATTTGACATTGACCCGCCAGGTTTTACCTTTCAGGCTTAATCCAATCCATGAAACAAGGAAGACACCTCCTGATGGCCATCCTGTGGATACAGGCATTCGCGGTATCAGGCCAAAACGTCGAGTTTCTCGAAGGCCCGTTCAACATCGGTCGGAAGGTCGGATTCAAAGCGCCTTTTCATTTCATAGAGGATCGTTTTGATTCCACGAAGCTGGATTACGTGGGACGCGTGCATGTTTCTGCCGACGGCGTCGCCTCACTTCGATCCATGTACCTCGCATTGGAGAAACGTGCGAGAAAAAACGGCGCGAACGCGTTTCGGCTTATCACTTTCGACAAAACTAACACTGCACTCGTCGCCGATCTATACTACATCTCCGACGATGTTGTCGCCGAAAACAACAGGCTCAAAGAACACAATACTATCTATGTATTTGGTGGTGACCTTTACGGCCCTGTCACCCGGGATGCATTCGAATTTAACGGCAAGGTTAGAAATGTCCGTAATGGAACATACTTCAAGCACACTCTTGCCGAAGGAGAAAAGGCGAAGCTTATGAAGGGAACCATCACGGGCACCGTTATGTGGATCAGCTGGAAACCCAATGCGCTTTCGTCATATTACAGTGTCCGTGATTTCGGAGAAAAGACAGTAGTCAAACGCAGGACGGTAAGCCAGTCTTCAAGACCAGGCAAATTTATTGAAGTCGATCGCGCACTGGGCGAATTGCTTGCCACCGTTCTCGATGAAATTCCGCGCGAATAGGTCTTTCCCTATTGTGCTCCGAAGACCTTTTTTAACAGCTCCGTCGTACGCGCCACAGGATCTTCGCGGATACGTTTCTCTTCTTTTGCGATCATCACGAACAGGCCGTCAATGGCTTTTTCCGTGGCATAGTCGTCCAGGTTGGGATTGACTTTTTCCACGAGGGGAATCTTATTGTAGGTCGTCACAATTTCGCTGTAATAGCGGGTGGCATTGACCTTGTCCAGAGATGCTTTTATCACGGGTTTGAATTTCTCAGCAAGACGGGTACCGGTTGTTCGCCGCAGGTATTGCGTTGCCGCATCCTCGTCACCCCTTAAAATGCCCCAGGCGTCCTCAATGGTCATCGACTTGATCGCTTCGAC
>DASVCT010000287.1:0-6455 GCA_036381475.1 Cyclobacteriaceae bacterium
CTGTTAACAATAAGCTACCATTCGATTCGGGCAGCCCGTATGAACATCGCTGAAAGACTAAAGAGTGAATGAGAAGGGATGACTCAGTAATTCCGTGCGAAGATCACAAGGTCCTTGAGGTGATGCTTGGTGAACGCGTACGACAGTCCTTTTCCTACGTACGATTTTGCTGGGTCCATTGTCAGGAACGATGCGGAGTTCGGTACACTCAGACCCCATGAACCCGACGGCTGCAACTCACCGGGCAGAATCAATGCCACGTGGCCAACGCCGTTCGTGCCAGGGTACACGGCAATGACAGCTTTCTTGCTGTTGGCGTATTGCTGTGCCTGGTTCAGAACGTCCTGTTGGTAGGCGTGACCGAGCATAGTCCACGATTTGCTGTCCTGCAAAAAGGCAATGATCTCGGCAACGTTCATGAAACGCTTTTCCTGCGGTTGGTAAAAATCGTTGAGTTTATAGACCGTCTGTAAAATCCTGCCTGAAAACTCGGAGCAATCCATGTCGTCGTCGCAGGATGTGAACTCCTTCAGTTCGGTTTCGAGATCGGACGTCCAGTTACTATTTAGGCTTTGCGCGCCGCAGGCCAGGCTTGCAAAAAAGATGATAGGAAACAACGTGACAAGCTTGTTCATAACACTCCTCTTCATAACGGTCCTCTTCGGTTATTGCTTGACTCCAAATTTATGCCTCTTGATTCTATTTTTCGGCCGGATGTAGGAATATCATCCCGGTGCCGCTGTGTGGGCATTTTTTTTCGCTTTGCGAACAACGCATGGGCTGTGCGTCATAGAATTCCTTCGGGTACGGCGCGGTTGGAGGCTATGTGCGCATTTCGTTCCGCCTTAGTCAGCCGTGTAAGAATAATAAGAACTTCCAGCAAATTGCGGGGTTACCTGGAAACACAGGGTGTGGAGGACGCTGCTTCAATCATCCCCTTCATTACGTCAAACGTCCTTTCCTTCAGGTTCTGAACATCCGCGGTGGTCAACCCGTCCGTAGGAATTCGTTGACCGATGATAATGCGTATCGTGCCCGGCTTCAGGTCTATCGTGCCGGGCGGCATAAGCGGGCCGGCGCCAAGAACAACCATCGGCTGAATCGGACGCTGGGTATCGATAGCCATACGGAACGCGCCATCCTTGAAGGGTTGAAGTATCTCCTTGGTCCGGTTTTGCGTACCCTCCACAAAAATCAGTATCGGGATGCCCATATTCACGATCCTTTTCAGCCGGTCCATACTTTCTTTTCTGCTCTTGGGATTGGACCTGTCCACGATCACGGATGCCGACCGTGCGATCCAGCCGAATATGGGAATTTTCAGAAGTTCCTTTTTCGCCAGCGGCCTGTATTGTCCCGGAATTGCAAGGGTAATGCCCGGGATGTCCAGAAACGAGGTGTGATTGCTGACGTAAATAACAGACTCTCCCCGCACAATGTTTTCCCGGCCACTGATCCGGTACCGGATAAAGTTCAGCTTGCTGAATACCCACGACCAAAGTGCCAGAAACCGGTAGCCGATCCAACCGGCACGCTGCCCGAACAGGAAGGGAAGTATTATGCCTGGTAACAGCAGGATCATAAATACGGTAAAAACCAGGAAGACCCAGATCTTGTAGAGGGTAGAAGATATGCTGTGGAGTAGTTTCAACGCCCGTGAAATCTGCAAGATAAGAAAGATCCACTAACCAAACCTCGGTTCGCTTCAACTGATGTCCTAAGAATGGCCATCCACGCCGCCGGCAAACTATTTCACCCCAGATATGAACTTGGGAACGCCCCATGTGACCCGGGTCGCCCATAAGTATGAGATTTCGCCTGCAATTGGGAAGACAGGTAAACACGATTTTACCCGGACGGATCACCTAACGATCACGTATGATGTAACAGATCCGCCGGTGTACGGAAAGACGGTTCGAAGCGGGACGATATCGTACGACTGTGGCGGTCTTGCCTTCCTATATGAATCAGAGGGCCAGTCGTGGGTTGTCGAGTATAGAAAAGCTGACCCAGAGAATTTCCGGGGCAGCGATGGAAAAGTTGATGAGGTTAAGGATTGGGATTAGATCCTTTATGGTGAGCTGTGAATGACCATGTTGGCAGATGCCCTGACATCAAGCGTTGTCAGGGCATCCGCATAAGGTCAACCGGCACTACTTTCCTCCGGCAGCTGCACTTTCATTGAAAAAGGTCGTCTTCCCCGGTACAGCTATAGGATAGAAGCCATCCGCGTCAGGAAGAACCGGAGGCTGCGCATCAAACGCATATCGCTCTGGCTGTATGCTCAGACCCGAATTCAGCGCCGTGTCCCAGTCGATGACCTGGCCCGAGTACGTAGCGAGTCTTCCGATTATGGCTGTCAGGGTGGACTTTGCCCCGCGCTCCGCGTCGGCAAACTTGAATTCTCCTTTCGCAATTGCAGCAAATAGTTCGTCGTGTTCGGTTTGATAAGGGTTGTTTTCCTTTTTCATGTCGTACGCGTACAACGTCTTGTCGCCGTGTCGTATCTGACCGGCGGCGCAGTGAACCGTACCTTTCGTTCCCACGATGGTTTCATCGACGCGCGAGTAGGTTCCCTTGATGTGCCGGCATTGGCTGTTCAGGATCGATCCGTCGGCATAGTGGTATTCTACGTAATGGTGGTCAAATATTTCACCGTACTCTTTGCCCGTCCTGACCTGGCGTCCACCCATGCCCATGGCTTTGACCGGGTAGGCATCCTTGAACCAGTTCATGACATCGATGTTGTGAATATGTTGTTCAACGATATGATCGCCGCAGAGCCAGTTGAAGTAATACCAGTTTCTCATTTGGTAATCCATCTCGGTCTGACCCGGCTGCCTTGGGTGAACCCAGACGCCATCGCTGTTCCAGTACACCTGCCCGGAGGTGATATCACCGATCATTCCGTCGCGTACCCTACTTAAGAGTTCGCGATAGGAATTCTGGTAGTGACGTTGCAGACCAACGACAACATTGAGTTTCTTCTGCTTCGCCTGGGCAGCAACTTCGATCACTTTTTTTACACCGGCAGGGTCCGTGGCTATGGGCTTCTCCATAAAAACGTGCTTGCCTTGTTTGATGGCCTCCTCGAAATGTATCGGACGGAATCCGGGAGGCGTAGTGAGGATGACTACATCGGCGAGGGGAATTGCCTTGAGATAAGCTTCGAAGCCGATAAACTTCGTGTCCTCAGTGACGCTCACGCGATCCTTGACCGACACGCCTTCGTCATCGGTCGCCGTAATGGCCTTCAAGCTGTTATCAAGCCGGTCGCGGAAAGCATCTGCCATGGCAACCAGTTTGACATTCTGATTGGACAACAGCGCCTGCCGCGCGGCACCTGTTCCCCGTCCTCCGCATCCGATGAGTACGATTTTTATTGTATCATCTACAGACGTAAAATATCCTGCGTTCGAGAACAATGGCATGGCGACCAAACCGCCGCCCAGCAAAGCGGAATTCTTCACAAACGACCTTCGGGTCAGGCGATTCTCATTTTCACGGGAGTTCATAATGGTAATGGTTTGTTTTTTTGTAAGAATGCATGTGGCTAAGCGAGGGTACCCGGAAAGCCTGATACAACTAAGTTCATACTATTTATCCAGATATGCCTCATAAAACTTTTCGATTTCTTCTTTGGTCGGCGTCTTGACCGGTCGTACCAGCCGGAATCCCATGAACATCCCATCAGTAAGCCACCACTTGCTCTTCGGTATTTGCGGGTCGCGCTGATTCCACTCCGACCGTGATGGAATGCGGTTCGCACAGCGCAACTCATTGGCGTCATCAAGATAAGATCCACCACGCGCAACGCGCGGATAGCGCCTCGTCGGAACAATCAGAGGATCGCTGGATTTGATTGTGGCGTATCCATTCTCTACATACTGATCGAGGGTCCATTCGCTCAGGTTACCCAAAATGTCGTAAAGTCCCCACGCGTTCGGTTTCAACTGCCCCGTTTCATGATATTTTCCCTGACTGTTTGCCTTGAAATAACCATATTCCCTCAGCTGTTCAGGACTGTTTCCAAAAGGATACTGTGCTGAATTCCCGGCGCGGCATGCATACTCCCACTCGGCCTCCGTGGGCAGGCGGTAGAAAACACCGGTCTTATCATAAAGCCATTTGCAGTATGCCATGGCTGCCTGCTGGCTCATACTGTTTGCGGGATGCCTTGGGCTCCTGCCCATTCCCCAGGTCAGGTCTATGTATTGTGCGGTGGGACGTGAAACGCCGTCAATGTTCTTTTCCTGCGGTAGTTGCGCGTCCTTGAAGAACAAGTCCCATTCGGCAAAGGTCACTTCCTTCTCGCCCATCCAGAAGGCAGAAAGCGATATCGTTTTTTGGGGGCCTTCGTCACTCTCCCTTCCGGGAAATCCGGCCGGGCTGCCGATGGTGAAACTGCCTGCCGGGATGGCGACCATTTTAAAGCTGACATCCGTTCCCGGTATTCCCTGGGTGTAGGATTTGATGCGCTGCGCCTGAACGACCCCGTTGCCAGCTATAAGCGCCGCCAGGAAGACACACCATGTACAACGCCGGGAAGCGGATATATTCATCTGAATCTTTGTAAGGGGAAACAACAAATTACTGAAAATACGGGAGCGTCTCAAAACAAATTTGACGTTTGTTTTTAGGTGCAAACGGGAATGTAGCAGGCTGGTACAGGACGGTGGGAAAGAAAAAATCCGCCGGGGATAGCGGATTTTTTAATCTCTATTTCTTTCTGCATTCTATGAGCCAGTCCCAGGGGTAAGGGTCCGCCATCCAGGAGGGGGGTGAGTCGAACTCTGTACTCCAGTCATACTCCAGTCTGTCGATGGTGTCGATGCTGAGGTCAATGCTGTTGAATAGTACTTCGAGTTCGGTTTCCAGGTAATGTTTGGTCGGAACTCCATCGATGAAGACTACACCCTGAGCGATGTCTTTGTTTTCGTTAAAGTAACTCAACTCCCCGTCGGGGATTTCGTCGGTGTTGACACCTTCACGTTTGTACCATTCTACAAGCCTCCAGGAGGAATACAGCGCCGACTCCAGGGATGGTACCACAACGAGCGCCGTGCCGTTGCGTTTCAGAGTTTGCTGGATGTTGCGCAATATAGACTGGTTACTCTCGGTTTCGGGCAGTATAGCGACATTGCAACAGAACGCGAAGTCGGTTCTTGGAAGACCGAGGCCCTCTTCGGTCAGATCCATACGCATAAAGGTTACGTTGGGATGACCTGTACTTTTAGCGATGTCGATAAGCTTCTGGGAGATGTCTATCGCAACTACCTCACTGAAAGAGGGGGCAAGGTAACGGAACGATTTACCCGTACCGCATCCGAAGTCCGTAGCCTTGTGGCTGGGATTCGCGTGTTTCTTCAAATATTTCTGAAGCTTGCGCGACTTGTTTAACCGGAAGACATCAAAAATTTCCTCGTCATATCTGCTTCCGATCGCATCCCAATGTTTTTCTTCATCCATAACGTCCATAGCAGTACACTTTTCTTGGTTCGAGGGCAGTTACAAAGATACCAAAAACGAATGAACGATGTCCATTGCGAACGCGTGAAGAGGCGACGGACAACAGGAGACGTCGCCTAAAGGTGGCGTTAAGCGGCTTGAAGGTTGTTTATCGCTTAGAGTATCGTCGATTTCTTTGCAGCTGGTGCGACGAGTTGTCCTTTTATAAGAATGACTGACCGTATGGTGTGTTCTTTTGAAAGAAGCAGCCGCTTTCTTTCTTCATCCTGCATGAAGCAATCGAATGAGCGTTCTGTTTCGAACCGAAGCAACTGAACTTCGTAGGGCATTCCGATCGTCGACACAATGAGGTTGAGCGGGTCGGGTCGGAAACGAAACAGGAACATTCCGTTGTGCCGACTGATCAACGCGCTCATGGCTGCATCAAATTCAGCGAGGGTGTCTGATTTTCCTTCGCGTATATGGATCAATTGTGTCACGTAGATCATGTTCGCGGCCGGCTACCTGACGGCGGAAGGACTAAGCCCAAACTTCTTCTTGAACGCGGCTGAAAAATGATGGGGATTCTTGTAACCAAGGATGCGGGCTGCCTCCGTGACGAACTTCCGGTCTTCGCGGATCAGTCGCATCGCGTATTCCATTTTCAGGTCACCGATATATTCGAAGATGCTTACGCTGAAGACGTTCTTGAATACGTACATCAGCTTATTTGCGTTTACGCCAAAGTGTCGGGCCAGGCTGGTGAGCGAATGGTCTTCGAGGAAAGTAGTCGTAAGATATTCCTTCAACGCCACGGCAACGTCGCGATCACGTTGTGTGATACCTGAGGGCCGGGTGTCGCGAAAGAGCGCGTGCAGTTGCCATAAGACGATTTGGATGACGGAGGTCTCCATAAGAATCTGCGCCATCTTGCCTGACATGGGACAGTCGAAAAGATTCTGAATGGCCTTGTGTTGCTGAAGACTGATGTATGCCGGATTCTCCCC
>DASVCT010000288.1:0-20682 GCA_036381475.1 Cyclobacteriaceae bacterium
CGGAGACGGAAAGCCTGGTCGCCGCCCCCACCGATGGCGGAGCGCGGTTATGTGAAGTTTTACATCGATCATGTGCAGCAGGCCAACCTGGGAGCAGACCTGGATGTCCTTAGAGGCGGCTCAGGAGCAGAAGTCACTCGCGATTTGCACTAGGTGGTTGATGCAAAGGGGGTTGAACCACATAGGACATAGGGCACATAGGGTATGGGGTGTATAGGGGTATAAGGGTATAAGGGCAGCACGGATTACGTGTATGGGTAGCGCGCCACAGGAGACCTGTTTTCGAGGTACAACTTATCCTGGCGCGCAACACGGAGAAAGAGGATCGGGATAGTCATAAAAATGCGATGAAAGTATACAAAACGACCAAAGGAATTCTTATTGAACGAGGCAGCAAGTTCTGCCTCCACCAGGATGATTGGGACACTTTTATTAACGACGACAACCTGAGGGCCACGCTTACGGCATTGACCGAACGCCTGCCTCAGGTCGACGATCCTGGTGAACTTATCCGCGACGGAATCCAGGCACCCCTTGAAGAACAGGAGCTCTGGGCTTGCGGCGTCACATACCTCCGCAGCAAGGTTGGACGCCAGGAAGAATCCAAGGCCGCTGGCGGTGGCGACTTCTACGCGCGCGTCTATGAGGCGGAACGGCCGGAAGTGTTCTTCAAAACGACGAACCACCGAATCGTACCCCACGGGGGAAAGGTAAGGATCCGAAAAGACTCCACGTGGGACGCGCCCGAGCCCGAACTCACCCTCGTCGTGACTGCATCGGGAACCATCGTGGGATATACCATCGGAAATGACATGAGTTCACGTAGCATCGAAGGTGAAAATCCGCTCTACCTTCCGCAAGCGAAAACGTACGACGGTTGTGCTTCGGTAGGACCTTGCGTGTACGTGCCGGATGGCCCGCTTCCAACGGACACCCGGATTCAGATGGAAATCATACGGAACGGAAAGGTGGTGTTCGAAGGAAACGTCGGACTCGACCAGATGAAGCGTACTCCCACCGAGTTGGTGTCATTTGTATTTCGTGAATGCAGCTTTCCAAAAGGATGCCTCATCATGACGGGAACCGGCATCGTGCCTTCCCATGAATTTACCCTGGTCCAGGATGATGAGATCCGGATCGCCATACCGCCGATCGGTACTCTTATTAATTATGTGAGTCAATAAATGTGTTGTCCTTTGACAAGCTCAGGCACCGTCTTCCCACACGTGTGTTGACTTCTTAAGAAGCGCAACCGGTCCCTGAGCATGTCGAAGGGCTGAACATCCTACGTCGGGTCTCGTCAGTTTGTCGAATAAATTACCACTAACCCGGAAAAGATCTGCCTCAGCCACAGGCTCCCCGCTAGATTGCAGGTTAATGTGGTCATGAAGCGTTTCCTGTATATCGCGTGTCTTTTAGTCGTTGTCGCCAGTTGCACAGAAGGGGACGTTCCTAAGGTATTCGACTGCACGACATCTTCCCTTACACTTTCGATACAGGCCATACAACAAGCAAGCGCATGTGATGCAAGCGACGGTTCCATCACCGTGTCAGTTAGCGGAGGAGCAGCGCCCTACGTGTTCTCGGTTGGCGGGCCGGAACAGCAGGAGGGAGCGTTCAGCGGACTGAATCCCGGCATTTATACAGCCACGGTGACTGACGCTAACGGATGCGCTGCTCAGGTTCCCAACGTGACTGTACCTGCGGCTGGCTTTGCGGTCACGACCGGCCTCACGCCGGATACTTCGTGTCTTGAAGGGACGGGTGGTGTAACCCTGGAAGTCGCCGATGGCACGCCTCCCTATCAGTATCGCCTGGCGGATGGCCCTTTTGGTGATTCGAATGTTTTTGTCGGCCTCAGGCGTGGCACGCATGTCCTTACGGTGCGGGATGACGCGGGCTGCGAGGTCCAACTACACGTTACCATTCCCCGAGGCATTACCGGGGTGAGCTGGAAGAATGACGTGCTGCCGATCGTTAAGATGAGTTGTGCATTGAATGGATGCCATGATGGCCTGGTGAGACCGGACCTCAGTCGTTATGACAAAGCAAAGTTTTACGCGGCAAAGATGAAGGAATACACCCAGGACGGCAGCATGCCCTTTGAGGGCTCAATCACGCAGGATGAAATCGACTTGATCGGATGCTGGGTGGACGACGGTGCACCGGAGAACTGAATCATTCGAATAGAATTTCCTCCAGCCCGGAACGCAATTCGGTGGCGGTCTTTCGGTCGCCCTGCTGCTGTGCTATCTCGATTCCTTTCCGAAATATCCGGACTGCTTTTTCTGCATCACCTTGCTGGGCGTAATGCGTGGCGGCCATGTAGTATGTTGGCAGATACGCTTCGAACTCGGCCATTAGCTTATCGAACAATCGAGACGCCTGAGGGGGATCGGAATGCTGATACTCGAGGGCAAGCGCATACCAGTTGAACGCGTTGCCGGGATCTTCCTCAGCAAATTGGTGAAGCATCTTCAGTCGTTCTGAATTCACTGCTTTTTTAATTTTGCACGGTTCGAATTTCGGATTTTATCGTTTATCTTGACCCCGTTTAGGAAATATTCAAGCCGTTCCGACGCCTTCAAAAATAGTCGGGGCACATAACTTTTGAAAAGCAATCGAAGAAGGCCGCCTCGTCGTAAGCCTTGACCGCGAGGGATCGGTGGATGGCAATCATAACCCGAACGTGAAATGAAAATTCTGGTTTGTATTTCTCACGTACCTGACACGACTTCACGGATCAGCTTCACAGACAATAACACGAAGTTTGATACAAAGGGCGTGCAGTTCATCATTGGTCCGTATGACGACTATGCGCTCGCGCGTGCAATAGAGCTGAAGGAATCAACGGGGGCTACCGTCACCGTACTCAATGTTGGTCCTGTTGAAACAGAGCCGACAGTCCGGAAGGCGCTGGCTATTGGCGCGGATGAAGCGATACGCGTTGACGCGGAACCGGTAGACTCTTTCTTCGTGGCTGCACAAATTGCCGCACAGGCGAAGGAGGAAACGTACGACCTCATCCTGATGGGCAGGGAATCGATTGACTATAATAGCGGTGTCGTACACGCTCTCGTCGGTGCAATGCTAAACATACCTGCCGTATCTCCGGTGATGAAACTCGACCTTGAAGGCAATGTCGTGAAAATGGTTCGTGAGATTGAAGGGGGGCAGGAGCGCGTTGAAGCAGGGCTTCCGCTCATTGCCGGATGCCAGGAACCGATCGCCGAGTGGAAGATCCCCAACATGAGGGGCATAATGTCGGCACGTACCAAGCCATTGAAGGTGGTGCCGCCGGTTGCAGTCGAAAGTGGTGTAAAGCTCCAGCGGTTCGAATTGCCACCACCCAAGGGCGCGGTAAAGTTGATTTCGCCCGATAATGTTGAAGAGCTGGTACAGCTCCTGAAAAGCGAAGCAAAAGTTCTATAGAATCAGACAAAAGTATCATATGCACGTTCTCGTTTTTGTCGAGTCCAACGAAGGAAAAGTAAAAAAGACGTCCCACGAGGCCGTCGCGTATGCGGCAGCATTGGGCGGAACCGTCACGGCGCTTGCGGTCGGTCGGCTTGACGCTGACGAGTTGGTGGCGTTGGGCAAATTTGGAGCGCCAAAAGTGCTGCATGCTGACGACGACCGTCTCAGTCAGGAGGTGATCCAGGCATATGCGCACGTGATTGTGCAGGCTATGGAACAAGTCGGTGCCGACGTGCTGGTGCTTGCCAACACTTCTCTTGGTACACCGATTGCAGCTCAGGTTGCAGCGACAATAGACGCGAGCCTGGCAACAAACGTGGTGACGCTGCCTGATACGGCTTCCGGATTTACCGTAAAGCGCAGTATTTATTCCGGCAAGGCCTATTGCTGGGTTGAGCTGGCTAAGCCAAAAAAGGTTATCGCGATCCGGAAAAATGCGGCGGAAGCAGCGGGCAGCGGCGACTCTGCGGCAGTAGAAGCGTTCAAACCACAAATCCGCGATGAGGATTTCAGGGTCAAGGTCACAGGGACGGAAAAGGCAACGGGAGACGTTCTGCTTCCGGAGGCCGAAATCATCGTTTCCGGCGGGAGAGGGATGAAAGGTCCGGAGCACTGGGGCATTCTTGAAGCGCTCGCGCGGGAATTAGGTGCCGCAACGGGCTGCAGCAAACCCGTGTCGGACATGGGCTGGAGGCCTCATCACGAACACGTGGGCCAAACCGGCGTGAAAGTCAGCCCGCAGTTATATATTGCGGTCGGTATTTCAGGGGCTATCCAGCATTTGGCTGGCGTAAACACTTCGAAGTATATTGTCGTGATAAACAAGGACCCGGATGCGCCGTTTTTCAAGGCGGCGGACTACGGAATTGTGGGAGACGCCTTCGAGGTTGTGCCCAGGTTAACCGAAGCCATTAAAGCAGCAAAAGGGTGAAGAAGATAAAACTGGAAATCCTTGGCTTATCCTCGAGTCAATCGCAAGCAGGCTCATTTGCCCTGGTATTGGGCGAGACGGAGGGTAACCGGCGGCTGCCGATCATCATCGGGATGTTCGAAGCGCAGGCTATCGCCATTGAGATTGAAAAGATTATCCCGAACCGGCCTATGACGCACGACCTGTTCAAATCCTTTGCGAGCAACTTCCACTTTACCGTCGAAGAAATCATTATATCCGACCTGAAGGAAGGCGTCTTTTTTGCCAAGATCGTGTGTTCCGACGGCCTAAAGAAGATCGAGATCGATGCACGGCCGTCCGATGCCATCGCCATTGGCCTTCGGTTTGATTCACCCATATTCACCTTTGAAAATATTCTCGCGGAAGCGGGCATCGTTCTTACCGATGAAGCCGAAGAGGAAAAGGCGGAAGCAGAAAAGGCGCCGGCCCAACGCGCACGTCGCGAGTCGCCCCGTAAGGACGACCTGAAAAACTACTCTGTCGAGCGACTGAATGAACTGCTGAAGGAAGCGATAGATAAGGAAGATTACGAAAGGGCTGCCAAGATCAGGGACGAATTGAGCAAGAGGAATTAGATTCATCTAGCATAACATAAGGACAATGCATGTCTTGCTTTGACCTTCAGCTAGTTATGATCCAGATGGTCAGGTAATGGTTTACTATGGATTACCTCCGTGCCCTGGGTGGCGTTGCATTCATAATCGGCATTGCTTACGCGCTTTCGGGCAACCGCAGGGCTGTTGACTGGCGTCTGGTCGGCATCGGGATCCTCCTCCAGGTTGTCTTTGCACTTCTTACCGGAAAAGTTGCCGCAACCCAGCAGGTCTTTTCCTACATCAGCGAGAAAGTTGTTACATTCCTGGGATTCGCTCAGGATGGTGCCGAGTTCCTTTATGGCGATCTGGCGCGGGACAGCACGAACGACCCTAGTGTCAAACACAACCTCGGATTTCTTTTTGCCTTTCAGGCCCTCCCCACGGTTATCTTTTTTTCGGCGATCACCTCGGGGCTGTACTACCTCGGCATTCTTCAGAAGATTGTTTTTGCATTTGCCTGGATCATGGCCCGGACGATGCGGCTGTCGGGCTCCGAAAGTCTTTCGGCTGCCGCCAACATATTCATGGGACAAACAGAAGCGCCTTTGCTGGTTCGTCCGTTTATCGGGCGCATGACGCAATCGGAACTTCATTGCCTGATGACCGGCGGCATGGCCACCATTGCGGGAAGTGTATTGGGTGCGTATGTAGCCTTCCTGGGAGGCGACAGTCCGCAGGAGCGGGCGACGTTCGCCAGCTACCTGATCGCAGCGTCCATCATCAATGCTCCCGCAGCGATTGTGATCTCCAAAATCGTGTTTCCCGAAACGGAACAGCAACAGATCGACCGGAGACTCAAGGTCAGCCGTGAAAAGATAGGTGTGAATCTCATTGACGCGCTGGCGTCAGGGGCGTCGGACGGCCTTCGTCTTGCCCTGAACATCGGTGCGATGTTGCTCGCCTTCATCGCCATAATCTACGCAGTCAATTGGGTACTTGTCGATTTTATCGGAGCCTACACCGGCCTCAACGACTTTGTTGTGCGGACCACACAAGGTGCCTACGAAGGCTTCTCCCTCCAATACATATTGGGACAGGTGTTTCGTGTATTTGCGTTTGTTATCGGCGTGGACTGGAATGAGGCGCTGCATGTAGGGAGCCTATTGGGCCAGAAGGTTGTCGTCAACGAGTTCGTCGCGTACCTTGATCTCGCCCGAATGAAGGATGCCGGTTTGCTGAGTGAGAAAGCAATAAGGATTTCAACATACGCCTTGTGTGGATTTGCTAACTTTAGTTCGATAGCCATTCAGATCGGAGGAATAGGAGGGATGGCACCCGGGCGTCAGGGTGACTTGTCGCGTCTCGGACTTCGCGCGATGGTCGCGGCGTCACTGGCTACAATGATGTCGGGCGCCATTGCCGGAGCCCTCTTTGCTTAAGTCCGGCAAATCAACCTTTAGCCATGCTGAACCACACTGAGCGCCTCGTATTAGAACACCTGTCCGGTTATGTAACCGATCACAAGAAGGAATTTATTTCCAGGGTGCTTTCCCTGCGGACACGTTGGATTACGGTGGTGCTCGAGGATGTATATCAGTCGCAGAACCTGAGTGCCGTGATGCGCACGTGTGAGTGCATGGGGATCCAGGATGTTCACGTCATCGAGAAGACCATCGGTTATGGTTACAATAAAAAGGTGTTGAAGGGCGCGCACAAATGGTTAACGATTAAACGTTATCGTACTGGCGAGGATCGCACGCGGGCATGCATCACGTCGTTACGCGAAAAAGGCTACCGGATTTTGGCGATAAGTCCCGAACCTTCCGGCGTGCCCATTGATGCGGTAGCGCCCGATGCACCATTGGCGCTGGTGTTCGGAAACGAGTTGCACGGCCTGTCCGAAAATGCCAGGGCGCTCGGCGACGAGCAGGTTACAATACCCATGTACGGTTTCACGGAAAGTATGAACATTTCAGTAAGCGCGGCCTTGTGCGTTTTTGTGCTCTCAGGGAAACTTCGGACAAGTGGGCTCCCGTACGGATTGACGGAAGCCGAACAGGACGAGTTACGCTTGAAGTGGTACCGGCAAATTGTCAGACGATCAGAGATCATTGAACGGGAGTATTTGCGAACAATTGCCTAACTTACGGGCTGTTTATAGTGGCACATGCGTCTTGCAAAGAAGGTATTCCTCCTGCTCCTACTTGTATTTGCCGTAGCGCTTGCAGGAGTCAACGCATGGATGATACTCAGCACCCGCGCGTACGTCTTTGATAGCGTTGAGACGGTACCTTCGCGAAAGGTTGGCCTTGTGTTGGGAACGAGCCACAGAACGCAGAAAGGAGGCCCAAATCCGTATTTCGAAAAGCGTATTCAGACGGCAGCCGACCTTTATTTTTCCGGCAAGGTCGCGCACTTTATCCTGAGCGGCGACAACAGCACGCAGTATTACAATGAACCTCTTGAGATGAAAAAGGCCCTCGTGCGTAAAGGAGTGCCTGATTCGGTTATCACGCTGGACTATGCGGGTTTGCGGACGCTTGATTCAATCGTAAGAAGCAAGGAAGTGTTTGGTCAGCACGAAATCATCATAATAACGCAGCCGTTCCACTGCTACCGGGCGCTTTTCATCAGCCAGTATTACGATTTGGATGCCGTTGCCATGGTTGCTGAAGAACCAGACTTTGCGGATAGCCGCAATGTAAGGATACGCGAGTATTTTGCCCGGGCTAAGGCTGTCCTTGATTTGTATGTTTTAGGCACCGGGCCGCGTTATTTGGGTCAGAAGGAGGAACTTAACATCAACCCTTAATTCCGCGATTTAGGCAGTCGAACGGGAAAGGGAGGGACATCGCCCGATTTTTGGTTATTTTTGTAGGGGTAAACTGATCTCTGTGCGTCACGACAATGTAAAGTCCCTTCTCGCCTTCGCAGCGGCTACCCTTTGCCTCTTTACTTTTTCCTCGCGGTCAGTGTTCGCCCAGGAGACTGTGGTATCGGGAAAGGTTACCGACGCAAGCTCGGGTGACCCGCTACCCTTTGTGAATGTTTACTTCAACGGAACGTCGATCGGTGTCACGACCGATTTCGACGGAAGATTCGAGATACGTACGGATACCCCCACCGATACACTCGTCGCCTCCTACATCGGTTACAAACCCAAAAAGAAGTTCGTCGAAGCGCAGCGCACACAGGTGATGAATTTTCAACTCGACGAAGATGTGACCCGCCTCCAGGAATTTGTGTTCGTGGCGGGGGAAAATCCTGCGTATGCGGTGATGCGAAAAGTCATCGAGAACAAGTCGATGAACGATAAGCGCAAGCTAAGCGCTTACGAGTATGATACCTATACTAAGATCGAGATCGACGTCGACAACATCACGGAAAAGTTCCGGCAGAAGAAGTTCGTGCAGAAGATCACCCAGGTCCTGGACAGCGTCGAACGCATAGCAGGGGAAGACGGAAAGCCGATTCTGCCCATGTTCATATCCGAGAGTGTTTCAAAGTTGTATTACCGTGACAACCCGCAACTAAAAATGGAACACATCCTGAAGTCCAAAATCAACGGTGTGGGTGTCGAGGATGGGTCGCTCGTAACGCAGTTCATCGGTTCGTCTTTCCAGGAGTACAACTTCTACCAGAATTGGCTCAATATCGTAACCAAGGACTTTGTATCACCGATTGCCGACGGGTGGCGGCTGTATTACGAATACGAACTCACCGACAGTGTGTATATCGGTGACGACTTTTGCTATCGCCTTGACTTTTTCCCGCGGAGTACGCAGGACCTGGCCTTTACGGGAACGATCTGGATCACCAAAAATGAGTACGCCCTTCGGCAGATCGACGTTACGGTAGGGAAGGAGGCCAATCTCAACTTCGTGGAAAAAATTAAGATCCAACAAGAACTTGAAAAGACTGAAGCGGGTCCCTGGCTGCCGGTGAAGAATCGCGTCCTCATCGACATAGGAGAGATCCAGGATAACATGGCAGGTCTTCTGGCGAAATTTTACACGTCGAACAAGAACTTCGTCATAAACAAACCCTATGACCCGCCATTCTATTCCCAACAAATCCTTATCGCGGAGGATGCGCGGATGCACGAGAGCGAAAGTTATTGGGATACGATCCGACATGAGCCCCTCACGAGCACCGAGAAGAATGTCTACCGCATGATCGACACCCTGCAGAACATTCCTGTGGTGAAGACATACACCGACATTATCAAGGTCATCGTGAACGGATACTACGAAACGGGAAAGTTCTATATCGGACCTTACGTATCGACCCTGGCCATCAACAACATTGAAGGCGTGCGCCTCCAGGCAGGTTTCAAGACAAATATCAAGTTCAGCGACAAGTGGGTATTCGGGGGCAACATTGGCTATGGCTTTCGCGATAAGCGGATCAAGTACTCCGCATTCGGTCAGCACATCCTTTCCCGATCGCCCTGGACGACGGCCACGTTCAGCACGCGAAGCGAGATCGGTCGTGTCGGGCTCGACGACGAAAACTATAATTCCAACTTTCTGTTCTTTGCAGCGCAGCGATTCGGAAATTTCCGTCGCGGATATTATTTCGATGAGTCGATGTTCGACTTCCGCCGCGAGTTGTTCAAGGGATTCACGCAACGCGTTGCCTTCCGTTACCATACGTTCAAGCCGCTTTTCAATTTCGGATATTATCCTCCAAGCGACCTGACCACACACGATACGTTGGAGACATACAAGACTTCGGAAGTGATCCTCGAAGCCCGCTATGCACGGGATGAACTGTTCATCCAGAACGATAACGACCGAATAAGCCTGGGTACTACCCGATGGCCTATCATTACGCTTCGTTATACGCGGGGCATCAAAGGTATCCTGGGCAGCGACTTCGACTACTCCAAGCTTCGCCTTTCCGTATACAAGCGCATGCGTATGGGCCCACTCGGCACAGGTTATGCAACGGTGACGGGTGAATACATCTTCGATGCGCTGCCTTACACGTTGCTCTCGCTTCACCTCGGCAACCAATCACCCATTTACGCAAGCTTCTCGTTCAACCTGATGAATTACGGCGAGTTTGTCAGCGACCGGTACGTGGCCTTCCAGTATCAGCATAAGTTCGAAGGATTCATTCTCAACCGCATCCCCCTGATGCGTAAACTCAAATGGCGGCTGGTAGGAACAGCCAACGTTTTGTACGGCGGGCTGAGCGAGGAGAACCGCGCCCTTATTGCCGACACCACGCCGACTGGAGAAGAAGCGCTTCAGCCTGGCTATCTCGAGCCGGGCAGGCCGTATATCGAACTCGGATACGGCATAGAAAACATCTTCAAGTTTTTCCGTGTGGATTTTGTCCACCGTCTTTCTTACCTGGATGAGGATAAGACGCCTTCCATCCGCAAGTTTGCGGTTCTGTTCAGCTTCCAATTCACGCTTTGATTTTTCATTCACCGCCCCAAAGTGCATATTTGCACCGCAACGCTATTTGCGAATCCTAGTGCGATGAACATTACGCTCACTTTTCCCGACGGAAGCAAGCGGGAATTCAATCAGGGTATCACTGGTGCCGAAATCGCCCGAAGCATCAGCGAAGGGCTGGCGCGGAATGCCCTGGCCATCGAGGTGAACGGCGAAGTATGGGACCTGTCGCGCCCGATACCATCGGACGCTGCGATCAAAATACTCACGTGGAACGACCGGGGCGGAAAGGCTGCGTTCTGGCATTCATCGGCACACCTTATGGCGGAAGCGCTGGAGTCGCTATATCCAGGAGTCAAGTTCGGAATCGGTCCACCCATAGAACACGGCTTTTATTACGATATCGACCTCAATGGACGGCCATTCGGCGAGGAGGATCTTGCCGCGGTAGAGAAGAAGATGACGGAGCTGGCGAAAAAGGCAAGCCCCTTTGAACGGCGCAACGTGTCAAAGAAGGAAGCACTGGAATACTTCAAGGCCAAAGATGATCCGTATAAGGTGGAGCTGATCAACGACCTGGAGGACGGTACGATAACCTTTTACCAGCAGGGGAACTTTGTCGACCTGTGCCGGGGCCCGCACATACCCAACACCGGCTTCATCAAGGCAATCAAACTCCTCAACGTCGCGGGCGCCTACTGGAGAGGTGACGAAAAGAACAAAATGCTTACACGCATTTACGGCATCACCTTCCCGAAAAATAAGGAGTTGGAAGAGTACCTCCACGTGCTGGAAGAGGCAAAGAAGCGCGATCACCGCAAGCTCGGGAAGGAGCTGGAGCTGTTTGCGTTTTCCGAAAAGGTAGGGCAGGGGCTGCCGCTCTGGTTGCCCAAAGGCACGATTATACGCGAGCGACTGGAACAGTTCATGCGTCGCGCCCAGATCAAAGCGGGTTATGAGCCCGTCGTTACCCCGCATATCGGTGGAAAAGAGCTATATGTGACCTCGGGGCACTATGAAAAATACGGGAAGGACTCCTTCCAGCCCATTCATACGCCTGATGAAAACGAGGAGTTCCTGCTGAAACCGATGAATTGCCCGCATCACTGCGAGATTTATAAGGTAAAGCCGAGGTCTTACCGCGACCTGCCGTTGCGGTTGGCTGAGTTTGGTACCGTTTACCGCTACGAGCAAAGTGGGGAATTGCACGGGCTCACGCGGGTTAGGGGTTTCACTCAGGATGATGCACACATCTTCTGCCAGCCCGACCAGGTCAAGTCAGAATTTATTCGGGTTATCGACCTGGTGCTTTTTGTGTTCAAGTCGCTGGGCTTCGATGACTACACGGCGCAGGTATCACTGCGCGACCCGGCTAACCGGGAAAAATATATGGGCGATGACGAGTTGTGGGACCGTGCCGAACGGGAGATCCAGGAAGCTGCCGACGAACGGGGCTTGAAGACCGTTACCGTTAAAGGCGAAGCCGCCTTCTACGGACCCAAACTCGACTTCATGGTTAAGGACGCCCTGGGACGCAGCTGGCAGTTGGGGACTATACAGGTAGACTACCAGCTGCCACAGCGTTTTGAATTGGAGTACATCGGGGCAGACAATCGAAAGCATCGGCCGGTAATGATCCATCGCGCGCCTTTCGGATCGCTGGAACGTTTCGTCGCGGTACTCATAGAGCACTGTGCCGGCAACTTCCCCCTCTGGCTTTCGCCGGATCAGGTGGCCGTGCTGCCGATATCCGACCGGTTTAACGATTACGCCCAGCTTGTATATGATAAGCTTAAAGAACAGGATATCAGGGGCTTATTGGATCTAAGGGACGAAAAGATCACCCGCAAGATCCGCGATGCGGAGACCCGCAAGATCCCGTACATGCTGATCGTCGGAGAACGTGAAGCCAGTGAGCAAAAGGTGGCCGTGCGCCGCCATGGACAGGGTGATCAGGGTAGTATTGGACTTGATGATTTTGTGAAAGATTTCAAGGAAGCGTGCGCGCCTCCGGGATGAGCCCTTTTTGAAAGAACAAAATAATATCGATATTTGCAGCCTATTTTGTTAAACTAAACAAGGAAGCGTATTAACAACACGAGCAGCAGACCCTACAGGCGGGGCCCCCAACGCAGGGAAGAGCCGTATAAGGTCAATGAAAGAATAACAGCTCCCAGAGTGAGGGTGGTTGGCGAAAATGTGAAGGTGGATGTGTATCCTATTCAACAGGCGATACGCATCGCCCGCGACCAGGGTCTCGATCTTGTGGAAATATCGCCTAATGCAGATCCTCCGGTTTGCAAGGTTGTTGATTATTCCAAGTTCAAGTACGAGCAAAAGAAGAAGCAAAAGGAGATCAAGGCCAAGACCCAGAAGGTGGTCTTGAAGGAGATCCGGTTCGGGCCGAATACCGAGGAGCACGATTTCAACTTCAAGGTTCGGCATGCCCAGAATTTCCTCCAGGAGGGCGCCAAGGTGAAAGCGACGGTGACCTTCATTGGCCGGACGATCGTCTACAAGGAGCGCGGTGAGATCCTGTTGTTGAAGTTTGCACAGGCGCTGGAAGAGGTCGGAAAGGTCGAGCAACTTCCGAAACTGGAAGGAAAGCGGATGTCGATCATAATATCGCCCAGAGCATCAAAGAAATAGACAAAATTTAATACGTCACACATGCCGAAAGTCAAGACGAAGTCAGGGGCCAAGAAGCGGTTTAAGATCACCGGCACGGGCAAGGTGAAGCGGAAGCGTGCTTATAAGAACCACATCCTGACCAAGAAAGAAACCAAGCAAAAGCGCAGGTTAACCACCAAAACCCTGGTGCGAAAAGAAGACCTGGGCAACATCAGGCTCATGCTGCCATACGCAGTATAATGTGAGCAAGGTTTTTTGTATTTAACCCGGTTTTTGGCCTGAAAGAGCCCTTTGAAGGGCCGCCAACGACCAAAAAACAAGTAAAACAATGTCAAGATCAGTTAACAATGTAGCCTCCCGTGCCCGCCGGAAAAGGGTATTGGAACAGGCTAAGGGGTATTTCGGACGCAGAAAAAACGTCTGGACGGTGGCCAAGAACGCCGTCGAAAAGGGCCTTGTATACGCATACAGGGATCGCAAGCAAAGAAAACGTGAATTCAGGGCATTGTGGGTGCAGCGGATCAATGCAGGTGCACGGGAGCACGGCCTTTCCTATTCGGTGCTTATGGGTAAGCTCCGGAATGCCGGCATCGACCTCAACCGCAAGGTTCTCGCCGACTTGGCTATGAACGACCCGGCTGCCTTTGCCGCGATCGTAAATCAGGTAAAATAGCGGCAGATAGTACATCATCAGAAGGGGCTCACCAGCCCCTTTTTTTGTTTTTGGAAGGGGATTTCCCTATTTTTCGACAGCATTTTTTGAGGTCTTAATTGCTTGTGTTTTACTTTTTTAACTGGATGGAACGCGCTCTCCAAAGAAGGTTCTAGCGCCGCGCATTTCCCAGGAATATGATGAACCAACCCTTGACATCAGGCGAACCGGGAAGGTCGGCCCCGGATGTTTTTACGGAGATGGATCCCTCATCGGGTAATCCTTTTCCGGGATTGCGTCCGTATTCCACCGACGAATGCCACCTCTTTTTCGGACGTGAAGGACAGGTGGATGAAATCCTGCTCAAGCTTTCGCGGAGTCGTTTCCTTGCTGTCCTTGGTTATTCCGGTAGTGGTAAGTCGTCGCTCATGTTCTCCGGATTGCTCCCCGTATTGTACGGGGGATTTGTTACGCGAACAGGACCCGAGTGGCACGTGATGTCTGTGAGGCCCGGCACTACGCCGATCCTCAACCTTGCCGAAGCGGCAGTGGACTACATGATCACAAAGGGAAGCCTGCCCCCGGAAGAACGTGCTGTCCACATCGCCATCGCCAGCTCAGTACTGCGAAGCAGTCAGAACGGACTTACCGAACTGGCGCGCATGATCCAGAATGATCCCTCGGAGAATGTATGCTTCCTCATCGACCAGTTTGAAGAGATCTTCAGGTATGGCGAAGACGAACTCGGACTCGCAGAAGCGCGCGACGAAGCGCATCAATATGTAAACCTGGTCCTCACTTCCATTTCGCAGCAGAGTGTGCCGGTATATCTGGCGCTCACAATGCGTTCCGACTTTCTCGACCGGTGCTCGGTGTTCCCGGGTCTTACCGCGTTGATCAATGGAAGCAACTACCTGGTACCCCAGATGACCCGCGATCAAATGCGCGCCGTCATCGAAGGACCCATACGTGTTGCAGGCGGTGCGATCACACCGCGCCTCGTAAAGCGACTGCTCAACGACGCGGGCACCGATCAGGATCAGTTGCCGGTATTACAGCACGCGCTTATGCGTACCTGGGAGTACTGGTACGCGAACCGCGAAGCAGGTGAACCCATTGACCTTCGCCATTACAATGCCATAGGCGGTATAGCCCAGGCGCTTTCACTCCACGCAAACGAAGCCTATGAAGAGCTTTCGTCGCGGGAAAAGGAAATCGCCGAGATATTGTTCAAACGGATCACGGAAAAAAATCAGGAAAACCGTGGGTTCCGCCGGCCAGCAAAGCTTGACCTGATCTGCGAACTGTCGGGTGCCTCTGAAAGTGAAGTCATTTCGGTTGTGGATCACTTCAGGAAGGCGGGTCGATCGTTCCTGACACCGCCGACATCCGTGGCGCTCACCGGGGCTTCCCTCATCGAACTTTCGCACGAAAGCCTGATGCGCATCTGGACTCGCCTTGGCAACTGGGTGGAAGAAGAGTTCGAATCGGCGCAAATGTACAAGCGCCTCTCCGAAGCGGCTGCCATGTACCAGATCGGTAAAACAGGTCTTTGGCGGCCGCCGGATCTTCAACTCGCACTCAACTGGCAAAATAAACAACGACCGACCCGCGCATGGGCCCAGCGTTATGATGAAGCCTTTGAGCGTGCCGTCGTTTTCCTGGATACCAGCCGCATCACCTATGAGGCGGAACTGAAAAACCAGGACATGATGCGACGCCGGGTGCTTCGCCGTGCACACATAACAGCGATCATCCTGGGTGCCGCTGCCGTCATCGCTATACTGTTCATGGTGTTTGCCTACATGAAAAAGATTGAGGCCGACCACCAGACAGACCTTGCCACACAACTCGGAAAGGAAGCTAGAAAGCAGGCCGACATTGCGATACTTGAAAAAAGCAAGGCCGACTCGGCACGGCTCATTGCGCAAGAGGCGGCGGAGCAATTAACTCGGGCTAACAGCAGGCTGGAGATCGCTCTCCGCGAGCGCACTGCTGCCGTACTCAAGGCCGAGGAAGCAGCAAAAGTTGCTGAATGGCAAGCCGAGATCGCCCTTGAAGCTCGCGAAAACGAAGCTGAAGCGCGCGCCATCGCCGAAGCCCGAAGACAGGAAGCGGAAAATGAGTACAACCGCGCCAACCGCCTGCTCATGCTGACGAAGGCGCAAGCCATGGCTGCCAAATCGCGGCAGGAGACGGACGACAAATACCTCGCCGGCCTCCTCGCCATGCAGGCCTACCATTTTCACAAACGCTATGAGGGTGGTCAGTATGATCCGTATATCTATTCGGGGCTTTATTATGCGCTCACCAAACTTGACAACAAGAATTACAATGCCATCAAAGTACCGGGCCCGCCGAGAAACAGGATCAACTCACTCATCCTGAACGAATCGGGTAGCGGCTTTTACGCGGCCGGAGCCGATGGAAGGATATTCTCCGGCGACTTTCTTGCCCTCAACAGTGAGCCGACCCCTTACCGCAACGCTTTTCCGAACAAGGTACTGGCGCTGAGTGCCAACCAGCGCTACCTGGTGAATGGCACGGACTCAACGTTCATACAGGTCTTTGATCTTTCTGCAAAAGGCAACACACCGCGGGTCATCCGCGGATTCAAGGGCGGCACGAACGACCTTGAGTTCCTTCCCGATGGCTCGCTGCTCGTAGCGAGCGGCGACTTTAAGCGCCAGGAATACGCCGTCAGCAAGGTCGATATTGCCACCGGAGCAGTAAGTACCCTGGCAACATTTACCGGCGAGGTGAAAACCATGAGCGTCAGCCCGTCGGGTGACCGCCTTGCATGCGGTACCTGGGACGGAAAGGTCATTCTTGTCAACCTGGCCAACGGCTCGTATGAAACTTTCGCCGAAGAAAAGAATGCGCGTGTCCTCACCGTGAAATTCAGCGCTGATGGCCGGTACATTGCCTACGGTACGGACGACTACGTCACGCGTCGCGGTTCAGTAAGGGTCATCGAATTGGCTACCCGTGAGACCAAAAACTTCACCGGTCACAATGCAGGCGTGTTCGATGTTGAGTTCAGCCCGGACGGGAAACTCCTGGCAAGCGCGGGCGCGGACCGCAAGTTGCAGATGTGGGTGCTGGACTTTCCTGAAGACCTGCCGATTGAAATGGACAACAACAACGGGTACCTTTTCGATGTCGTCTTCAGCCGCGATTCAAAATACCTGGTGGCGTCGACCAGCGAATCAGAGATCCGCGTGTGGCCCACCGACTATGCCATTCTTGCCGAAAAGGTATGCCCACAAATGAAACGCAACCTGACGCGGGACGAGTGGGAGAAATACGTTGGCAACGACATCGACTACGAGTACACTTGCCCTGGTGTTTTGATCAACGACTATTGATATGCGCAGACGTCTACCGAGCCTGATCTTGTGTTTTCAGCTTCTTTTTTCCGCCGGCGTCTACGCTCAGTCGAGCGACGATTGTGAAATCATCCTGAACCAGGCAGCGGAAGAAGTCAACGCAGGACACTTCCTGGGCATCGACTCGCTGTTGGCCGACTGCCTTAAGGGAGGGTTTACGCGCGAACAACGCCAGCGCGCCTATCTCTTGCTCACCCAGGTCTACCTGCTCCTCGACAATCCGGAGAAGGCGGAAGAGAGTTACCTCGAGCTGCTTCGCGCCAACCCGGAGTTCGTTACCGATCCCTCGCGCGACCCTATAGATGTAGTTTACTTGAGTAAAAAATTTACGTCTACACCTATTTTTTCGCTGTTGGGACGTATAGGCGGTAACGTCACGTTTGTGAACGTGCTCCGTGAAATGAGTCTCTCCGGTGTTCCCCTCGACACACGTTATGTGCTGCTTCCCGGATGGACCGTGGCCGTCGGAGCGAACTACAACATCAACGATAGGCTTAGCATAGGCTCCGAACTTCAGTACGCTTACACAACCTATCGTAAGGAACAAAGCGGTCTTTGGACAACCGACGACGCCATAGTGCAGGATCGGCTGGGATGGTTTAACATTCCGGTAACTGTTATTTACAATCTTAGAGAAGGTCACGTGGTGCCGTATGTCTATGGCGGCGCCGCCATCAATTACTTGTTCAGCAGCAAAGCGAACCCGACGCTCAACGATCGGTTTACGTCCGGTAGCGAATCGATGACGCCGTCTGAAAGCCCGATCGTGAAGTACGATTACAAGAGAAATACATGGAACTGGTCGCTCGTAGCCGGCGCCGGGATACGCCGAAAATGGGACCTCCATTACGTATTCGTAGACGTCCGATATACGCTGGGGATGAAGAATGCAATGAACTACGGCGGCGTAGTGAACGACTACACTAAGGACGGTCCGGAGCTCGTGGCGAGTTCCGAACCGACATGGCGCTATGCCAGTGCAGACGATTTTTTCAAGTTGAATCATCTGTATTTCACGATAGGGTACATGCACCAGTTATACAACCCCAGAAAGCTCAAGCAGGCGCGTACCCGGTCGGTATTACGAAACATACTTCGCGGGAAGAATGATAAATAGGGACCGCAACCATATCGCCCTGCTGTTCCTATCAACTGTGCTGACGGCGCTGCTCACCGTATCCTGTGATACAGAAAACAATCTGAATCCTGTGTACGAAGACTATTTCGTAAGGCTTTTCGGCGACGAAGGCTATCAGGAAGGTGTAGACCTTGTGGTCGAAGAGCCTTCCGAAACCGTATTGCTGTTGGGTACCACGACTGAACCCGACGGTAGTAAGAGGATCTTCCTAGTAAAAGCGGATTGGGCGGGGAACCTGCTGTGGCAAAAAAAGCTGGGAGGACCTGACGACGTCGCCCGCGATATCGAACCCGCCAACAACGGCGGCTACATAATACTTACCCAGTCAAGAGATCCACTGTCGGCCGATCCCACCGAAAACGTGAAGCTTATCCTGATAACTCCGGAAGGGGAGAAGACCGATAGCGTCGTCTTCGGAACGCCCGTGCTTGAAGGTGTCGACTATGGCATCGAAAACCCCAACACGGTGACCGCGCTGGATGACGGCTACCTGGTGACAGGCTCGCTGGAGTACACTACCACAGAGGCCGACGGCGGCTTGAAAAAAGTCAGCTACATGAAACTCAGGTTCACTAACGACCTGGAGTGGGATGACCAGTTCGCGTACTACAATAGCCAGGCGGAAGTGGCGTCCGGCGTCCGGTCCGTACGCACCGGAGGCAATAGCATATACCTGCTCGGCTCGGACAACAAGCTGTTCCGAACGGAGAACGGCCCGAACTACAATTTTTGGTTATTTGGCTTCGATGACAACGGACTACCTATTGGTAACAAGGACGCGCCGCTCAGTGAGGACCGGCAGGGTATGGATGAGTTTCTCAGCGCCGTATGTCCGTCGTTCGGCGCAGGTTTTTTTCTGGTCGGAACGCAGGTAGACCCGTCAGGTCGTCAGGATATCTACGTGAGCCACGTTGCCAACGATAACGGAACGCTGCTGCCCAGCGGCCCGGGGAACAAGGTGCTGCCTTCGGATGGTGCCACCCGACGTATAAGTCCTGTGTCGGTGTGCAAGGCAACACACGGGCAGCAGGGATACCTGATCCTGGGAACGGAAGGTGATGTAGGGACGCGTAATATCTGGCTTTGCAAGGTCAGCGTTTCCGGCGAGGTGGTGTATTGGTCGTCACCGTTCGGCGCGGCTGACCGGAATGACGATCGTGCGGGAGCAGTAGCTGAACTTCCCGACGGACACATCCTCGTTGTCGGCACCATTAACGTTGGTGTGAGCAACCTGAAACTGGGGCTTTTCAAACTCAATGCGGCGGGACGATTCGCCCGGCAACCAAAAACATTCTGAGAAGAAGTTAGAATGAAGATATGACAAGGATCGCGTTGATTAGTACATTCCTCACCGGACTTCTTGGCGGAATCATGTTTCCGTCAGGAGACCTGCGTGCGCAATGTACGATAACCAACCTCGATCCAACGTACTGCAGCAGTGACCCGCCGGTCGCGCTGACGGGGTCACCTGGCGGCCTGACGTTCTACCGCGCTGGTGTTTCAACGCCCATCGCATCGTACGACCCCTCGCTGGTCATAGGCGCTGACACCGTCGTGGCAACGAGCGGTGTCGCGACAAATTACACCGTGTCTACCACAGGAACATTCGCTCCGGTTCCGTCACCGGCCGGCAGCACGAGCCTTTCGCTGGCTGACAACAGCGAGACTGGCCCGATATCTATCGGCTTTACGTTCAATTTCTTTGGGAACAACTATACCAATGTCTACATCGGGTCGAACGCCATCATTGGATTTTCTCCTGGTGTTAGCACACCGCTCAACCAGACCTTACCTGACGCCACAGCGCCCAATAACATCATCGCGCTGGCTTGGGATGAGATTACGCCGTCGCCCGGAGCCATTGAATATTTTGTCACCGGCCGAAGCCCGTTCCGAAAATTTGTGGTGAATTATGATGTCTACCGCGATAGCAATCCGCTCTACCGGGTGAGAACGCAGGTCCAGCTTCATGAAACCACCAATATCATTGAAATTCACTCCACTAACATCAACATCCCGGCGAATTTCCCGACCATGGGAATCGAGAACGCTACAGGTACAACTGCCTTCCCTGTGCCTGGTCGGAATAATGCTTCCTTTTCTGTGACCAATGACTACGTCGGTTTTATTCCCGACTGTGTCGACATCCGGTACCTGACCATCAGCGAAGCGCCGTCAGCGGCCGATGCAGGTCCTGCCCAGTTGGAGCAGTGTAACAACGGCACATTCGTGATGAGTGCCAACGCGCCGGCAGTAGGTACCGGTACCTGGACCGTCACCTCAGGAACGGCAACGATAACGAACCCGACATCAGCAACAACGACGATTACCGGAGTACCCGCGGGCACTTCAGCGGTACTGCGCTGGACGATCACCAACGGCGTGTGCACGGGAAGCTTTGACGAGATCGAACTGATCAATTATGCAGTGCCTTCACCTGCCGTTGCCGGTCCCGATCAGACGCTGTGCAACACGGGCGCGTTCACTATGGCAGCCACC
>DASVCT010000289.1:0-5950 GCA_036381475.1 Cyclobacteriaceae bacterium
TACTGGGCGAGATTTGAAACGCGAGACATGCCGTTCACGATCTACACATCCACTCCCGGAATATTCCTTCAACTACTACGACCGGACCGTCCGGCGGGCGCTGACAATGACAATACCCATCCTCCCTTTCCGGATGGAAGCATAGGCTTTCTTCATGCAATCAGTCCTATCGGCACGAAGTTTCAGAAAGCCGAAGTCATGGGTCCTTCCGGAGGCAAGAACATCATGCTGAACAACACGCCATTCAGGGGCGAGTTGTGGATTGATTTCTGGCAATGGGTAACGGGTATGTGATCCTGAAATTATCCACAGTGCTGCATCGTGTATCCCCTTTACAGCACAATGCGCCCTTCTGTTTCCTCCGAAGACGCCGCTTGTGGCAGCCCAGCCCTCAAAGCTGTAATTGAAGGTAGGAATTGATGGTTGGGGGGTGTATATTTTGTCATGAAGACAAACAATTCCCTTTGCCTGCATGTGATGCTGATCGGCGTCATCGCCGGACTCGCCGCTTGCAATGGAAATGGTTCAGTATCTATTGACAGCGACGACATCGGCGGGGTTGTCACCGGCCCAAATGGTCCGGAACCCGGTGTTTGGGTCATCGCCGAAACACACGACCTGCCAACCCGCTTTGCCCGCATCGTGGTGACCAATGATCAGGGTCAGTATCTTATCCCGGATCTGCCGGATGCTTCGTACGACGTGTGGGTTCGTGGTTACGGCTTAGTCGACTCGCCCAAAGAAAATGCGCGCCCCGGCGCCGTGCTCGACCTGGAAGCCGTCCCCGCGCCCAACGAACGTGCTGCCGCAGAATACTATCCAGCCGGGTATTGGTTTTCGCTCCTGGATGTACCGGATAAAAGCAACTTCCCCGGTACAGGTCCGGATGGCAATGGCATTTCTCCCAACATAAAAACACAGGCAGCATTCCTTCGGAACATCAAATCAGGCACATGCCTGGCCTGTCATGCGTTGGGTACGAAAGGCACACGCGAACTGCTTCCCGCCCTCGGCGAATTTGACTCTTCCGTGGATGCCTGGAGACGACGCCTCCAGTCCGGCCAGGCTGGCGCATCAATGACATCGTCCATCCATCAATGGGGAAGTGGAGGTGTATTGAAGATGTTCGCCGACTGGACCGACAAGATTGCCGAGGGTGCCGTACCGCCGGCGCCGCCCCGACCGTCTGGTGTGGAACGCAATGTGGTGATAACACAGTGGGACTGGGCGGATCCCAAAGCGTACCTGCATGACCTGGTTTCGACTGACAGAAGAAACCCCACCGTCAATGCGAACGGCCTCCTTTACGGATCCCTCGAAGTTAGCGCCGATTATCTCCCGGTGCTCAACCCTATTACCAACGATACGACACGAGTTCCCCTTACCGTGAGGGACCCCGCGACAGAACCCGCAGCCGGACCCGATATGCCGCAGCCTTCGCCCTACTGGGGCGACGAACCAATCTGGCATAGCAAGACTAATGTCCACAATCCTATGATGGATGGCGACGGAAACGTGTGGATCACAGCAACGGTGAGGCCACCTGATAATCCCGACTTTTGCAAAATAGGTTCCGACCATCCTTCCGCGAAACTCTTTCCTAAGGATCGGGCCTACCGGCACCTGGGACTCTACGATCCGAAAACCAAAAAATATACCCCCATCAGCACGTGTTTCAGCACCCATCACCTCATGTTTGCGGAAGATGGGAGCAACACATTATGGACAAGCGGAGGCGGCGATGTGATAGGATGGCTCGACACAAAAAAATATCTCGAAACCGGCGACGAGGCAGCGTCGCAAGGATGGACCCCATTAATTCTCGACACCAATGGTAACGGCAAACGCGATGCGTACGTCGAGCCGGACGAACCGGTGAATCCGAATATGGATAAGCGGATCACGCGCGGACTGTACGCTGTCTCACCCGCGCCGGACGGCTCGGTATGGGGCTCAACACTGGGGTATCCGGGTGGCATCGTTCGCTTGGATCCCGGATCAAATCCGCCAGAGACTGCCCTCGTGGAATACTATGAACTTCCCCTGAAGGAGTCAGGAGAACCTGTCGAGGGATTCTCGCCCCGGGGCATGGATGTGGATCGCAACGGCGTCGCCTGGGTGGCGCTGGCCAGCGGACACATGGCGAGCTTCGACCGTAGCAAGTGCAAGGGTCCGCTCAACGGTCCGGATGCCACGGGCCAGCACTGTCCGGAAGGATGGACTTTTTACACGGAACCATTGCCCCAGCTTGGTGGAGTTGATACGCCGGGAAGCGCTGAGGGGAGTTATTACACCTGGGTGGATCAGTTCAACACATCCGGACTGGGCGAAAACACACCGATCAACACAGGCAATGAATCGGAGGGACTCCTGGCGCTACAGGATGGAAAGTGGGTTGTCCTTCGGGTTCCTTATCCCATGGGCTTTTACACCAAATGGATGGACGGCCGCATCGATGATCCGAACGCCGGCTGGAAGGGTAGGGGACTATGGGCCACCATCAGTACGCGCGCCCCGTTTCATATGGAAGGAGGCAAAGGCACGACAAGCAAAGTATTCAAGTTTCAAATCCGACCGGATCCGCTTGCGAAGTGATGGTTCCGGGAATCGAAATACCTATTTTGTCAAAACAATTATTCGAAGCCATATATTACCAACACTATGAACGCTATTAACAGAAGAAAATTTATCACGAGGGGAATGGCAGGACTGGCCGGAGCCTCCCTGTTTGTACCGCAGTTGCTCAGCGCTGAAGGGATGTCGAAGCGTATACAACAGATCGGCTTTCAGAGCTGGATTGTACGCGATGAAATCGGCAAGGACCTTACCGGCACACTCAAGAAAATGGCGGCCATGGGCTACAACAGCATGGAGTTGTGCTCGCCTCAGGGTTACGCCAAAATGGGTTTCGGCCCCCTTCAGGACATGCCTGCCGCTACACTGAAAAAAAAGATTAAAGATGCAGGGTTCACGTGTGTGAGTTGCCACTATGGCCTCGGTGAACTGAGGGATCACACGCAGGAGCGCATCGACTACGCAAAGGAATTGGGTCTTACCCAGATGATCATAGCATCTGCCGGGATGCCGAAGGACGCAACGCTGGACGACTGGAAGCGCGCCGCCAACGAAGCAAACAAGATCGGCGAACTCGCCCGCAAGTCAGGTATTCAACTCGGCTATCACAACCACAATTTCGAGTTTGAGAAGCTTGATGGAAAGCTCATCTACGATGTCCTGCTGGAAAACCTCGACCCCGACCTTGTTAAGCTTCAGTTCCAGGTATGGGTGATCATCGCTGGATACAAGGCAGCCGACTACTTCAATCGCTATCCTGGTCGTTATATCTCGGCGCACCTCTACGATTGGTCAGGCAAAGGCGAGGAAATGGTGCCGCTTGGTAAAGGAGTTGTCGACTGGAAGGAATTCTTCGCCGCTGCTGAAAAGTGCGGTGTGAAGAACTACTTCGTCGAGATGGGCCCGCCGAACCTCGAGGAGAGCGCGAAGTTTTTGAAGTCCTGGAAAGGATAAGTCAGTTGCAGTTGCAGGAGACACTCCCCACAGTGTTTGGTGCACAAACTTCTGCATCTGCATCTATTAATTAAACCCGACGCCTCGCGCCATCAACCCGGCAAGGAGCGGGATGATTACGAGGAGGGTAAGCTCCAGGCGCAGCAGGGTAAAGACGGACTTTGGAACGTTTACGGACTCATCTGCAGGGCCCTTCCGTTGTTTGATGAAAAATACGGTGGGGTAAATGGACAGGATGCCGACCAGCAGGAACAGCGAAATCTTTGTGTGAAAGATCCAGTTCCGGGAATAAAACTCTGCGGGCTTGCCTATGTTGCTCAGCCAAAGAGTGAGACCGGCGCCCAGCAAGGTGAGCGCCGCAATGCCATACACGGCATCAATGCGGGCGAGTCTCCCAATCTCCCGACGCGTCATCGAATTCCGTAGTAGTACGTGCTCCGAAGTAAGAGTGCCAACAATGGCGAAGATGCTGATAAAGTGAAGATATCTGAGTATGATTTCCGTCGTCATATAACCGCAGTATTAGTTCCAATTAATTCTCATCGTAGCCCGGGGGGTAAAGCGTCTTTTCGATGGCAAACGATAGACGATGGGTAGCGGTTGCAAAGTTTATTAATTTCTCCATCCTCAGCGTCCAGACGCTTGTTCGTGTGTATAAACCTTCACAATTTAGGGCCCACTTGCGCTATTTGAAACGACATGGAGGACATCCGCAAATGGATTGAAGGCCTGCTGAGAGACGCGGGTGTTGCCGGGGACTGGATACCCTATCTGCGCCTGATGGTACTCGTGATCCTCCTGGCCGTCGTACTCTATGTATCGTTTCTGATCACACGGCGTTACGTCATCCGCTCCCTGCACTCCTTTTTCAAAAAAACCTCTGTCACGTGGGATGACGTTCTGGCCGACAACAGGACTTTCGAGAACCTGGCGCATATCGTCCCTGCAATAATCGTCAAGATATTTGCGCCCATCCTGTTCCGGGATTTTGACGAGATGCTCCCGGTGGTGGACAAGATGATCGACGTCTACCTGATCATCGTGGGCATGATGGTCTTCGTGTCCATCCTGAGGGCCAGCGAGTATCTCTTACAGCAATCGCAGGCGTTCATACAGAAGCCGATCGGGAGCTATTTCCAGCTTGCCCGTATCGTCTTGTACATCGCGACCGGCATTACGGTCATCTCGTTACTTCTCGACGAGTCGCCCCTCGTTCTGCTGGGTGCTTTTGGCGCTATGACGGCCATAATCCTGCTGATCTTCAAGGACACGATTCTCGGTGTTGTGGCAAGCGTCCAGATTTCTTCCAACGATATGGTGCGTGTCGGCGATTGGATCGAGATGCCAAAGTTCAACGCTGACGGTGACGTTATCGCCATCAACCTGCACACGGTCAAGGTGCGTAACTGGGACAAAACGATTACGACCATCCCGACGTACTATTTTATCACCGACAGTTTTAAAAACTGGCGAGGCATGCGCGAGAGTGGAGGGCGCCGGATCAAGCGCACAATACTCATCAACATGCGTTCCATTCGTTTTGTCGACGTCGAGACCCGCGAGCGCTTTAAAAAGTTTCACCTCATACGGGATTACATCACGCAACGTCAGGATGAAATCGAGCGCTACAATGCGGAACACGATTTCGACACATCGGAACTAATCAACGGAAGGCGCATGACCAACATCGGCGTGTTCCGCCGTTACGCGGAGGCCTACCTGAGGAATCACAAGGGCATTCGCCAGGATATGACACTGCTGGTGCGCCATCTCGCCATAGAGGACAAAGGCTTGCCCCTGGAAATTTATTGCTTCACCAATACCGTTCTATGGGCCGAGTACGAAACCATCCAGGCCGACATATTCGACCACTTGCTGGCAGCAATATCCTACTTTGGACTCGAGACATTCCAGCAACCGGCCGGGTCCGACATTGAGGCGGCGGTGAGACAAATGCGGACATGACGGAAAGAGGGGCAAACAAGAATCCACTCGAAGATGATAAAAGACGTTACCATCACCAGTTCGAAGATCCTTTCGGACAACTGGTATATTCTGAAGAAATATACATACTCCTATACCCGCAAAGACGGGACGCGCAATACGCAGACGCGGGAGGTTTATGACCGCGGCAACGGTTCGACGATCCTTCTCTATAATAAAGAGCGGGAGACTGTCGTGTTGACGCGACAATTCCGATTGCCGACGTTCGTGAACGGCAATGCAGATGGAATGATGATCGAAGCCTGCGCTGGACTGTTGGACGAGGACAACCCGGAAGACTGCATCAGGCGCGAGGTGGAGGAGGAGACGGGCTACAGGATCGACAAAGTCGTGAAGATTTTTCAAGCGTATATGTCGCCGGGATCCGTTACGGAAATCCTCCACTTTTTTGTCGCGGAATACGACCCTTCCATGAAAG
>DASVCT010000290.1:0-5640 GCA_036381475.1 Cyclobacteriaceae bacterium
AACGTTGTCGGGCTTCCACGTGTGTGCTGGAAGTAGGATTCTTCTGCCATATTAACATGGCGTCCCTACGGGACGCTGTTCACCATCCTGCGTCGTTTCTACAAACATTGCGTCCCTAAGGGACGCGGTATATTGCAACGATTATTCAACTCTTCAATCTTCAACCTTCAATTCTTACCCATCACCCAACCCTCAATCAGAACACGAAATTATTCAACTCTTCAATTCTTCAACCTGTCCGACTGACCAAGCGACGCGTCGACGTTTCAGAATTGTTTGTCGGTCAAGCGGGTTCTTTAACGCTTACTCACCCCACAAACAACAACGACAGAATCACTATCGTAATCAATGAAAGGACATTCAGAAAAACGCCGGCACGCAGCATGTCGATCAGCCGGATGTGTCCACTGGCGAAAAGGATGGCATTGGGTGGCGTGGAAATGGGCATGCAGAAGGCGCAACTTGCTGCCAGCGTAACGGGCACAGCCAGCACGGCCGGATCATAGCCAAATCCGTCAGCGATACCGAAGACCACGGGTACGAATATCGTCGTCAGCGCTACGTTGCTCATCAATTCTGTCAGCAACATGGCGATGCCCGCCAGGGCAAGTGTGAGCATCCATACGTCGATCTCTCCCCAGGCAGTGACGGCATCCCCGACCAGGTGGATCAATCCCGAGTCCTCGAGACTTCGGGCCAGGCACAGTCCGCCGCCGAACAGGATGAGAATACCCCAGGGCAGTCGCTTCATATCGTCCCATGAGAGAAGAAATTCGCCTTTGCGGAAATCGGTGGGCAGCGCGAACATCAACAGTCCACCCGTCATGGCAATCAATGTGTCGTCCAAAACCTGACGTCCCTCACCCCCTCCATATAAAACAAGTGAAAGGAAATTATTGATGTAAGCTCTGAAGATCCAGCTGAACGCTGTGAGACCGAAGACGATCAGCACCATGCGTTCAGGCTTTGAAAGGGGTCCCAGTTCCGCCAGGCGCGACCTGATGACAGCCGCCGACCCCTTGATGCTCTTCAGGTTGTTTGGAAATGCGACGCGCGTGATGATAATGTAACACAGGATCAGCACAGCGATAGCCACGGGCATCCCAATGACGATCCAGTCAGTGAACGTAATGATCTCCTCATATCGTTGATTGTACAGACCCACCATGACCACGTTTGGCGGTGTACCGACGATAGTCGCCATGCCACCTATACTCGACGCATAGGCTATGCAAAGCATAAGGCCTGTAGCAAAGTTTCGATATCCTTTCTGAGACAGCCCCTCCGATCCCAGTTTGTCGCTTATGAGTTGTGTTACCGATACGGCGATGGGAAGCATCATGATGGCGGTAGCAGTATTGCTGATCCACATGCTGATCAGCCCGGTTGCCAGCGTAAACCCTGCAATGATCCCGTTGCCACTCGTACCCGTCAGGCGTATCATGTTCAGCGCAATACGCTCATGCAGCCGGTGTTTTTCAAGGGCGAGTGCGATAATGAACCCACCCATAAACAAATAGATAACTGGATTCCCGTAGGAAGACGTCGCTTCACTTACAGTGATCACGCCGAGCAACGGCAGCAGTACCATCGGGACGAGCGCCGTAACGGCAACGTGAACGGTATCCGTTACCCACCACGTCACCATCCAGGCAGCCGTGGCCAGGACCTTGCAGGCATCCCCATTCAGATCGGTGAAGTTCGTGAGTGTGAGATAAACGGCCGCAAAGAGGAGCGGACCCAGAACAAGTCCTTTTACTTTCAGTTGACTCAAAACACCTGAATTTTTCGGCTTTGAAAATAGAGAAGTTCTCTTCTTAGACCTAACAGGTGGCGTAATTTTGCCCGCATTCTTTTCTTTGCCGCAAAACCGTTATTTTACACCGATATTCCAAACTCCATGATCGTCTCCCTGATTGCCGCAGTGTCGCGTAACCATGTCATCGGAAAGGACAACGGCCTGCCCTGGAATCTTCCTGATGATATGAAATATTTCATGCAGACTACGAGCCGGCACCATGTTATCATGGGACGAAAAAACTATGAATCCATCCCGGAGAAATTCAGGCCGTTGCCTAACCGCGTGAATATCGTCGTGACTCGAAACAAGGACTACAACGCGCCCGGCTGTCATGTCGTACATTCGCTGGAAGATGCGTTCGCTATCCCAATGCGGAGTGAGCAGGAGGAGGTATTCGTCATCGGCGGCGCCGAAATATTCCGTCAATCCATGCCATTCGCTGATCGTCTCTATCTTACCGAAATCCACGCCGACGTCGATGGCGACACGCTGTTTCCCGAATTCGACCGAACCGAATGGAAGGAATTATCGCGGGTTCCCCATCCGGCGGATGAACGTCACCGGTATGATTTTGAGTTCGTTGTTTATGAACGCCGTGATGTAGTGGCGTCGCGGAACTAACAGCCCATGGAACTGTACCAGTACCCTATCATAATCGCAGTCGGCATTCTTTCTGGGTTTATCAATACTCTCGCTGGCGGCGGATCGCTCATCACCCTGCCATTGCTCATCTTCCTCTTCGATCTTCCCGGTAGCGTGGCCAACGCCACAAACCGCATCGCCGTTCTCGCACAGAGCGGATTGGCCAGCGCGGGTTTTCGCAGCAAGGGCGTCGCGTTGCCCACGCCGTACATTTACTACCTGGCGGTGGCAGCCGTCATTGGCGGTTTGATTGGCGCCAACCTGGCGGTGGCGATCAGCGATCAGCTGTTCAACCGGATTCTCGCCGTTATGATGGTTGTAATCGTCGTGCTGACAGTACGTAACGGCAACCGCACGCACACCGCCGGAAATGAAAACCTCACGCTCAGCAGCAAGATCATCGGCACCATTGCATTTCTCCTTATTGGCATATACGGCGGCTTTCTTCAGGCAGGTATCGGGTTCATCATCATTGCACTGTTTAATGGCTTTCACCGCTTCAACCTGGTCGTCACCAACTACATCAAGGTGTTTCTGGTTTTGTTGTTAGGAATCGTATCGGTAACCGTGTTTGCTCTGGCAGGAGAAATACGATGGCAATACGGTATCCTGCTTGCTGTCGGTCAGGGGATCGGTGGATGGTATTCCAGCCGATGGTCTGTGTCGAAAGGCGAGAAGTGGATAAAGCGAGTGCTTGTAGTGATGGTCGTAATTATGGCCATCAAGCTTTGGTTTTTCTAACGCGACTTACAAGCGTGCCGCGTTAAACGTGTCGCCCTGCTGTATATCTCCCGTATCAAATCCTTTCTTGAACCATCGCATTCGTTGCTCTGACGTTCCGTGCGTAAACGAATCGGGCGCCACATATCCCTGCGTCTGCATCTGCAGGCGGTCGTCGCCGATGGCGCTCGCTGCACCCAACGCTTCCTCTATGTCGCCTTCCTCGAGGATGTCTTTCGACTGCTGTGCATGATGCGCCCACACGCCCGCAAGAAAGTCGGCCTGGAGTTCGAGCCGAACAGATAATTGATTGTATTCCTCCTCGCTCATTTGTCCCCGGGCTGCATGCACCTTATCTGTGATTCCCAGCAGATGTTGTACATGATGTCCCACTTCGTGAGCAACAACGTATGCCTGCGCAAAATCACCCGGCGCTTTAAAGCGGCTTTGCAATTCGTTAAAGAAGCTCAGGTCGATGTATAACTTTTCATCTGCACTGCAGTAAAACGGGCCCGTAGCGGCGCTTGCATATCCGCACGCGGAGTTAACGCTTCCTGAAAACAATACGAGGGTGGGTTCACGATATCCATCGAGCAGCGTATGCCACACATCTTCGGTGTCGACGAGGACGACTGAAGTAAAATCGGCAAGGCGTTCTTCCTCCGGCGTGGGCGTGTACGAAGTCTCTTGCTCCACACCAAAGCCGCCTGCGCCTCCGGACATCTCCTGGAGAAGCGCCAGGGGATTCTTCCCCATAAGCCAACCGAGAATAACAATAACGACAACGACGCCTATGCCTCCTTTGGTAAGCATGCCGCCCATCAGTCCGCCAGGCAGACCCGCACCTCCGCGGCCGCGCTGATCGCTGACGTTTGTACTTTTTCTTCTCCCTTGCCACCGCATAAGAACAGGGTTTTGATTACCTCTTACAATTTAGGCTAAAGGAGTTTCAGAAACTGCATCAACGCGAACTTTTACAATCGACGAACGCCCATGCCGCCATCCGCATGGATCACCTGTCCCGTGGAATACGGAATTCCCCCTTCCGCGAGAACAAGGACGATCGCTCCGATGTCGGCGGGCGTACCCCATCGTTTTTCGACCGTGAGCCCTCCCTCAATAAGCTTGTCATACTTTTCCTTAACGGCGGCAGTCATGTCCGTTTCGATGATACCGGGCCGGATTTCATAAACGGGGATGTTCTCCTCGCCAAGTCGGGCGGCGAACAGTTTCGTCATCATGGCCAGCCCCGCCTTGGCCATGCAATATTCTCCACGATTAGTTGAAGCAACCGACGCCGACACGGACGTGATGGTGATGATGCAGGGCTTGTATTCCGGATCCGCGCGCCTTTGGCTCACCATTCTTTGCGCGACCAACTGGGAAAGAAAGAATGTACCCTTCAGGTTGATATTCACCACGTAGTCGAATCCCTCTTCGTCCAGCTCGAGGATGTCAACACGTTTCCTGGGAGCGACGCCTGCGTTGTTTACCAGGACGTCGATGCGGCCCAGCTCCTGCCGTGCGGTTGCAACAATGCGTTGCCGGTCCGCCGCGTTGCCGACATCTCCCGGGCAGTAGATCACGCTTGCTCCCAGACTGGCGAGCAAGCCGAGCACATCCTCAACCTCTTCTTTCTTTCGCACGCCGTTAACGGCCAGGTCATATCCTTTGGCAGCGAGACTTTTGGCGATACCCAACCCGATGCCGCGGGTACCCCCGGTGATGAGTGCTGTTCTTTTCACGACGTTTTTAGTTCCTTTAACGATGCCGCTTCAGGGAGCGATTTGTAGAATGGATCAAGGGGGAAACATCCCGAGATCATGCCGTTGCGCGGGGCCGTGGTGCAGTCGGAGAACGTCCGGCACAGACGATCCCGCCGAAGCGGCTTGCCTTCCAACACATCGGCCGGCATTTCAGGATACGACAATACCATTCGACCCAGTCCCACAAGGTCGGCCATTCCTTGTTCCAGCACATGCTGTCCGACAAAGGGCAACCATTCCTGCAGGTACGAATACGCCGATCCGACGATCGTTAACCCGGGAAAGGCTTTTTTTACTTCGGCCGTCGCGCGTATTTGTCGCGCTACCCCAACCAACGGGTCTTCCGGCGGCTGGTACCCGTCCGATGGCGGGAACAGGGCTGGGCGCTGTATGTGTGGATTATAGTAGGGGCTGCCAGCGGTGATGCACACAAGGTTTATGTCCAGGTCCTGCAGTTTTTTCAGAAACTGAAACGGCTCGGTCAGGTCGTAATCACCTTCTGCCCTTGGTCCCCCAAACGCGAACGCATAGTCCTCTTCATAGACTTCCGGGATGCCAACATCGTCCGGACCTTTTTTGAAGGGTATCCAGTCGAAAACGCTCAGCCGAACCGCGATATCCATCCGGGACACTTCCGAGCGTATGCCATCGACAATGGAGGCTAGAAAACGCATCCGGTTTTCGAGAGGGCCTCCGTAGCGGCCCTCGCGA
>DASVCT010000291.1:0-4957 GCA_036381475.1 Cyclobacteriaceae bacterium
ACCACGCCGCCGGCAAATATGCCCACCGCTATTTTTGTCAACACATACGCAACGAGGGAGATGATGGACAGGAACGTGCGTGCTTGGGGTGAAAAACGCCGCTCGAGAAATTCGGGCATGGTGTACACCCCGGAGCGCATATAGAAGGGAACCATTACCCAGCCCAATACCAGTAGACACCAGGCGTGCAGTTCATAGTGCGCCAGGGCCACACCGTCCGTGGCTCCGGATCCGGCAAGGCCGACCAGGTGTTCTGAGCCGATGTTGGAGGCGAATATCGAGGCGCCTACAATAAACCATCCAAGGTGCCTGCCTGCGAGGAAGTAGTCCTCTGCAGAGTCTTTTCTCCGTGCCATCGCCCACAGGGATACGCCTGCGACAATTGCGAAGTAAAGAAATACGATAATCCAATCGAGGGTGCCGAGTAGCATAGTCTAAGGTTTACGTGGTGGTAGGTTGCGTAAAAGTTGTGTTGCTAATGAATAGGTGGCGAATATGTTCAAATATATAGAAAATTCAGAATACGTGTAAGAATGACAATTAATTTAGGACTGTTTTTCTCCCTCCGTGCTTGCATCCGGTTTTTTTTTACAGGTTGTACTGGTATAATTGTCGGCGTTAATGGACGACCACGCTAATCACATCGGACAGGAGTTTGAGAAACGCTTTGGCGTGAAGCCATTGTTGGTCCGCGCTCCGGGCAGAATTAACCTGATTGGCGAGCACACCGATTATAATGACGGGTTCGTGATGCCCGCCGCCATCGACAGGGAAATTGTATTTGCCCTGGCTCCCTCAGGTGACGGACGCACGATAATCCATGCAGACGACGTCGGCGAAACGATCGAGTTGGATCTGAGATCGATCCGTCGCGATGAAAGGGGGGGATGGATTAATTACCTTTTGGGAATCATCGACCGGTTTCAAGCCAGGCAAGTCGCGGTTGCACCCTTCTGGTGCCTGTTTGGAGGCAACATCCCGGTAGGGTCCGGACTTTCTTCTTCTGCAGCGCTGGAATGCGGATTTGCATACGGACTGCGAGCCCTGAATAATGCGAAGATCTCCGATGAGGATCTGGTGCGGATGGCACAATGGTCAGAACACAACTATGCCGGCGTCAAGTGCGGTATAATGGACCAGTTCGCCAGCGTGATGGGAAGAAAAAATCGGGTGTTGATGCTCGACTGTCGTGACTTATCCTATCGATACCTTCCTTTCGTCTCCCGTGAATTCAAGATTGTGCTGTTCGACAGTAATGTGAAGCACGCCCTGGCCAGTTCGGCTTATAATACGCGCCGAAGCGAATGCGAAGAGGGTCTGCGCATCCTGCAACGGACAAACCCCGCGATCCAGAGCTTGCGCGACGTTACCCTGGAAGAAGTGGTGGCGCGGAAGAGAGATTTTCCGGGTGAAGTATTCAAGCGTTTGGTGTACGTGACAGGAGAAATCGCCAGGGTTCAGGCGGCCGCCACAGACCTGGAACGCAATGAACTCTTGTCGTTTGGCAGTAAGATGACGGAAACGCACCGGGGACTTTCCGAGTTGTACGAGGTGAGTTGCGTCGAGCTCGACTTCCTCGTGCAGGAGATCATAGCCAATCCGCATGTTGCCGGGGCACGGATGATGGGTGGTGGGTTTGGTGGTTGTGTCATCGCCCTGGTGCGACCTGCTGCTGTTGACGCGATTGCGGAACCACTTGAAGAGGCGTACCGCCGCGCATTCGGCCTTGACCTTGTTGTCTACGAAGTAAGTCTGGCCAACGGTGTGGGAATGGTCAGTTTAACGACAAACGCGCCGATGTAATCACATACCAGATGAACAAGATTATCGTCACCGGAGGTTTAGGCTACATCGGATCCCACACGGTGGTAAATCTTTTGGAGGATGGTTTCGACGTGGTGATCGTCGACGACCTGTCCAATTCACAGCGCGACATCCTTCGGCGCATCGAAAAAATCACCGGGAAGCAACCAGAGTTCCTGCAACACGACATCAGCGTTCGCGAGAATGCCATGTCCGTTTTGCGGCGCCATTCCGACGCATCGGCAATCATACATTTCGCCGCGAGCAAGGCTGTCGGCGAGTCTGTGCAAAAGCCCCTGCTGTATTATCGCAACAACCTCAACTCGATGATCTTCCTGCTTGAGGGTATGATGGAAACGGGCATCGCCAACATGGTCTTTTCATCTTCCTGCACCGTGTACGGACAACCCGATACACTTCCCGTAACCGAGTCAACTCCTTTCCGGCCTGCCGAATCACCCTACGGAAACACAAAGCAAATATGCGAGGAGATTCTACGGGATGTCTGTGTAGCAATCCCAGACATTCATGCTGTTGCGTTGCGTTACTTCAACCCGGTAGGCGCGCACGACAGCCATCTTATCGGAGAGCTGCCACGCGGTGTGCCCAACAACCTCGTTCCTTACATTACGCAGACAGCGGCTGGCATTCTTCCTGAGCTAAGAATTTTTGGTGACGATTACGATACGCCCGATGGCACGCCGGTGCGCGATTATATCCACGTTGTTGATCTAGCCAATGCCCACCGCATGGCGCTGCGACGACTTCTCGACCGCCGGCAAAAGACGAATTACGAATACTTCAATCTTGGGACCGGCAAAGGCCACACAGTTCTCGAAGTAGTCAAGACTTTCGAGAAGGCCACCGGTGTTTCAGTACGGTATCGCATAGCCCCACGCAGGCCGGGCGATGTTGAAAAGATTTGGGCCGACACTACGCTTGCTAACCGCGAGCTCGGCTGGAAGGCAGAACGGTCCCTGGAGGATATGATGCGATCGGCCTGGAACTGGCAACTACAACTGCGCGACCATCCCGAACTGCAAAGTCAGGGTTCCTGAAAGGCCACATTTCTCCGTTTTCACCCTCGATTCCCGTTGCGATTTGCTATATTTATACATTCCCAATTTTGCCCATGCAAGCTCTGTTTGCTCTTGTGTTAGTTGCCATATTCCAGCAGGACGTAAAATTCAAACCCTCGGACGAATTCGAACTGAAGGTCGACTACAGCCTTCGAACGCGTCCGATACCGGCGAACTATTCCTTGAATTTCGAACACAGCAAAAAATCGGTCGGGCCACTGCCGTTTATAAGCGTTACCCTGAAGGTGCTTAAGGTACAACCCGGGGAGGAGCGTATACGGATCGTTGACAACCGCGGCGATGTAATTACGAGCAGAAAGATCAAAGAGAAGACCGAGCTGAACTTTGACCTTGGATTTACAGCCGACATGAAGGACCGCGTAGGTCCTAATGAATTTACAGTATACTTTCAGGGGTCGGACAGGAAAGACGTCCTCAACCAAATCGTCATCACGGTTGAACAGGACGGCACTTTTCTCGTTAATGACGAAGTCAGGGGGAAATTCTAGTTCGGCTGCCATTCATACCTGCATACAACAGGTCATAAAAGGCTACAGCAAAACCCCTTTCATTCAGGGAATTATATGTTAATTCGCGTAGTATGGATCGTCGTGTGAGACCTCTCTGGCTGCTTTTTCTGCTCCTTCCGGTTCTGGCTTTCGGACAGCCATCGTCCCAACCGGACGCTGCCCGGATCCGCCTCAAAATGATGAAACTGAATTTTCTGGGGTCGGTCCTGTATGTGGCCGCGCATCCGGACGATGAAAATACCCGGATCATTACCTACATGGCGAACGATCGGCTTGCCGCGACCGCCTACCTCTCGATGACGCGGGGCGACGGCGGGCAAAACCTTGTTGGCCCGGAGATCCGGGACAAGCTGGGCCTCATCCGGACGCAAGAACTTTTGGCTGCACGCCGCATCGACGGCGGACAACAATTCTTTACCCGGGCTGTGGATTTTGGCTATTCAAAGTCGGCCACAGAAACTTTTGGAATCTGGGGTAAAGACGAAATCCTTTCAGATGTGGTCAGGGTATACCGCATGTTCAAACCCGACGTGATCCTTACCCGATTTCCGCCAGATGAACGTGCGGGTCACGGACATCACACCGCTTCGGCGGTGCTTGCGGCCGAGGCATTCGATCTGGCTTCAAGCGATGACTTCATGCCGGACCAGGTGCGTGAATTCGGACTGGCAAAGCCCGTACGGCTATATACGAACACAGGAAGATGGTGGAACAACTCCATCACCGCTGAAACGCCGGGCGTCGTCGCTGTCGATGTTGGCAAATACAATACCCTGCTTGGTGCTTCTTATACCGAGATTGCTGCGATCAGCCGCAGTCAGCACAAAAGCCAGGGATTCGGATCCGGTGGCTCGCGCGGCGAGGAACTGGAATTCTTCGAATACGTCAAGGGCGCGCATTGTGACAAGGACCTTTTCGAAGGAATCAATACGACCTGGAGCAGGGTAGAGGGTGGCGCCCCGATTCAACGCCTTGTCGACGACATGATTGCGGCGTATGATATGGAGAATCCTGCCGCCTCGGTGCCCGCCTTGCTCAACATCAGAAAAAAAATCAGTTCGTTGAAACCCGGTGTGTGGAAGGAACGCAAGCTGGCGGAAGTCAATCAACTGATAAAGGACTGCCTTGGCCTGTACTGCGCTGCAACGGCAGGACGGTATTACGCTGTTCCCGGAGAACCGCTTTCCGTGGAATTCGAGTTTGTGAATCGATCCAATGGTTCGGTGGTTGTTGAGTCCGTGCGGTCAGAGGCGCTACATCTTGACACGCTCGTTCATGCAAAGCTGGACGAAAATATACTTCTTGAATTCGCGACCGCCCATCCCGTCGATGGTAACCTGGGATATTCAGGTCCCTATTGGCTTCAGGAGCCGCACGGATTGGGAAGGTTCACGGTTAAAGATGCCGATCTGATCGGCATGCCTGTGAGTCGCCCGCCAATCCGTTTCACGGTTTCCTTGCGTGTGTTAGGCGAGCCGCTCTCCGTTGATGTGCCGCTCAATTACCGATGGGTTGACCCGGTGAAAGGCGAACAGGTACGGCCGG
>DASVCT010000292.1:0-21548 GCA_036381475.1 Cyclobacteriaceae bacterium
GACGGATCAATACAATCCTCGTCAGTAGCCACCAAGATTTCCATCACGCAATAGCAAGGGACAATCGTCAATAATGCCTATTTTGGGGCATACGCTACGTGTCAACAAACCAGTCTATCATGCGACTCCTTTGCATTCTGATGCTGATGCTCACACAGCTACCGCTGTGGGGCCAGCGCAAGACGGAAAACGTATTTATTATCACCCTCGACGGCTTCCGGTGGCAGGAATTGTACAACGGTGCCGATTCGTTGCTGATCAACAGTGGCGACTTCGTAAAGGATATTAAAGGACTCAAAGCGCGGTTCTGGCGTGACACGCCGGAACAGCGGCGGGAAGTACTCATGCCCTTTTTCTGGACAACGATTGCAAACCATGGTCAGCTTTATGGCAACCGGAAATACGACAACAAGGTCAATTGCTCAAACGGGATGTGGTTCTCTTACCCGGGCTACAGCGAGATCCTCTGTGGCTTCCCTGACGATGAACGCGTCACCAGCAACGACAAGATAGAGAATCCCAATGTTACCGTACTGGAATTTCTGAACAACACACCCGAGTTCAAGGGTAAGGTAGCGGCGTTCGCATCGTGGGATGTTTTTCCTTTCATCATTAACGAAAAGCGGAGCGGTATTCCTGTCAACGCGGGTTACGAGACTGCCTCGGGCAACCTTTCCCAGGCGGAAGAATTTCTCAATGTGTTGCAGTCACAAATTCCACAGCGGTGGGGCTCCGTGCGTTTCGACGCCTTCACGCATCATTATGCATTGGAATATCTGCAGAAAAATAAGCCAAGGGTTGTATTCATTGGCTATGGAGAAACGGACGACTTCGCGCACGATGGGCGCTATGATTCTTACCTGAAGTCTGCGTGGCAAACCGATCAGTTTATTAAGGAGCTATGGGAATGGGTGCAATCGCACGAACCCTATAAAGACAAGACAACTTTCATTATCACCACCGACCATGGTAGAGGCACGGTTCCTATTGAATCCTGGAGGAGTCACGGCAACAAGATTAACGGCGCCAACCAAATCTGGATTGCTGTAATGGGTCCGGACACCCCGGCGCTTGGTGAGGTGAAATCATCTGGCCAACTGTATCAAAACCAAATTGCAAGGACAGCCGCTGCTTTTCTTGGTCTTGATTACGATGCGAAAGGAGCGGGAAGGGAGATTGGGGAAATGGGAAGAAAGGAAATAAGGAAATAAGGAAATAAGGATATAAGGATATAAGGATATAAGGGGTATAGGGTATATAGGTATATAGGTATACAGGTATATAGGGGTATAGGGGTATAGGGTGTCCACGGATTAAAGGGAGTGGTATACTGTCAGGGCGAAGCTACCTAAATACGTGACTCCCTCACACTGCGATCTGCGATTTTCGATCTACGATTCGCGAAGTAGCGCACCACTGCCTACTGCCTACTGCCCACTGCCTACTGCCTACTGCCTACTGCCAACTGGGCTACCACCCAATCCCATAATCCTCTCCATGATTCCCTGATCCGCCCCAGAAGGACCCGTGTTTTTGGTCGAAGTAGATGGCGTTGATGGGACCGGCGGTGCGCTCGTCATACGTGATGTGGTACCCCATCCGGGTGAGCTCCTTGATGACGTAGTTGGGGGTTTGTGTGTTTAACGTGATGTCGCCGGGCTTGCGTTCGTGATTGCCGAATGACGAACGCATCTGGTAGCTGATGATGTTGGGTGCTTCCACAGCCTCCTGGATGGTCATTCCAAACTCGACCACATTGAGGAAACATTGCAGGAGATCCTGATCCTGGCTGTCGCCGCCCTGGACGGCGAAAGAAAGGAAAGGTTTTCCGTCCTTGAGCGCCATTCCCGGGGTCAGGGTTACCCTGGGTCTTTTGCCGGGTTCGAGAACATTGAATGGATTCTGTGCGGGGTCGAGAACAAACGACTGCATGCGCTGGCTCATTCCGATCCCGGTCCTTCCGGCGATACACGAAGGGATCCATCCACCGCTTGGCGTAACGGAGACGACCCATCCTGCCTCGTCAGCTGCCTGGATGGAAGTGGTTCCTGCGTGAAAGTCGTCGAGATAATCCTGTTCATCTTTCGCCGGCGTCAGGCGGGTATGACTCCAGTTTTCGATCAGCTCGGTGTATGGGTTAGTCTTGCCTTCAAATGGATAGGGATCGCCCGGACCTGCGTTAGCGTTGTTTTCATTCCGGCTGATCGACGCGGCGCGTTCTTTTGCATAGGCTTTGGACAAGAGTCCCTTGATCGGCTCTTCCGGTTCAAAGTCGGGATCGCCATAGTAAAAGTCCCGGTCAGCGTAGGCCAGGTTCATTGTCTGGTACAGGGTGTGGATGTATTGTGCGGAATTGTAACCCATGCTCTTGAGGTCGAAGTTTTCCAGGATGTTTAACGCCTGGAGCATCACCGGTCCCTGCGTCCATTGCTGAAGCTTGTATACTTCAATGCCTTTGTAGTTCACCGAAAGGGGCTCTTCGATTTTCACCTTCCAGTTGGCCAGGTCCTTTTCCGTTATCAGACCGCCTTGTTCCTGGCAGCCACGAGCAAACTCTTTCGCGATATCGCCTTTATAGAATCGGTCGTATGCGGCGTATATGGCTTCCTTGCGGCTCTTTCCTTTCTTGAGTGCCTGCTGTTCTGCGTCTACCATTTTTTGAAGCGTTTGCAGCAGGTCGGTTTGCACGAATATTTCACCGGGTTCCGGTGCTTCGCGTTCCTCTCCTTCATGCGGAAGAAAAACTTTCCTGGAATAAGGCCATTGCCGGATCTGTTCCTTGTTGCTCTCTATGCTATTAGCAGTTTGCGCTTCCATGGGATACCCGCGTGCCATTTCCATCGCCGGCGCAAGCACTTCTTTAAGACTCATTGTTCCGAATTCCGCGAGCATCGTACAAAGGCCGCCCGGCGTACCGGGTGTCACGGCTGCGAGTGGGCCATATTCCGGAGGAAAGTCCATGCCCTCGCTTTTATAGAATTCAGGTGTTGCACCGGTGGGCGCAACACCCAATGCATTGATGGCAATTATTTTTCCAGTGTGTGGATTGTAAATCAGCGCCTGCGTTTCACCACCCCAGGCGAGCACATCCCACATCGTACACGTGGCTGCCAGCATAGCACATGCCGCGTCGATGGCATTGCCACCTTTTTGAAACATGGCTGCCCCGGCCGTCGCTGCAAGTGGCTTGCCCGTAATTGCCATCCAGTGCCGACCGTGCAGGGGAGGCTTTTGTGTGCGAAGGGTGCGTGCGTTGAATGTCTGTGCTGATGCCATAGAAATCGAAACGCACATGAAGAGGGAAAGGAGTAAAGTACGATCCATGATTGAAGGAATTGGAAAGATAAGTTAAAAGGCCGGGCGTAAAGGAAAAAGGAAAATGCCAGCAACGGCATCATATTCCTGTTTTCCACGCCAGTTTCATGAATTGGATCACCTCATCCGTGACGTCTTCCTTGTGCAGCATTCGAAAATGGTGATTGTATTGGTTCGTACCGGGTACCTGTGCGATCTTCTGGAAGCATAGGTTGTCCGGGTAGGCTTGCGGAAACGGGAACACCACATGAATGAAGTCCTTGCCGACGCGGGTAATGTAGGCGATACGTTTGCGTGGCGTGGCCACTCCGATCATGGTTTTCGCAGGGTGAAGGGTGACTGCGCCGACGGTACGAAACATGTTTACAAAATGAGTGAACAGCGCGACGGTGTGGGGTGATTTTCCCCGAAAGAAGTCATCCAGTGCAATGGGGCCGGTCGAGGACATTTATTTTTTTAGACGGATAACTCAATATATAAAACCCTGTATCACTTGACTCGTATAACCCAATGAGATACTTTTGACCGACCGTTCAGTCAAAAACATAATGAGTCCGCGCACCGAGGCACAAAACCGCGAAATCAGGCAGGAAAGTATGAAAAAGATCATGGATGCCGCGTTCCGCCTGATCGCAAAGAAGGGCTATGAGGCCACGAGCATAGCCGAAATCGCGGAGGAAGCCGGGGTGTCAAAAGGTCTCCTTTATAATTACTTCTCAGGGAAACAGGACCTCCTTGAGAAAATGGTGCTCAACGCCGTGGACGAGGCAGACAAGGTCATGGAGGGTCTCGTTGCCGACGACCCACGGCAAACTCTTGAAAATATTATCCGGTGGCTGTTCCACGAGCTTCGCGAGCGAACCGACTACTTCCGCCTGATGATGGAACTTACGTTCAAGATCGATCGATTTGACTTTGTCCGGAGGATGGCTGCTGATCGGTACCAGTTTTACATTGCGTTCCTGGAAGACCTGATCCGTAAAATCGGGATACCTGATCCTGCCGGCGAGGCACGAATGCTGGCGGCGCTGTGCGACGGCATCGGCATTCAATACACCGTTCTCAAGGGCGTATATTCCATCGACGCGCTGGAAGAATTTCTTGTCAACAAATACTGCAGAACATGATGACGATGAAATGGATCGCTTTGGTGCTCGCCGTCCAATTGTGCTTTACGGCAAAAGGACAAACTGCCACGGAGATCATCAAAAAAGCAGACGACAAGATGCAGGGCCAGTCGAACCGGTCGGAGATGAAGATGACGATTGTGCGTCCCGACTGGCAGCGCGAGGTGACGATGAAAGCGTGGGCGCTCGGACGTGAGTACAGCCTGATACTGATTACCGGTCCGGCGCGCGACAAAGGTCAGGCGTTCCTGAAGCGCAAAAATGAAATGTGGAATTGGCAACCCTCGATCGACCGTGTCGTGAAACTGCCTCCTTCCATGATGATGCAATCGTGGATGGGATCGGACTTTACGAACGACGACCTTGTTCGCGAATCTTCGGTCGTCGAGGACTACACCCACGAACGAGGTCCTGACTCGGTGATCAACAACCAGCCGGTATTCCGCATTATCCTGAATCCGAAGCCGCAAGCGCCGGTCGTTTGGGGAAAGATCGTCGCGTTCGTCGACAAAAAGGAATACAACCAGTTGCTCGTCCGGTATTACGACGAGGAAGGCGTGCTTGTGAACACCCTTACGCTGAGTAACATCCGTGAAATCGGCGGCCGCGTCCTACCTACCCGGCTGGAAATGGTCCCTTCAGAAAACCCAAACCAGAAAACCGTGATCGAATACCTCAGTCTGGAGTTCGATATCGGGATTAAAGAGGATTTCTTCTCGATGCAAAACATGAAACGAGTTAGATAGCGGAATATGAATCAAAATCAAGACATCAATTGATGACCGGAATCCCAACATAAACACAAATGACGGTACAATGATTAGGTAACCTGACCCAACCCTCATAACCCAAACGTTCGGGCTGCACAACATCAACACTTCAACACTTCAACACTCTAGCATGTATTTAACCCTCGCCTATCGCAACATCTGGAGAAACAGACGAAGGTCGTTGATAACGATCCTGTCGATCACGTTTGCCGTGTTTCTCGCGTGTGCCATGCGTTCCATGCAACATGGCTCGTACGACAGGATGATCGAAAACTCCGTGCGCTTTTACACCGGGTACATTCAAATTCACAAGAAGGGCTATTGGGACGATAAAACCATCGACAACAGCTTTTCGATGGATACTTCAGTGACACACGCAATTGCATCCGTTCCCGGGGTGGACACCTACGTGCCGAGGCTTGAATCGTTCGCGCTTGCTTCCCACGAAAACCAGACGAAAGGTGCGATGATAATGGGCATCGAGCCGGAGCGTGAAGACGCACTGACCCGCCTCCAGGATAAGATTGTCGATGGGCGATACATGGCACCGAACGACGACGGTGCTTTGATCGGCCAGGGGCTCGCCGACTACCTGAAAATAGGAGTTGGCGACACACTAGTGCTGCTCGGACAAGGATACCACGGCGCAGGTGCGGCCGGGTTGTTCCCGGTGAAGGGTATACTCCGTTTTCCCATTCCGCAGCAAAACGATCAGCTCGTATACCTGAGCCTTGCGAATGCACAGTGGTTTTATGCAGCCGATAATATGGTTACTTCAGTCGCACTGCTTATTGACAATCCCGACCACACGGAGCGTATCGTTCACGAGATCCGATCCCGGATAAGCCAGGATGAGTACGAGGTTATGGGCTGGAAGGAACTCGTTCCGGAACTGGTGCAAAACATCGAGCTTGACAACATCAGCGGCCGTATCATGCTGTGGGTGCTGTATCTCGTAATTGGTTTCGGCATGTTCGGAACCTACCTGATGATGACGGCAGAACGCGTCTATGAATTTGGCGTCATGATCGCCGTGGGAATGCGGCGGATTCGCCTGCAGGGGATCGTGTTCCTCGAGATTCTGATCATGACCGTGATGGGCGTGATCGCGGGCATTTGCCTCAGCCTCCCGGCGCTGATTTACTTCCATCATAATCCGATCTATTTTTCCGACTCCATCGCCGGAGCCATCGAAGATTTCGGAATAGAACCCGTTTACAGCTTTTCGCTCGACCCGGTGATATTCACCAATCAGGCGTATGCCATTTTCATTATGGCCATTATCCTTTCAGGTTATCCGATCTGGAAAATACAACGTATGAAGGTGGTTGAATCAATGAGACTCTAAAAAGCTTCAGATGCTCGCAATACTTGCATGGCGAAACGTATGGAGACACAAGGGCCGGAGCGCCGTGGTAATAGGCGCGATGGTCGTCGGCATATGGTCACTGACGTTCGGGGGAGCGTTTATGAACAGCTTCTTGCTGAGCTACATTCAAACGGCCATCCGGCATGAAGTCTCTAACGGTCAAATCCATCATCCGGAATTCACGAAGGATTACGACACACGGTTCACTATTGCCGAACCGCAACGCGTTGTCGCATTTCTAAACGAAAACGAAAGCGTGGTCGATGTTGCCCGGCGCAGTATTGTCAACGGGATGATCGCTTCCACGCGACAGGCGACTGGTGTCAAGATCGTTGGCGTGGAACCTGGAGAGGAAGCCCGCGTCACCGAGCTGGATTCACTGCTCTCCGAAGGCTCCTATTTCGAGGGCGTTGCCGGCAATCCGGTGCTGCTGGGCAAGCGGCTTGCGGAAAAACTGAAAGTGAAAGTGAAATCCAAAGTCGTGCTCACCTTCCAGGACATCCAGGGAAATATTACCGCGGGCAGTTTCAGGGTTGCAGGAATCCTCGATGCCATTTCTAATACCATCGATGAGACCTCCGCGTTTGTGGTCCGCGACGATTTGAACCGGCTGCTAGGTGTTGAGGGCGCCGTCCACGAAATTGCATACACTACTTTGCCCGGTACCGATGATGAGCAGTTGGCCGACGCAATTCAGGCTGCCTTCCCGGATGAGACGGTGCGTTCATGGCGCGACCTTTCACCCTTGCTTGTGTTCATGGAACAGTGGATGGGAGCAACACTACAGATACTCATCATCATTATCATGCTTGCCCTTGCCTTTGGAATTGTGAACACGATGCTCATGGCAGTGCTTGAGCGCGTGCGCGAGGTAGGCGTAATGATTGCGTTGGGAACGCGGCGCAGTCGCGTATTCCTTATGATCATGATCGAAACGTTATTTCTTTCGACCGTCGGTGGGCCGGTCGGTCTGCTTGCCGGATATGCCACTATTTCCTGGCTCGGAAAGCGAGGCATCGATTTGTCGGATTATTCGGCAGGTCTCGAATCCATCGGATATGAAAGCGTTTTGTACCCGAAACTTTTCATCTCCGATTACCTGATGATCGTGGCTGGCGTGCTTATTACGGCATTCCTTGCTTCTCTTTACCCGGCGTGGAAGGCCATACGCATGCAACCAGTCGACGCCATCCGGGGAGTATAAAAATCAGAAACAGAAAAAAGCCTATGGCTTCACTCATCACAGCGACAAACATTTCAAAAGTCTATCACAAGACGTCGGTGCCTGTACGCGCGATAAACAACCTCAGCCTTGAGATCACAGAAGGGGAGTTTACCGCCATCGTCGGCCCTTCCGGCTGCGGCAAGACAACGTTGCTCAACATTCTTGGAGGACTGGATCAACCGACGTCCGGAACAGTAACCATTAACGGTGTCGACATTTCTCGGATGAAGGACAGCGAGTTGATCGATTTTCGTCTTCGGAACATAGGTTTTGTATTTCAGGCGTACAATCTGATTCCGGTCCTTACCGCTTTGGAAAATGTCGAGTTTATCATGTTGCTGCAAAAGCGAAGTCGCAAAGAGCGGCTGGCTCGCGCGAAAGAATTGCTGGAGCAGATGAACATTGCCGACAAAGCTGACAACCGGCCGGGGGAGTTGTCTGGTGGGCAGCAGCAACGGGTTGCTGTTGCCCGGGCCCTGGCGTCGAACCCGCGTTTTATTCTGGCTGACGAACCAACTGCGAATCTCGATTCCGTCTCGACCGAAAACCTGCTGGACCTGATGGCCCGTATCAATCGGGAGCGTAATGCCACCTTTATTTTTTCTACGCACGATGAGCGTGTGATGAACAAGGCCCGCAGGCTTATACGACTCGTGGATGGTGCCATTGTTTCCGATGAGGTGCGACCATAATTATGCGCGTCCTTCTTGCTGTCTTGTGTGTATTTTCCGTCCATCTGATTTATGGTCAGGAGGAACCGAAAAAGTTTACCATGCGCGGATACCTGAAAGATATGGCGTCTTTCATTCATGTCGGCGACAGCCTCCTGTTTCAAAATCAGATACACAACCGCCTGAATTTCGCCTGGTATCCCAATGACGAGTTTACCGTTTACGCCGAAATCAGAACGCGAATACTCACTGGCAACCTGGTCCGCGACATTCCCGGGTATGAACGACTGATCGACTCCAACAACGATTACTTCGATTTGTCGGCCAACGTCATCAGCAGTCGTTCCGTTCTGTGGAACACGATGGCCGATCGACTGTACGTGCAATGGAACCCGGGCAACTGGGAGATAAAAGTTGGAAGACAACGCGTCAACTGGGGCGTAAACCTGGCCTGGAATCCCAACGATCTGTTCAACGCCTATTCCTTTTTCGATTTTGATTATGAAGAACGCCCCGGATCGGATGCCGTTCGTATCAGCTATTACACGGGTGTGGCGTCGGGTGTCGAGGTGGCGGCCAAAATGGCGGACGATTTGGAAAAGTTTGTTGCTGCCGGCCTATGGAAGATTAACCGGTGGGGTTATGATATGCAGTTTCTCGCTGGCCTTGCCCAGGGAGACTTAGCATTGGGCACAGGCTGGGCCGGCAACATTGGGAAAGCGGGGTTCAAGGGCGAGTTCACGTACTTTCACAAAGTTGAGGAGACCATGGTCAATGCCGGGTACGACAACCTGTTTCTGGCTGCCGTGTCGGCCGACTACTCTTTTCCTAATACGCTTTATTTCAATGCTTCCGTGTTGTTTAACTCCATGGGATCGTTCCACCCTGATTTGGGCCTGACTTTCATCGGTTTGCGGCCTGGGACGGTCCGGGAGTTGTCACCCTACAAGTGGTCTTCCTTCCTTCAGGTTGCTTACCAGTTTTCGCCGTTGGTTTATAGTAGCGTCGCGCTCATCGGATACCCGGGCGGTGATTCATTCTTCATTAATCCTGTGCTGACGATCTCCTTAAAACAGAATCTCGACCTGGATCTTATCGGTCAGCTGTTTTATGGCAACGACCCGCAGGGCGATTTCAGCGCCCTGATTGAAGCCGGCTACATTCGGATCAAATGGAGTTTTTAAGAACACGCTGACATGCTTGCGACTTGTCCACTGCAATGGCCAGGGCTATCCGCTAGAGCGGATCACCTCCGGCCTGAAGGGTCACGATGCTTTGTGCAGGCAGGATGAATTCTTCCCCGGTAGCGACTGTGCCGACATGGCTGCAGTTGTCTTCACCTTCCGTAGTCAGGTATATTTCGAAAGAATCCGGGAGATCACTTCCCGATAGGGAAACCCGTTTGTCCGATGTGCCCGAGTTAATGACGATGAGGGTATGTGTTCCTTTGTCTTCATGACGATACGCGGTGACGAACACATTTTCAGGGTCCGATGACTCAGCCTTGAACCGTACAGCGCCGGGGCGAATATACCGGTAGAAGTGTTTTGACACAGCGTACTTTTTGCCGGTTGTTGTTCCATTCATCAGATTGTACTCGCCGATGTCGCCGAGTTCGCTGCCCTGCCACCATACCCAGGCGCTCATATTCCCGTAATACAATCCGGCGTGAATGTCCTGCGCCAGGCTTAGTGCGCCGGGCTTCGTACCGTCGCCAAGCCAGGCATCGAGATATCCGGAAGTCTCGGTCATCCACGTGATCTTTTGCATCGGCTCGGAGAACTGTTCCCGGTGGTTGGTCCATCGTTCGGCAAGACCGGATCCGCTGGTCGGCGCGACGCCATCGCTGTAACCGTGAACGGACAGGATGTCGAGTTGGTCACTTGCGTCGGGATCGTTTTTCAGATTTTGGTGGTAGAAGTACGGCCAGTTGATATCTGCCCCTTCCAGGTCGAGCATGTTTTCAGTCCCGAAGATTTTTACATCCGGGTAGTCGGCCTTGATCTGGGGCACGACAGCTTTGAGCAAGTCGTTGTACCATTCAAACGTATAGGTGCAGGAGTTAAAGCTTTGAGTGAACATCGGCTCATTCTGTAGGCTGAGCGCATACAGTTGCACACCTGATTCTTCATACAAGTGTATACCCTCTTTCAGCCAGTCGGCGTATTCATCGTACTTGTTGGGATTCAGCGTGCCGCCGTTCTTGGTGCTTACCGGGCCCTCACTGCGCGTAGCATTTTCGTCGCCGGGCCAGCTGAAGCTTGATTGCCATTTCAAATCTTCGGGAGGGCTCCACACCGTGAAGATAAATTTCAGATCGACGCCATTCGCGTCGGCCACGGCCTTCAGTCCTTCCACCACAGGTTTTTGTTTGGGCCAGTCCGCATCTTGTCCCGCGTTCGGTGTTTCCGGCGGATAGTATTCATTGCGCCAGATGGTGATCCCAAGGTCGGTGATCACCTTTTCGCCCCATTCTTCATTCCACAGATCACCGGCGCTACCCCACCACACATCACGCGCGCCGAAGAAGCCGAAGCCGTCGATGGTCTGGTACGTCACGTTCTTGTCGAGGGTTAAGGTAATAGGATCCCCCAGGTCGATGTCCTGGTATGTAGCCGTTATCTCCGCATCCCGATCTGGCATGGTGAGTTTGGCTATCTTTTTCGATGCGTCGTCGAGCAGGTCTGCATCGCCCGTCCAGCCCGCAAACTGCTGTCCGTCCGGTTCCGGATTCGCACTAACTGTGATGACCTGTCCTGCCGGGTACTGCCCCGACCCGGATCCATTATTTACTTGAAGGTTAAACTTCTTCGGGTCATTCTTCTCGTCACTGCATCCGGCTGCAGCTGTCAGCAGGCCCATGATCAGAATTATTGCTACAGGGATTCTCATAACGTTTACTGTTGGTCAAAGCCAATTTCGGAAGATTGTTTCTCTCTGTTGCCCTGCGCTGTCCTGAGGGGGGAGGGGAAACAGGGTGAGTGTGAGAGTGAGAGCGAAGGGGTGAGGAAATGGGGAAATAAGGAAATAAGGAAATAAGGAAATAAGGAAATAAGGAAATAAGGACATAGGGGTATAGGGGGTGATTGATTAGTAATTTACGATTTTCGATATTTTCGATTTGCGATTTTGGATTTGATGCCCATGATTAGAGCCTTTGGCTTCGAATAGAAAGCGTCGTCGGTGATCGGAAAAAAACGTGCTCCGTGGGTACCTAAATCGCAAATCATATAGGGTACACAGGAGCCGCACGGATTGCCACTTAGCACTTATCACTTACTTCTTACTCTTTAACCTTCGCTTCTTACTCGTACTTTTTCCTATATTATCGCCCTCGGACATGAGACCCCCAAGGCTGTCATTCCGCTACGTTTATTCTTAAACCGCACTACTTATGAAAAAAAGAATCTTCCTGCTCCTACTGCTGTTGCCATACGTTCACCATGAAATGCTGGCTCAGCCGGGGCAGCTGGTAAAGGTAATCGTTGGCGCCGACCACGACGACTGGACCTACAAGACAGGTGAAACGGCAAAATTCAATGTCATGGTAATACGAAGTGGCAACCCGGTAAAGGACGCCGTTGTCAGCTACAAGGTCGGACCGGAAAAGATGGACCCGACTATGCAAGAGGAGAACGTAGTGTTGAAGAAGGGCACGCTCACGATTAATGGCGGTACCTTGAAGTCACCCGGCTTTCTGCGCTGCGAGGTCGTGGCAACGGTGGATGGGAAGGAATACCGAGGACTGGCAACGGCGGGGTTCGATCCGCTCAGCATCAAACCTACAGTTGATAATCCTGCCGACTTTGTTGAGTTCTGGGACAAGGCCAAACAGGAAAATGCGGCGGTGCCCATAGATGCAATAATGACCCTGCTTCCGGAACGCTGTACTGAAAAAGTCAACGTATACCACGTAAACCTGCAGAATTACAGGCGTGGTTCACGCTTTTATGGTATTCTCTGTGTACCAAAAGCGGAAGGAAAATATCCGGCATTGCTTCGCGTGCCAGGCGCAGGCGTGAGGCCATACAACGGCGATGTTGCTACCGCCGAGAAGGGCATCATCACCTTCGAAGTTGGCATTCACGGTATTCCCGTCGACCTGGAATTGCCGCTGTACCAGGCGCTCGGAGCGGGCGCGCTCAATCGGTATTTCACCTTCAACCTTGACGACAAAGACGCTTACTATTACAAGCGCGTATACCTCGGATGCGTTCGAGCCAATGATTTCCTTTTCTCTCTGCCACAGTTCGACGGGGTCAACCTGGCTGTCACCGGCGGGAGCCAGGGAGGAGCCTTGTCTATCGTAACTGCCGCGCTCGATCCGCGCGTGAAGTACCTTGCCGCGTATTTTCCTGCTCTGAGTGACATGACCGGATACCTGAAAGGCAGGGCGGGAGGATGGCCGCACATCTTCGATAAAAACCATGTGGCCGTCAACAACACGAAAGCAAAGCTCGAAACGGTGAGCTATTATGATGTTGTCAACTTCGCGAGACAACTGAAGGTACCTGGCTTCTATTCGTGGGGGTTCAATGACGAAGTGTGTCCTCCTACGTCCATGTATTCCGCCTATAACGTCATCACGGCACCAAAGGAATTGCACGTCGCGCTTGAAACGGGGCACTGGACCTTTCCCGAACAACGAGAATGGGGCGACACGTGGTTGCTGGAGAGGCTAAAGCCCGGTAAATAAGTCCTCCCTTTTTTGTAACTTATTGACGGCAGACGTCCAGGTAAATCCGCCAGACGTTTACTGCTCAGTGTGATTTCTCCGTCCGACCGGCCTCATCTTATCTTGAGGGCGGTCTTATACTATGAGAAGGGCTACCTGTTTTGCATGTTTACTCCTGCTTTCAGGAGCGTTGGCCGCCCAATCCCGATTTGTGCGTTTTGATCATATCAACCTGGACGAGGGACTGTCGCAGGGATCAGTGTATAGCATCCTGCAGGACCGTATGGGTTTCCTGTGGTTCGGCACCCAGGACGGGCTAAATAAGTACGATGGGTATGATTTTACGGTTTACCGGCACGACAAGTACGATTCCAGTTCGATTAGCGACAATTGTATTTATGCCCTATTTGAAGACAGGGATGGATATCTCTGGATCGGAACGTTGAGCGGAGGACTGAACCGCTTCGACCCCCGCACAGGAAAGTTCAATTCGTTTCGCTACTCGGGAGACAATCCCCGCGGGCTCGCCAGCAATTTAGTGACGAGCATTTGGCAGGATCGATCGGGAACAATCTGGGTTGGAACCGACAACGGGCTCAACCGCATGGAGGATGACCGCTTTGTCAGCTATTTCAGAAGCGGACCGAATTACGCTGGAAAGCGAGTGAATTGCATTTACGAGGACAGCCGGAAAACGCTCTGGGTTGGGACGACATCCGGGCTTTACCGATACGACACGGTAACGGCGGCGTTCGTGGCGCACAGATTAAAGACAGGGGAGGAGCAAACCACCGTTCACATCATGGCCCTTTACGAGAGCCCAACCGGCGTAATTTACGTCGGCACACACGGGGACGGCCTCTTTGCCGGCATCAGGGAACCCGGTGGATTACCGGTATTTAAGCATGTAGCCCTTGAGGGACCCGAACTGAATGAGGTCTCTTCGATCGTTTCGGATCCCGAAGGCAACCTGTGGATAGGTTTTCATGAGGAGGGACTCGTGCGATGGGATCCCAACACGGGTGAGCAACTTCATCTTCGCGCGAACCCTGTACAGTCTACCAGCCTTTCCAATGACCGTGTCTCGTCGCTCGCGTTCGACACGTTTGGCAACCTGTGGGTCGGGACACTCAATGGGATCAACAAACTGAATCTCACCAATCGCAAATTCGTTGTTTACCAGAACCGTCCAGGCATTCAGGGAGATATCGCGAACAGCGTGTTTGCTATTGCAAAGGATCCCTCGGGCAATATTTGGACCGGGACACGGGGTGGCCTTTACAGGCTGGATCGAAAAGGCACGATCAGGGAATACCTTCATAGAAGCCGAAGTACGCGGCGGGCAGACGCCGTCCGATCGATTTATTGTGAGTCGAACGGGAGCGAAAACAAGATCTGGATCGGCACTGAGCAGGGCACACTCGAAACCCTGGACCCGTCAACAGGCACGTTCCGGTCGCTGGTTGTCGATTCACGCTGGCGCGAGAACCCGGTGTATGTAATCCGGAAGGACCCATCAGGCACACTTTGGTTGGGAACGCTTGAAGGATTGTACAGCGTCGAGCCCGCGACGATGCGCGTGCGGCGGTACGACTGGCAGGACAGCAGCCGGGTCGGAACAGGACGCAGGGAAATTCGCAGCATCGAAATAGACGGCGACGGAACCTTGTGGATAGGTACTCGCGGCGCCGGCCTTCTTCACTATGACCGGCACCGCGACGCGTTTCACACCTATGTTCACAATCCCTCCGATTCGTTTTCCATCAGCAGCAATGTCATCGCCAGCATCAGCATCGACCCACGATCGAACGTGCTTTGGATTGGCACCGCATCGGGTTTCAACCGCTTTGTACCCGCAGAAGGGCGATTCTACAGTTACACAGAACGGGATGGGCTCCCTAACGATGTAGTGTATGGTGTGCTTCCCGACAACCAGGGTGCACTGTGGCTAAGCACGAACAATGGAATTGTGCGGTTTGACCCGAAATCGGAGACGTTCCGCCCGTACGATGCGAGCGATGGATTGCAGGGAACAGAGTTTAACGCGGGGGCATACTACAAGAGTGCCGACGGTGAACTCTTCTTTGGGGGAATTAACGGGTACAACTCCTTTTACCCGGAGGCCATCCATGACAACACCCTCAAGCCGGAAGTGGTGCTCACCGGTTTCAAAGTATTTAATGAAGATCTTAAGTTGCCGAAGGCGCCTGAATATACCGACACGATACGATTGACTTATCGCGACGACGTGTTCTCATTCGAGTTTTCCGCGCTGCATCTGACCGCACCGCAAAAAAACCAGTACGCCTACAAGCTCGAGGGCTTCGACCAAAACTGGGTAACGACGCAACGCAGATTTGCGACCTATACGAACCTTGATCCGGGGAAATATACTTTCCGCGTCAGGGCCTCCAACAACGATGGTGTCTGGAATGATGCCGGCCTTTCTGTTATGATCCTGATCGAACCCCCGTTCTGGAATACCTGGTGGTTTTACGGTATGTGTTCATTAGTGGTTGTGTCGCTAATATGGGCTGCGTACCGCGCCCGCGTGGGCAGAATCCGACATGAAGAGCAGCTTAAGACGGAATTCAACAAGAAACTTGCGGATATCGAGATGACTGCCTTGCGGGCACAAATGAATCCCCATTTCCTGTTCAACTGTCTCAATTCCATAAACCGGTTCATTGTGAGAAATGATCCGGAGACGGCTTCCAACTACCTCACTAAATTTTCGAGACTCATCAGGATGATCCTGCAAAATTCAAAGTCGCCGACAATTTCGCTGAAGAGTGAGCTGGAAGCGCTGACGTTGTATATTGAAATGGAGGAGATGCGATTCGAAAACCGGTTCGATTACGAGGTCCGTGTGGATGGTGGGGTTGAAACCGAGTTTATCGAGGTTCCGCCGTTGCTGATCCAACCCTATGTGGAAAACGCGATCTGGCACGGCCTTATGCATAAGGAAACGCGAGGCAGGCTTACGGTCGAGTTGACCCGACAGGGAGAATGGCTGCGATGTGTAGTTGAAGACAATGGCATCGGCAGGCGGCGTGCCCAGGAACTAAGGAGCAAGTCGGCCACGCGCGACAAGTCGATGGGCATGAAGATCACTACCGACAGGCTGAACCTTTACCAGAGCAAGACGAAGGTCGAAGTGATCGACCTGATTGATGACAACGGTATGGCGGTGGGTACCAGGGTTGTCCTCGCGTTTCCGTATGCTATGGAAATGCAGCCGACACCGCTGGTATCGCGATAATTTGAAATACAAACCGGAATATGACTTCGGAAACTGACAGGATCATTCGCTCGGTACTTGTAGACGATGAGAAGCATTGTCTGGAGACGCTGGCATGGCAACTGGAAAAGTTCTGCCCGCAGGTCAGTATCCTGGCCATTTGCGAAAGCGGGGAACAGGCGCTTGAGGTCCTTTCGCAGCGGAATGTGGACCTCGTATTTCTCGACATCGAGATGCCTCGACTGAACGGATTTGAGTTGTTGCAGCGACTTGGTAATGTCAACTTCGACGTGATTTTCACCACGGCCTACGATATGTTCGCCGTCAAGGCATTCAAGTTCAGTGCGCTGGACTACCTGCTTAAACCAATCGACAAAGATGAACTGGTTCAGGCGGTTGCGAAGGTCCGTAGCAAAACGCAGGCAATAAGGCCTGAACAACTGGATATTCTTTTTCAAACGCTCTACGGAAAGAAACCAGGCTCACCGAAGGTGGCTCTGCCGACGATGAGTGGGCTCGAGTTTGTTACCGCAAATGACATTATCCATTGTCAGTCTGAGGGAAACTACACGCACATTTACCTGGAAGACAAATCCCACTATCTTATCTGCAGGACGCTCAAGGAGACGGAGGAATTGCTCAGCGCTCACAATTTTTTCCGCGTGCATCATTCCCACATCATCAATCTGAATCACATCCGAAAATATGTCAAGGGGGATGGCGGTTATGTGATCATGAGCGACAACACCTCAGTCAACGTCTCGCGCAGCCGGAAGGAGGAATTGCTTCGCCTGTTCGTTTGAGATTCCGAAACCCGGGAAACCTGTCCCTTGAATTACTCCAACTGCTCGCTCACACCCGCAGATTACTCAGTCGTGTTGGCAGAGGCGCGAGGGTAAGCCTACTTTGGTATCAGTTCCACCGAGAACAGCGACAAAACGTTTAAACACGCATTTGTTGCGGACGGAATGATGCGTTTGCAGGCCACGGACGAAAGTCGCAATAATGGACAGGACTGCTCATTCGTTGGAGGTAATCATTTTCAGGTTGGCTTTAATGTCTGCGTGGCTGTTGATGAGCACCGGCGGCCACGGCCAGAACGTAGAGGGAATCGGCCAGCAGGAGCCCGTCAAACTGTCGGGGATGCTGGCCGCAAACCTCTCGTTCTTCGATGCGCAGGGGAGGCCGGCCAACCGCGAAAAGTTCAGCTGGTACCTGACCGGTAATCCGACGCTTGAGATTTACGGCATTACCCTTCCCTTTTCTTTTACCGTCTCCGAGCAGCAAAGATCCTTTCGCCAACCCTTCAACCAGTTTGGTGTAAGCCCATACTATCGTTGGGCTAAAGCACACATTGGCTATCGTAATGTAGTATTCTCACCCTTCACGCTCGGTGGACACACCATAGCGGGTGGGGGCGTTGAACTTACCCCGGGCAAGTTCCGCTTCGGGATCATGCACGGTCGGCTACTGAAGGCTGTCCAGGCCATCGGCAATACCGACGGCACTTTCGTTGCCAGTCCGTCATTTCGCAGGAAAGGGACCGCCGTAAAGATTGGCTATGGAACGGACAATAATTTTGTTGACCTGATCCTCTTTCACGGGAAGGATGATCCGGAATCCATTGACGCTGACACGTTGAACGCTGGCCTGACGCCGGCAGAGAATCTGGTTGCCGGTGTCTATACCCGGCAAAGCTTCCTTAAACACTTTACGTTTGAATTCGAATTCGCCCAAAGCCTGTATACGCGCAACACGGAACTGACCGAGCCCGATAGTCTTGATGACGACTTTCTTACCTCCCCTTTTGCATCGTTTCTTAAAAGCAGGAACATAACCACTACGCACAGCACGGCCATCGATGGCGCGCTGGCGTATGGAAAGGAGATTTTTAACGTCCGCCTGCGGTTCCGGCAGATCGATCCGGACTATCAGAGTATGGGCGCATACTTTTTTCAAAACGACATCCGCAATATCACCGTCGAGCCCTCTGTGACACTCTTCAAATCCGCATTGCAGATCAATGGCAGTTTTGGATATCAGACCGACAATGTTGATGGTCGCCGGGCATCCACGACGAAGCGCAAGATCGGGTCGGCTGTTATCAGCGGGCGGATCGGCAATCGGTATACGGGTAACGTTACCTATTCCAATTATGATATCGGACAAGCCGCCGGAGCGATTGACCTCGATACACTCATCGAAGTATCGCAGACAACGCGTAGCTGGAGCATGATGCACAATCTGATGTTCCAGGAGGAAGCGTTGCATCACAACATTATGGCCAGCTACAATTTTCAGTCGCTGAACGATCGTAATCCAGGTACCGCGATGTATTCGGAATACGACAATACGACGTGGATGGCATCTTATTTCATACTTATCGTCCGACTCAGATTGAACATTACGGGAAGCTACACGCATACGATTTTCGAGATGCCTTCGCGGCGGACGGTAATCAGCGGCCCCACTGTAGGCGTATCGAAATCGTTTTTCAATAATGCCTTTAACGTCAACCTTTCTTATGCTTCCCTCGCGCAGGAGATAGATGATGATGCGCATCAAACGATCAACCGGCTCATGGTCAATACTTCGTACAAGCCGGCACGTCGGCACCGCTTCACGCTGCGCTTTTATCTCAATCAAAGTGCGAATGAGGCTGAGAATGTCAAACCATTTCGTGAAACAAAAGGAGATATCGGATATGCCTACACATTTTGAACGGACACGTGTGTTCCAATGGATCCTTCGACTGCCATGCCTTCTGGTACTGGCGCTCTTGGTGCTTCCGTCTGCGGGGCAGACTCCTGCAACCCAGGCAAATGTAGTGACCACATTCAGTCCACCTTATACGGTCCCGCTGTCAGAGCTGTACGTGAGTCAGCAACTCAATGTGACGGTAACGGCCGTTAATGGTCCGTTGCCATCAGGAAAGCTTTCAGTTGTCATCCAGGGCAACAATGGGATACGTCTCGAAAACGACTTTGCATCCTCACCCTTTTCGCTGGACATCGAGCAAGGTGTTCCGTACCAGCTGACGGGCGGCGATATCGACGAAATTTTCCAGGCATCGAATTTTCGGGCTACCGGCATAACCGTTGGACAGGCTTTCAACGACGGACTTCCTGCAGGCAACTATGAAGTTTGTTTCAGAGTATACGTCTCGGGCCGAACAGGGTGGACCCCGATTTCGCAGGCATCGCCGATAGGTTGTGCTTCTTTCACGATTACGGAAAGTTCGACCGCGGTTTTGATAAGCGCGTTTGTTCAGCCGCCTCCTTTTACACCGGACCTGGAATCGTACCTCTACAAGCTGAATGCTACGCTGACATCTGCGACGTCCAGGCGGGTTCGGTTATTTCTTACAATTTCAGGAGACAACGGTGTTGTGATTCGCACCCACCAGGGAATCATTACACCGGACCTGATTAGCCTACAGGCGGCAGTTCCATACACACTGTCTTCCATCGACCTGGAACCGTACTTTCAGATATCCAACCTCGACTTTGTCGGTGTTTCTGCCCAGGCAGTTCAATCTGCCGGATTGCCGGAAGGCAATTACCGCTTCTGCCTTCGCGCTGTAGACGGGGCGGGCAACTTTATTTCTGCGGATGATCCGATGGGTTGCAGCAACCTGGTTACGATACGGTTGCTGGAACCCCCTCAGCTCATCACACCCAAGTGCGGCATTGCGATCAAAGCTGGTCAGGGCGAGATGCCGGTTTTCAGTTGGACGCCACCACCGGGTGCTGGTCCGGGACTCGTCTATACGTTGCGGATCGTGGAAATGGTGGATCCCGACAAGAACCCCAACGATGCGATGCTTTCAGCAACGACACCTGCCTTCGTGGAAGAGACGATAGTCGGCGCTACCACCTTCCTATACGGCCCCGGTCAAGCGGTTCTTGAGCCGGGAAAGAAGTATGCGTGGCAGGTGATTGCAGGTTTGGGCACTGGGCCGGATATGGGCGACCTCTCGAGGGGCTTTCGCAACAAGGGAAAGAGTGAGGTTTGCTGGTTTACCATCGAGGAACAGTTGACCGGACTGGTATTCCTGACCGAGCTACCAAAAAGTCCAGGCCCCAAAGTCGGATCGATCGTCAACGACCAGACTGTCCCTGTAGCCGGTGTTAGCGGCAAGTTGTATTACAAGTTCAAACCGGAGGGCAAGGCATCCAAGTCTACAGACGCTTCGAACAAGGGTGGCAACGTGGTTATGTTGTCTAAGGCGGGAACGCCTTACAACAACTCGCAGGGCATCGACGCTTCCGGGGCGCTCCCGCTCGGCAACGTAAAGGTAAGCTTGATCAGGGTTTACTTGTTGGATGGTAAAGTCGATAACAAGCCGTATCATCTGGATCCGATAAAGAAAGAGGATGTTCCTTTCGGCGGAGACGCCTTTGATCAAAACTTCAAGGATAATGAAGAGGTAATTGCCACTACAACTACCGCACCTGACGGATCTTTCAACTTTGACTTCGCACATACTGAGAAGGATCTAGGCCTGGTACAACAAGGTGCAAGCGTTACAATGGGTGGAGGCGAGTTTTTCAACCATGTTAATGGCAACATTCACAAGGTGTACCGCCTCCGTGTCGAGAGCAACTACTACTGTAGCCCGGAAGTAAACATCAAGGTCGACCCCTGGCAGGCCGTGGATCTGGGAACGTTGGTGTCGTATGTAAAAAGTTATAACCTTAAGGTTAAAGTCATCTCCACTAACGCCAGTTTCTATGAAAAACAGGCAGCAGGACCGGGCAATGCGCTGGATAAGGTGGCAACAACGGTCTTTCGGAAATCGAAAGTTAGCCAGGTGCCTTACAATGAAGGCGAAAAGGTTTCCGGAGGCAACAAGCTAAAGGTGCCGTCGTCCATCGACATGGTGGCATCGGGTGAGTCGGATAAGGATGGTGTGGTTCTCATTCGAAATCTCGTGCAACACGACCCGGATAATAACCTTGACCGGTATTACGTCAAATGTGAAACGTCCAAGACCGATGGCGTGTTCAACTACAAGACGAAGGAGGTCCGGTACAACCCTTTTTCTATCGCCGAAAAAAAGAATTTTCCTTTTAACAAGTTCAGCTCTGTAATCGTCAATCCACCCAAGGGCCTTTCGCACACGGAATATTTCGGTTCCGATGTGGTGTGGAAT